>NZ_JBBCGP010000001.1:1387804-1723109 GCF_037200945.1 Methylovirgula sp.
GCCGCGATGCGTTCGCCATGGCCGTTGGCGGGCGTGAGACAGGCATCGACGATGAGGCCGCAACGGTTCTCCATCAAGGCGTGGCCGAGGAAAGCGAGTTTTGCTTCCATGCCCGGCCCCTTGCGATAAAGTCGGGCCTCGGGGTCAGTGGTCGAGGCATGTGTCTCGTTCGAGCGCTTCTCACCCTTGAAATCCGCCTCGGCGTTGCGGCCAGGACCTGACGGCGGCTGATCCCCTGAATCGTCCTTCGGCTTGAAGCTTTTCATCGAGGCCCAAGCCTCGATCAGCGTGCCATCGACGGAGAAATGATCCGACGAGATCAGCCTTTTGACGCGCGGCTGGGCCAGCACGGCGGCGAGGAACTTCGCGGCGATCGCCCCATCGAGCAGACGATCGCGGTTCTTGGAAAACACCGTCGCATCCCACACCGGATCGTCGATGGTGAGCCCGACAAACCAACGAAACAGTAAGTCGGTATCCAATCGCTCCATCAACTGGCGTTCCGAGCGAACTGAATAGAAAGCCTGCAACAGCATCGCCCGCAGCAGCCGTTCCGGCGGGATCGACGGACGGCCGACCTTCGAATAGAGGCCGGCGAAATCCGCCGCCATGGCGCCGAGCGCCTCGTTGGCGATCGCGCGGATCACTCGCAACGGATGATCACGGCGCACCCGCGCCTCCAGATCAACATAACTGAAAAGCTGTCCCGAACCTTCGTCACTGCCGCGCATGCTGCTGTCTCCCAACGAAATGGAATCACGATCAGCCCCGCAAAGGAAGAGGGCTTTTCAGCAGCCTGCTAATCTTACTGAGTCAGAAAGCCGCGGCGGTTTGCGGAGGCGACTCACGTAGGCTTGGGAGATTCATTTCGGCACGGAGGCCATGATGGATCTTCGAACGGATGGCTGTGCGGAACGGTTTTGGGTTACGTTGCAGGGCTGGTGAGGGTGCTCGGTCATGTGGACCGAGCTCGTCCGCTACGCGATTATTGCACCGGGCTTCTGATGCCGGTCGAACGCAAGAGCGTTGAGCCGATGGCGGCGGTGACAGCGCCGGAACGGACGGCGGCACAGCACCAATCCCTGTTGCACTTCGTGGGTGAGGGACGCTGGTCCGATGAGGCGGTTTTGGCCAAGGTGCAGGAGATGGTCCTGCCGAAGATCGAGGACCATGGACCAATCCAGGCGTGGATCATCGATGACACAGGGTTCCCCAAGAAAGGCCGGCATTCGGTCGGCGTGGCGCGGCAATATTGCGGCCAGCTGGGCAAGCAGGATAATTGTCAGGTCGCCGTCTCGCTGTCGCTGGCCAACAGGCACGCCAGCCTGCCGGTAGCTTATCAGCTCTATCTTCCGCACGACTGGGCCGACGACGAACTGCGGCGGTGCAAAGCCCATGTGCCTCAGGAGATCGGCTTCAAGACCAAGCCCGAGATCGCGCTCGCGCAAATCCGCGCGGCCTATGACGCGGGACTGCCTCGCGGCGTCGTCCTGATGGACGCTGGCTATGGCGCCAACACGGAGCTGCGCCGGGCCATTGCCGCCTTGGGCTTGACCTATGTCGCCGGCATTCTGCCCAACACCACAGTGTGGGCGCCGGGCACCGCACCGGCTCGTCCCAAGGCGTGGTCAGGCCGCGGCCGCCCACCCAGCCTGATGCGCCGCGACAGCCACCACCAACCGATCTCGGTGAAGGCGCTGGCGCAGAGCCTGCCGGCCAAAGCCTGGCGCACGGTCACATGGCGCGAAGGAACCGCCGAGCCGCTCACCTCGCGTTTCGCACGCCTGCGCGTTCGTGCCGCCCATCGCGATTACAATCTGTCCGAGGCGCGGCTTGAAGAATGGCTATTGATCGAGTGGCCCAAGGGCGAAGCTGAACCGATAAAATACTGGTTCTCGACGCTGCCGGAGAAAATCGCATTCACGCGTCTGGTTGACCTTACAAAGCTGCGTTGGCGCATCGAGCGCGATTATCAGGATCTCAAGCAGGAGATCGGCCTGGGGCACTTCGAAGGCCGCGGCTGGCGCGGCTTCCATCATCACGCGACGCTGTGCATTGCCTCCTATGGATTCCTGATCTGCGAAAGGCAGACGATTCCCCCCTCGGGCATGCGTCCCGGCGGGGTCTTCCAAACGCCTTGTCTTTCCGCCAATCAGCGACCCCGCGGCTCTGCCGCTGCGCACAGAACGTCACATCCCAAACTCCATCGCGACCATGCGACGACGATTAACGGTCGCGCTCGCCAGACAACTCGCGCGATGTCCCTGCTGTGCACGACCGATCAAGAAAGTCAGGCTACGAAATTTATGACGCAGTAAGACTAAGACTGTGCCAGCATCCAGACAATAGAGGTTTTAACGGCGAGCGCGTGAAGCCGGCCTAGAGGTAAGGCCCCGGTTGGTTTGAAAGCGCTGCCTTGATATGGCGCGAGGGATCGTCAGAAAGTACCTCCTCGTGCCCCGCTGCGACCCCATCGAGGATGGCTTTCGCGACCTGTTCCGGCGTGACCTTCGGCGCCTCGACCCCGGCGGCCATATCGGTGTCGATCAACCCGGCGTGAACCCCGACAACAAGCGTGCCTTGCGCTTTCAATTCCTGCCGCAGGGCATTGGTGAGCGCCCAGGCGGCCGATTTCGACGCGCAATAGGCGGCAAGCGATGGATAGGTGATCCAGGTCAAGACAGAGAGCATATTGACGAGGGCGCCGCCGCCGTTCTTGGCGAGGATCGGCGCGAAAGCATTGGCGACGCGTAAAGTGCCGAAATAATTTGTTTCCATCGCCTTTCGAGCGATCTCCAGCGAGCCGTCGTCGGCAAGCGAGGAAAAAGACGCAACGCCGGCATTGTTGATGACCAGGGTGACGTCGCTCAGGGCCTTGGCCGCAGCCTCGACGTCGGCGGCACTCGTAATATCGAGTTTCACCGGCTCAACGCCAGAATGAGCGACCTTCGACGGGTCGCGCGCTCCAGCGTAGATTTTCTTGGCGCCGCACGCGCGCAATTGCTCAACCAAGACTTTGCCAAGGCCGCGGTTGGCGCCCGTGACCAACGCGACCGATCCTTCGATATTCATCCGTCTCTCCATGAGCTAATAGGCGCATATGCGCTTGTATTGATGTATATGCACCCGATTTCTCGCGGGTCAAGCCAGAGGCTGAAAGAACTCTGGAACATCCTGAAGGTCGCGGACCGCAACTCCCTTCGAAATTTTTGCGGTCTCACCGGTCTCGCGTGCGCACCACAGAGCAGTTAAGAAGGTGCACAGACGCGAGGGAAAATATATCGGGGTGATGATGTCAGCAATTGTTCGACGCCGGTTTATTATCTTTGCCGTATTTCCGCTGTTACTTTGCGGACTGGCCTATGTCGTATCGCTGACCCACTCCAAGTATTCTCAGGCAGCATACGAATTT
Source organism: Methylovirgula sp. (assembly GCF_037200945.1). Classification (NCBI taxonomy): domain Bacteria; kingdom Pseudomonadati; phylum Pseudomonadota; class Alphaproteobacteria; order Hyphomicrobiales; family Beijerinckiaceae; genus Methylovirgula; species Methylovirgula sp. The sequence continues at coordinate 1,391,217 of NZ_JBBCGP010000001.1, forward strand.
CTGGCCTTCCTGCTGATTGTCGATTTAGCGATCGGACTTCATGGCGGGTTGCGGAACACAGCGACTGCGATAGCCGCGACAGTCTTGGGATTGTCCTTGATCGAGGTCGGGCAACCGCCATGCAACCCGACCAGGCCATCAATACGCGGGGTTTCTCCGTTTCCCGGCCAATTTTGGGCTGGGGGCCTTCTGCTCCCGGCACCTATCACGCCGCCAGAACAGGCGTCGACGGACGTCTGATCTACAACGTCGATTACACGATCGATAATCAGCTGTTGCGTCGAACGCAATCAGGTCCGGGCGATCCCACTGTCGCCTTCTTCGGCGACTCGTTCACATTCGGCGTACGCATCCGGTTTGCACCGCAGGCGGATCTGGGTTCGACGAAGGGTAGTTGTTTAGGCGGCCACAGCCTGCGCGGATTGGCGCGCAGCTTTCCATGCCCATGGCAATAGTTGGCTGATCTCCTTTGCCGGATGGTCGGGGAGGCGCGCCAGGACGTCGGTGAGCCAAGCCTGCGGATCGACGTCGTTCAGCTTACAGGTTTCTATCAATGTATAAACCGATGCGGCACGGCGGCCGCCTTCGTCGGAGCCCGCGAATGTCCAGTTGCGGCGGCCGACGGCGATTCCACGCACCGCGCGTTCGGCGGCATTATTGCTGAGGCAAACGCGGCCATCCTCCAGGAAGTGTGTGAAGGCCGTCCAGCGGCTGAGGCCATAATTGATGACCTTCGTTGTGTCATTCTTGGCAGAGAGCCGCGCACGCTGCTCAGACAACCAAGTCTCAAGGCTATCGACCAGCGGCTTCGACAGCTCACGACGGACGGCGAGACGCTCTCGAGGCGATTTGCCGTTGATCATACGCTCGATTTCAAAAAGTTCATCCATGCGGTGCACGGCCTCGATCGCGATCGGCGCCTTTCCATCCTTCGCCAGATCGAAGAAGTGTCTCCGCCAATGCGCCCAGCACGCCGCCTCGAGAATCGGCGCAGGCCGACGCGCCAGCTTGTAAAGCTCGTTATAGCCTTGATAGGCATCCGCCTGCATGATGCCGACATAGTCGACCAGATGCCGTTGCGGATGTTCTCCGGCGCGATTGCGTGAGTATTCAAAAAAGGCCGCTGGCGGGTCAGTGCCGCCAAAAGGCTGATCGTCACGAACGTAGGTCCACAATCGCCCGGTGATCGTCTTCAATTTCGCAAGAACCTGAACCCTGGTGTCATCGGCATGAATGCGGTCTGCCCGAAGAACATGAACTCGGATCGCCTGAACAAGGGGATCGAGCGCGACGACGCAGGCGCCGACCCAATCGGCGAGCGTCGAGGTATCGATCTCGATGCCCTCGCGGGCACAGGCATCACTTTGACGGTTCAGCGGCTGATGCAGCAGGAACTTGGAGACGAGCACCATGGCAAGCAGGCTCGGACCGGCAAAACCACGTGGGATCGGATGCGAGGGTGCTGGCGCCTCGGTAATACCTTCGCAGTCGCGGCACGAGAACTTCTCCCGCACGCGCTCGACGATTTTCCAGCGCCGCGGTTCGCATTCCAGCGTCTTGGAGACGACTTCACCGAGCTTGCGCAGGCGCCGTCCGCCACATTTGCCGCAGGAGCAAGGGGCCGGCTCGACGATCCGTTCGACCGGTAGATCGTCAGGCAGCTTACGCGGTCCCCGCGGGCCACGGGCGCGCTTTTCCCTGGCGGCTTCCGGCGCCGCAATTTCCACCCTTGTCGCTTCGGCGGCCTGCGTCTCCTCGAGATCTTCGATTGCAAGCTCAAGCTGCTCGATCAGAAGCCTGCCGCGTTCCGAGGATTGGCCGAACTGCGCCCGACGGGCTTTCGCCAGCATCAATTTCAGGCGTTCGATCTCCAAGGCGCCGACCTTTGCCGCGCTCTCGGCGACGATCCTCAACGCTTGCTCATTGGCCAAAAGCTCCCGCTGCGCCAAGATCAGCGCATGGGCACTTGCAAGGTCGGAAGGAAGCGGATCGGAAGCGTCTGTCACGACCCGATCCAACCATATTCGCAGGCAAAAATCGCCTCGGATCCTGCGCCCGAGTCAATCCGTCACAGATTATCCCGCCGCTTTCGGACGCCACGTCTCCCGCGGCATACGCCAGTCGATCCCGGAAAGAAGATAAGAAAGCTGGGCAACACTTATCGTAACGACACCGTCCGCCATCGAGGGCCATAGGAAACGGCCATGTTCCAATCGCTTCGAAAACACGCATGCCCCTTGGTCATCAAACCAGATTACCTTAATGAGATCGCCGCGCCGGCCGCGAAAAACGTAAAGATCGCCAGCATGCGGATCACGCTTGAGGCTCTCCTGCACAAGCAACGCAAGGCTCCGGAAGCCGCGCCGCATGTCCGTATGCCCTGTCGCAAGCCAGACGCGCACATTCCCCGGGATTGTGAGCATCAGCGTGTCATGGCCTCGATGACCGTCTTCACTAATCCCGCATCGGCAACATCAAAAATCCGCAGCCGCGCACCGCTTTCAAAATCCAACTCGATGACAGGCGAACGCCTCAAAATCGCTTCGTCCGGATACCTCCGTCTTTCAGGCCCAGGCGACGCGACGATGGCCGGGGCAACCTCACTCCCATCCGATGACGCGATCCTCACCGGGACCAAGTGAAGTGGCGCTTCAACATCCAGGCGTGCCCGGCGGCGCCAGAAGAACAGAAGGCTCGCAGAAATCCCATATCGACGCGCAACGGCTGAGACCTTCGCGCCAGGCACCAGTGTCTCGGCAACGAGCCGCGCCTTCTCGTCGTCCGACCATCGGCGCCGGCGCTCAACCCCGGTCAGGACCTCAGCTCTCATCAAACCGACCTTAAGTATAGACTTAAGGCCACATGCTGAGCCGAAACTCAATCAACCCGCAAGGCGGCGCCTCTCGGACGCGTACCATTCGGCCAGGGTTTGCCGGATTCCGAAACGCTGCCGCAGATCTATGCCGATATCACAGGGCGCAAAGTCCATGTGCTCAATTTCGGATTTCCCGGTTACGGACCACAGCAATTTCTGCGCGCGATAGAAACCGGAATGTTTGATCCGCTTCTGAACAACACGAAGCTATTTATCTATGAGACGGGCAATTGGCTTATCGAGCGGTCTGCGTGCCGCCCGGGATTCATGTCCAGAGCACCGCGTTACACGCTGCGCGACGGAACCCCTTTCTACCAGGGCGCCTGCCTAGAAGGATGGCGGCGGGCTCTCAGCGACATCGTTTCAGGAAGCTCGCTATTCAGTCGATTTGCCGGGTCGATCACAAAACCCGTTAGTAACGCAGATGTAGAACTTTACATTGCCGAATTCGCTCGATCCGCACAACTGGTGAAGCAAAAATATGGTGGTCGCCTGATAATTTTATACATTCCGTACGTCGGTCCATATCTGGATAAATCAGCCTTCACAGACGCACGGATCCAAAAACGGCTACGCGACGCGGGCATAAGCGTCTTGGATGTATATCTAACTCCCAAGACATTTTCGCCCGGCACGCAGTTGATGATAGCCGGAGACGGGCATCCATCGGCGACTGCTAACGGTGCCCGGGCCCTGCTCCTCAAGGATTATCTCGCTAAGGGGCCAGCCTCGAATCAGGGCCCATAGGAGCATCAAGACTTCACTTAGCTCACTGAAGCACGAATGCCCCAGCTACAACAATTGGCCATCCAATCCTGCTTGCCGCGTTGAGAAGGCCGGCCTCCGCCAGTTTTGGAAACACCTGTGGTGTCCCCCCGCCGGGCAGCCGGCCACCCAACGAGCTCACGCTTTTAAACAATGCGGATTTAATTCTTTTCCTTATCCACGAGCTTATTGGCGCCGATCCACGGCATCATCCCGCGCAGCTTAGCGCCGACTTCTTCGATCGGATGTGCCTGCGAGCGGGCGCGGCTCGCCTTGAACGAAGTCTGGTTGACCTTGTTTTCGAGCATCCAATCGCGGGTGAATTTGCCGGTCTGAATGTCGCTCAAAACACGCTTCATTTCGGCTTTGGTCTCGGGCGTCACGATGCGCGGGCCGCTGACATATTCGCCATATTCGGCGGTGTTCGAGATCGAGTAATTCATGTTGGCGATGCCGCCCTCATAGATGAGGTCGACGATCAGCTTTACTTCATGCAGGCATTCGAAATAGGCCATCTCCGGCGCGTAACCCGCTTCGGTCAGCGTTTCGAAACCGGCGCGGATCAATTCGACGAGGCCGCCGCAGAGCACAGCCTGTTCACCGAAGAGATCGGTCTCGCATTCCTCGCGGAAGCTCGTCTCAATAATGCCGGCGCGGCCGCCGCCGATGGCCGAGGCATAGGAGAGCGCGAGATCGTGTGCATTACCCGTGGCATCCTGTGCCACCGCGATGAGACAGGGCACGCCGCCGCCGCGCTTATATTCCGAGCGTACGGTATGGCCGGGGCCCTTCGGCGCCACCATCAGCACATCGAGATCCTTGCGCGGTTCGATGAGATTGAAGTGAATCGCGAGCCCATGCGCGAAAAGCAGCGCCGCACCCTCCTTAAGGTTAGGCGCGAGATGTTCGCGATAAATGTCGCTCTGCAATTCGTCGGGCGTCAGCATCATCACGACGTCGGCGATCTTCGCGGCTTCGGCGACCGACATGACCTTGAGGCCCTCTGCCGCAGCCTTTTTTGCGGAGGTCGAACCTTCGCGCAGGGCAACGATGACATCTTTGACGCCGGAATCGCGCAGGTTCAGCGCATGCGCATGGCCCTGGCTGCCGTATCCGACGATGGCGACCTTCTTGCCCTTGATGAGATTGAGGTCGGCGTCACGATCATAATATACGCGCATAGACGAGTTTTCCCGGTTAGTGGGCCGCGCTGCGGCCTTCAGGTTGAAGTCAAAGTTTCAGGTCGGCTCTCTGCCGCGCGACATGGCGGCGACGCCAGTCCGCGCGACCTCGACGAGGCCGAGCGGCCGCATCAGTTCGACGAATTCATCAATCTTCTTCGCCGGACCGGTCAGTTCAAAGACGAAGGATTCCGTCGTCGTGTCGATGACGCGAGCGTGGAAAATCTCACCAAGCCGCAAAGCCTCCTGGCGTGGCGTGCCGGTGCCAGCGACCTTGATCATCGCCAGTTCGCGCTCAATCGCATTGCCGCGTAGCGTCAAGTCCTTGACGTTGTGGACGGGAACAAGCCGGTTCAACTGATGACCGATCTGCTCGATTGCCGCGGCCGGTCCGGAGGTTACGATCGTGATACGCGAGAGATGCTCCGCATGGGCGAATTCTGCGACGGTCAGGCTATCGATATTATAGCCGCGGCCCGAGAAGAGCCCGACCACGCGGGCGAGCACACCCGGCTCGTTGTCGACAACGATCGAGAGCGTATGCGTCTCGACGTTCTCTTTGCCAAGCGCAGAGGAATAGGGCGAAAGCGGTGCGATAGGGGCGTTCATCTCAGCCATCCCCGATCTCAAACCAGGACTTTGCCGGCGGAATCGATCACATCGCCGATCGCTTCCTCCGTATCCGGCAGAATCATCTCATTATGCGCCTTGCCGGATGGAATCATCGGCAGGCAATTCTCGGTCTTGTCGATATGACAATCGAAGACAACCATGTTCGGCGTCTCGATCATTTCGGCAATTGCCGCATCGAGATCGGCCGGGTCTGAGCAACGGATGCCATGACCGCCGAATGATTCCGCCAGTTTGACGAAATCGGGCAACGCCTCCGAATAGCTCTCTGAATAGCGCCCGCCGTGCAGCAATTCCTGCCACTGGCGGACCATGCCAAGATATTCATTATTGAGGATGAAAATCTTCACCGGCAGACGATATTGCGCCGCTGTCGAAAGCTCCTGAATGTTCATCAGGATCGAACCCTCGCCAGCGATATCGACGACAAGTGCGTGCGGATGCGCCATCTGCACGCCGATTGCGGCAGGCAGGCCGTAGCCCATCGTGCCGAGGCCGCCGCTGGTCATCCAGTGGTTCGGTTCGTCGAAATGGAAATGCTGTGCCGCCCACATCTGATGTTGGCCGACTTCCGTCGTGATGTAGGTGTCGCGTCCCTTGGTCGCCGCATAAAGCCGCTCGATCGCATATTGCGGCTTGATGACATTATTCGAGTTCTTATAGGCGAGTGATTTACGCGCCCGCCATTTATCGATCTGCGCCCACCAATTCTGCAGCGCCACAGCATCCGTCTGGCAGCCGCGCGCCTTCCAGCGGGCGAGCAGCGCCGCAACCACATGGGCGCAATCGCCGATGATGCCGAGATCGACCTTGACGTTCTTGTTGATCGAAGACGGATCGATGTCGATATGAATTTTCTTCGAGCCGGGCGAAAACTGGTCGAGGCGGCCGGTGATCCGGTCATCGAAGCGTGAGCCGACGGCGACGATGAGATCGCAATCGTGCATCACATTGTTGGCCTCGAATGTGCCGTGCATGCCGAGCATACCGAGCCATTTTGGGTCGTGCGCCGGAAAGGCGCCGAGACCCATCAAGGTCGATGTGACCGGGAACCCCGTCGCGGCGACGAGATCGCGCAACAGCCGCGACGCCTCGGGGCCTGAATTGATGACGCCGCCGCCGGTATAGAAGACCGGCCGCTTGGCGGCCGCCATCATCGTCACCGCCTCTTCGATCTTCTCGGGGTCGCCCTCGAGGCGGGGGTGATAGGTCTTGTGCTCGACGTTCTTCGGCCCGAAATATTCGCCGCGCGCGAATTGCACATCCTTTGGGATGTCGATGACGACGGGACCCGGGCGGCCGTGCTGCGCGACGTAAAAAGCCTCGTGCAGCACGCGCGGCAGATCCTCGATCGAACGGACGAGATAATTGTGCTTGGTGCAATGCCGGGTGATGCCGACTGTATCACATTCCTGAAAGGCATCCGAGCCGATCAGATGCGTCGGCACCTGCCCGGTGATGCAGATCACTGGGATCGAATCCATCAACGCATCCGTCAACGCCGTGATCGCATTGGTCGCGCCGGGGCCCGAGGTGACGAGCATGACGCCCGGCCGCCCTGTGGAGCGAGCATAGCCTTCGGCCGCATGGCCAGCGCCCTGCTCGTGGCGGACTAGGACATGGCGCAGCTCGGTCTGGTGATAGAGCACGTCGTAGATCGGCAGAACGGCGCCGCCCGGATAGCCGAATAGGGTATCGACGCCATGATCCTTCAGGGCCTCGACCACCATTTCCGCGCCGGTCATTATGCGTGTCATCTCGCCCTCCGCGTGTGCTTTCTGCGGGATTTAGGAAATTTGGCAATAAAAAAGGCCCCAGAGGGCCTCAAGCAGCGCCAGATGCGAGAGCGGAGCCTATCTCCGTCCCGTCTCCAGCGCCCAGCTTACGATAAGATATGTCCGCATCAAGGCTCTCACCTGCTCCAAGTTAGGCTTAGACGAAGGCGGGGCAATATGCAACCTTACGAATTGCGCCGGAATTGAGCTTTTTGGTCGTCTCCACACCCTGTCGGCGCATCGAGGCTAGACCCTATGTTCGCGGTCTGACTGGGCTGGCGGCCCGTTCCGCGGCATTTCCATCGAGGGTTGCGTCGGATTGGCCGGCGCCGAGCCTCAGACATGGGGGACGGACCTGATGAACAATATCCTTCGTGGGTATGGAAGTCCGCAAGGCCACGATTTCGGTCGCGCTCGCAAAGGAGGGACGCACTGGCGAGGTGTGCCACCTTGGCAATTTCCCGAACCGCGGCGATCACATCGGCAAGCTTGCAGAGCGTCTAAGCAAGAATGGTCAGCAGTTGCGTTTCTGTTATGAAGCTGGCCCCTGTGGTTATGGCCTGTATCGACAGCTCACTGAGCTTGGCCATGAATGTATGGTCTATGGTCGTGGCGCCATCGCTGATTCCGATAAAGGTTGGCGACCGGATCAAGACCGATCGGCGTGACGCGGTAAGGCCATAGCCCGCCGCGGCCGTTTCCACGTGAAGCCCGGCTCATTGAGCGCACGCCAAGTGCGCTCGAAGCGGCGCCGCAACCGCCACCAGGCCTGAGCCTTGAGGTTTCCGTAGAAATCCTTGTTGAGCGGAGTGTTTTCGTCGTCCGGCTCGACATGGCCGTCTGGATCGATGGGCGTCTCACTGGCGCCCCACGGCATGATCGTGATTTGGCCAGGCAATAATCCTTCGTCGGCAAGCCGATTGGTTTCGGCCTTGACGCCGGAGCCGACGCCGATGCTGTCATACTGCAGTTCGATGGAGCCGAGGCCGTCACAGGATGAAACAGCACGGCGCGCCGTCATCCCGGTATCGCGCTCGCCCCATTCCTCTGCCGACTTAAGAATCGATCCCTTGCGTTTGGCAAGAGCATTACGATCTCCGCCACCGTCAGCGACATCAAGCCCGGCAGCCCAGCCTCCGGTATCGTCGCAACCGAGCTTTTCGTGAGCCCCGATTGCGGCCTTAACCCATTCGGCTGGGATGATAATGCCATCGACCGCGGCGGCATAATTTCGATCGACCTCTTGTGCGAAAACATGCTGGAGGCCATCATCTTCGGCCTTCCGTTTCCGCTGCGCATACCAGGCTTCAGTCTTGGCGGGATGATCGCGCCAATCCATGACGAAGACGTTGGTGCGACCATGCGCGATCTCGGCGCCCGGAACCCAATCCACCCCAGCTTCACGTCGTCTGTAAAAGACGTTCCCTAAGCCGTTGACCGAGGATATGTCGATCTGGACGCGGGTATTGTCCGCAAGCGCCGCTTCGATCTTTTCCGGCCGCTCATAATGAGCGCTCTCATCCTTGAAATAGATGAGTTTCCGGCCACCGCGGCCAATGTTGTCGCCGGCCTCGCCAGTGATCGTGGCGCCGCTCACCGGATTGACGAACTTCATGTACGTCATGTGATCGTCAGGCTTGAAACCCAACGGCCAGAATTCGCGCGGCAGATAACGGACGATCATCCGCATCTTTTCGAAGATACTGTCCGGATCGCCGATCTTGTCGACGAGCTGTTCTTTTCGGCTTCCCCACCCGACAGATGATCCCGGCCAGAATAGCCAGAGCCAGACTGAAATGGCGCAGCAGATCCACGTCGCGCCCATGTCGCCGCATTTCTCGACGAGGCCCGACTCCTGTCCCATCAGGCCTGCCGCGGGAACAGGATCAGCGGGATGCGCGCCGGGACTGCGCCAGCGGCATTCCGCGGGTCGTAAGTATCGACCCAATGATTGATGAACTCAGCCGGCCGCGTCCGATAATATTCGAAGGCGCCTCGGATCAGAGCCGGGTTGCCGCGGAACCGCAAAACCTGCTGCTGACGCCAGGCGAAGACATCGACATAGTTTGGCGGCCACGCCTCAGCCTGTACCGTCGAGGGTTGCGGCATAGGCATCCGCCGCCTCTTTCGCGGTCATCTGAGTGCTGACGGTTTCGATCGGCCCTCCGCTGCGGCCCGTAAGCTCCCGCCGATTGGTATAGAGGCCGCCCATCTCTTCGGCCTTGGCGGCCATTCGCTGCAACGCCCTGATCCGGACGGAACGATGCGAGATCGCAATGGCTTTGGTATCGTCGAGAAATTCTTTGCGCGTCGCCTCGAACAGATCTGCCCATTTCTTTGCCAGATCATGGCCTTGGCGCGACGTTGGGTTGTAATGTTCGATCGATTGCCGAGTGATTTCGATCCCGAATTCTTTCTTGACCGACTCGGCAACGGTATTCGGGCTATCGAACATCGCCAGCGACTGAACGACGAAGGCGCGAACTTCGTTGGTGAGTTTGGGTGCGCTTGCCATTTCGACCGGCTACGATTAGGGCGGTGTCCTCAAGGAGGACGGCGTGTCAGAGATTCAAATTTCAGGTGAGCCCAGCCCGCGTTTCAAAATTTTCCGATCCGATCAACAAGGCCAACCGGTCGATGTCGCAATCACAGCTTCAAACGAACTGAGAAATATCTTGGCCTTTGAGAGGCGCTTCGATTGGACTTACGTTTTCGAATATCATCATCGGTTTTATTCGTATTCGGAATTCAAAAGGCTCGTCGAATCTGGCGAGATCATTTAGGCGACCTTGCGCCCGCATGTTCCGCAGGCGCCGTGAATGAGAGATTCCGCGATCTGCGGGCCCTTGTTTGCGGCACGAACCAGATCAGCGGTTCTGCCGGCGGCGGCACCGATGCCATAGCGGGCCACCACACCGACAAATTCCTCAACATCGTGCGACCGCAGCGCAAAGGCCGGCTCGCCACTCATCTTGAACTTCGGTGCCCCGAACTCGTCGCGCTCCTGGCCGCAGTGGAACAATTCGTGTTCTATGAGCGCACAGAAGCTCGCGTCATCGCAGGCCGCGGCATAAGGGGCGAAGATCGTAATCAGGAAGTCCGGAACTGATCCGAACCATTCCGCGATCTGCTGTTCCTGCCGAGCTTTCTGCCATTTGCCGCAGCGGAACGTCGGCATCTCGGCTTCGCCGACGACGCTGTTCATCTGCCGCGTGTTTGGTGCCGCAGCCCAGAGAAATCCGATGTCAGCGTCGACCAGATGGATATGATCCTCGTTGGCGAGCGGGCCATCGGGATCGATGAATGTGTTGACTGCCCATTCGCGTAGCTCAGGAGCTGGCCGGATCGGCCTGTCGCAGAACACGCTCTCCGGTCCCATCATGTCCTCCGGAGGCATCGGGCGCTTGATCTGGCTCAGCGAGATGATCTTTGCCACCGGCTTCCTCGCGATCCAGCTTCGTGAACTCGAATTTTCCCTTCACATGGGCAGCAATAAAACGCCCGATGGAATCGCTGGCCATGGCTAGATCGAAAATCTCGCGACCGACGCCGGCATAGACATAGTGATCGCCGCTCTTGAAGCGGACGTGGAGCGCCCGGGCATCGGCATCGTGGCCGACCGCGTCAACATTTGATGATTTGACTGAGGTCAATTTCATGCCGCGCCTCGTATGCGTAACTACAGCTCTGCCGTTCTTCCTGAAACGGAGAGTGCTGATGAAAATCGCTGGTTTGTTGCGCCGCGTCGGGCGCTGGCTGTGGACCGGAAGTTACCCGGAGGATTCCGCTTTGCTATGTTCCGGGTACCGAAGCATCGAAGAGCAGGTTCGAGTCATGTCCGACGAGGAATTCTCCGGTTACCTCAAGGCGCATTCAAGGTCACACGGGAAGGTTTAGCGGAACGGAAGGCCTGATCTAAACAATCGGATCGCCGAGCTCAAAGAGGCTGTAGGGTTCCTGATCAAAGCTGTCCGGTCGTAACGTCGCGATTCTGACCTCGTCGAAGCCCTTTCGGGGATCAGCCAAGACTAACAGCTTGGCGCGCAATACGCGGAACCGCTCCCAATCGGGCGATCCCATTTCCGTCGCCAGCGGAGTGTAAACAGTCAGAATGCGCTGGCCGGTGTCGTTGACCTCTACGCTCGCCCCCGCAATATCTCTAAGATGGAACCTCCACATAGCGCGGTAACGCCCGCTGTCGCGCAAAGTTCAAAATGCGATGCCACCGGCTTTGCACGACTAGCGCTTAAAAAGGCGGCACCCTGTACATCCGAGGTGTGCCGCTCAGTCAGCATGGGAGTTAGATCGTACCCGCCTCTAACGTCGACGGTCCAGATCCGGTTCCAGAATGGCGGTTAGCGACTCAGGCGCAGCTTGCCCATCACATGCGCGCATGTAGCGGTGATTTGCAGTCTAAGGTCAATCAGGCGCAGGCGAGGCAATCTGCCAATCTGCCTTGCTTACGAGGAGAAGATGGCAAAGCAATCTGCCGAGCTGCAGGTTTACCACCGAACGGATGAACGGATTTTCCAAAATGATCCCACCCTCCGCTGTGGCGAATCTGCCGCTGCTCTACCTTTTCGATAGACACCAGCGCCACGGCGACTGTGTGGTCGGCCTTTGCGTGTAGATTCCCAATCAAGTAGTAGCTAACACTGCACTATTAATTGATTTGTTTCCGGGGGGAATCAGATGGGGCGCAATTCATCTAGCGCCGCTGCCGCGGCATTCGCCAGCCTTGCCTTGCTCGCTGGCAACGTAAATGCAGTCGCGGCAACCGTCTATACATATACCTATACAGGCTCGGTCGGGACGTTCGCCGCTCCGACGTCTGGCCGCTATTCCGTCGAGGCAATTGGCGCCGCAGGGGTGTCTGCGCAGGCTGGGTTTACTGGCGGCAGCGGCGCCGAGGTGATTGGCGACTTCAATTTCCGCAGGGGCCAAACCTACCAATATGCGGTGGGCGGCATGGGAACGTCTGATGGGTGCAGTGGCGGCGGCGGCGGCGGCACGTTCTTCGTGGACTCCTCTGGAGACCCGTTGATCGTTGCTGGCGGTGGCGGCGGCACGCGCATGCAGGTCCTTCAGAACGGTACAGACGCTTCGCTTACCCCATACGGGACGAACGCAAGTGGTTCCAACGAAACATATACTCCAACGACAAAAACGATGGACCTCGGTCAAGGAGGTATTGTTTCCTCTGGTTCCTGGGGCTCCGGGGGAGCTGGGTTTTACGGCGATGGCGCATCCGACTTCAACCCCGGTCAAGGCGGCACCGACTGGGCGAGTGGCTTGGCCGGCGGCGCTGGCCCGGCCGCGGGCGGATTTGGCGGTGGCGGTTCCGGCAATGGTTCCTGCGGTGGCGGTGGCGGCGGTGGTTATTCCGGCGGCGACGGCGGCCGGGTAGCCGGTGGAGGCGGCTCCTACGATACCGGGCTCGACCCACTTCTATTGGCAGGTGTCGGCGCAGGCGATGGCGAACTGATCATCACCTTGCTGCAAGCTCTCGGTCTCGTCGAAAATCTTCCAGCTAATGCCTCTCACAATCAGTTTAATGTCGCGACCGCAATCGATGCCGCTTCAAATCAGGGAAGCAATGGACCGGCGGCTATCCAGAATCTCTACAATCTCACTGGCCCACAGCTAGCTCAGGCGATGACGCAGCTTTCGGGTGAAGCGTCCACAGGCGCCAACGCCGCCGCCTTCGAAATGATGGATGACTTTCTGTCGGTCTTGGTCGATCCGTTTGTCGACGGACGCGGGGGTGACGATTTCCCTGACAGCCCCTCCGGCGTGATGACGACCAACGGTGGCCCGCTTGCCTACGCTGATCAAACACAGAACGCATCACCTGCCCAACGCGCCATGATGGCGCTTGCCGTGACGAAGGGCCCGGCCCCGCTCGTTTATCAACCGCACTATTCAGCCTGGGTTTCCGGCTACGGCGGCATCGGCAATTTTTCTGGCAGCGCAACGGTCGGCAGTCACAACGTCACGGCCGCGGCTTACGGGTCTGCTGCCGGACTCGATTATCATGTGAACGCCAACACTGTCATTGGTTTAGCTCTCGCCGGCGCCGGGATGAACTGGGGACTGTCGGACGGGCTTGGCGGCGGCCAGGGCGACGCCTTCCAGGCCGGTGTTTACGGCTCAACGCGCTTCGGTCGTTTCTACGTCGCCGGCGCGTTCGGCTTTGCAAATCACTGGATCACAACAAACCGTCAGGCGTTGGGTGACTCGCTATCCGCCAACTTCGATGCGCAGAGCTACGGCGGACGCATCGAAGGCGGTTATCGAATTCCAGTCGCCTTGCCGCTCCCGATCTTGCAGTCTCCGGTCACGATTGTTCCTTATGCCGCCGTGCAGCCGCAAGATTTCCATACGCCGGCGTATAGCGAACGCGACATTGGTGGCGCCGGCTTCGGGCTCAATTACAATTCCGCCGATGCGACCGACGTCAGGACCGAACTCGGCTTGCGTGGCGACACCCTTGTACAATTTGGCGGAACCCGGATTGATCTCTTCACTCGCACGGCGTGGGCGCATGATTTTGTGAGCACGCCGTCACTCACCGCGGTATTTCAGACTTTGCCTGGGTCGAACTTTACCGTTTTTGGTGCGAAAATTCCGCGCAACTCAGCGCTCGTCACCGATGGCGCCCAACTTTGGCTGACTCCCGCGTTATCGATTATCGCCAAATTCGACGGCGAACTCGCCTCAGGCTCTGATATCTATTCCGGGACAGGAACAATCCGTTACGTCTGGTAAGTAGAAAACCGGACGTTGAAGCTGCGTGACGATTTTTGCCTAAAAGAGAGCGTCGCCTCGGCTAATAATATGATTGGCGATCCACTTCCTGGCCCGGTTGGCTCTCATCTGAAATGTCGAATACGCCCATTTCTTCGACTTGCACAAATCGCGCAGCTTCCTCCGCCGCGCCATCCAGTTCGCCCAATACATGAGCTGCAGCGCCATGCCGGCGTCGTGGGCACGCAGCTCGGCCAGCCAGCCGAACGCAGTTTCCATGCGCGTTATCTCGAGCCGCGTCAGCTTCGGCGCACTGTGCACCAGCGCTTCGGCCCGTCTTTCAAATGGACGGGGGTTCTTCCCAATACGAGGTCGCTAATTGGCGTGCTTCGAATGCAAGACCTTTGAGCGCAGGCTCCGATAGCATCTCGATTTGAAACTCGATGGAGCCGACTTTGCTGGAGATTTCGGCGAGCGCCTGTTTCGCCTCATAAGTAAGCGGTGGCTTTTTTAGCGATACCCCCTTGACGGTTTTGACCTCGTTCCGCACGTCTTTAGACTCGGGCCAGATATCCTTCGTTATGCGATCGAGATCATCTTTAGTGAGAGTCCATCGCTGTTCGGCATCAAATTCACGTCGCTTTAATTTCGGTGATAAGTCGATGACCTTCGAGTTATTACTTTCGTGCTCGAACGCAAACGACATGAATTGGGCCACTGTGTCCTGAAGGCCTGCGTCTATCCGCCCTTCTTTGTCGAATTCCCAGAATGAGCCTTGCGAGTTGACGATGCGAATAGGCCTCCCGTCCTGGTTTTCCAGAATGATATTCGCGATCTTCTGCCGTGTTCCTGCATACTGAGGGAGCGCATCCTTTCCAAAAGTCATTGCGTTTGCGACGCGATAACGGCCGCGCCGCGGACAATGCCAGCAGGCGATATAGATGAATTCGGTGGCGAAACCGCCGAGGATATAGGCGCGATCGTGAGCCATGGTGAGAACATAGGCGGAACACACTCGGCGTCAAGGTACGAAGGGCGACAAGAGACCACTTGATGCTGTGCGCCGACACACGCAAAGCGAGAACCCGGATACCTAACTATCGCCTAGATGCAGGCGAGCAATTTAGCTGAGGGTTAGGAGATGGCGATATATCGACTGATCAAGAATGGCTGCTTCGTCCCTGAACAGACCGCGGCCATGGTCGCCGCTTATGAAGAGGCTCTCGTCAGGCTGGGGATCGTGGACCGATCAGATCCTCGCACCGAAACCATCGCAGCAAGGATCGTGCATAGCGTCGGTTCCGGTGAAGCGGATATTGAGCGCATCGTTCGATTTGCGGTCCGAGATCACTCCGGGCCGAAGAGAATCCCCGCTTAAACGCAAAAAAAGCCCCGCCTGACCGAAGCCAGACGGGGCAATGTGGGGACAAAGACTATGACAGATATTCAACGGCAGCGCTGAATTTTGGTTCCAATTATTTGCCCGGCGGATCGCCGCCCTGCCGTTCCTCGATACGCTTGATGCCATCGATGACATCGCTCAACTTCACCTCGACGGCGGTCAGCCGAAGATTGGTGTTGTTGGAATCGGACGCGATCCTCGCAAACACCGAGGTCTGATTGTCGATCTGTGTGGCATCATGAATCTCAGCCGCTCGGATCGCCGCGATCTGATCGTTCACCGATTGATACCAGGTCACTCCGGTGATGACTAAGCCGACAATGCCGACCAGCGCGCCGATCGGTATGTCTTTCTCGAAGCGCCAATTTTTATGAAGCTCCTTGTCGGCTTCAACGATGGGCTCGGTGAGTTCTCGTTTATCAAACTTCAGACGCGGCGCGTCATCATCGCCGGCGTGCTCCTGATCCATCTTCCGGGCCTCTCGGGGTAAGCGTATCACTTCTGACATAAGTCACCGCCGTGGAGATGAGAGAGCTTGCCCTCACAACTCGCGCGGCGGTGATTGGATGCGCTGCCCGTTAGGCGGCGGGGGCTGTGGCGGCCGGCGTAGCAGCCACAGCAGCCTTGGCACCTGCAACTGCCGCGGCGGCGCTCTGATAGGCGACGTAGCCCGCTACAACGGCCTGAGCCTGGTTGCTACCCGTGTTGGCGGCATTGGCGAAGGCGTTCAGCCCGGCGACGGCCTCGTTGGCATCGGCGATTGCCTTCGTGACGGTGGCGTTCTGTGCGGCGCCTGGCGTGGCAGCGACAATCGACTCGACCATGGTCTCCACTGACGCGACGCCAGCCGAAATAGCCGGCGTATTGCTGGCGAGCCAATTCAGGCCAGCTTCGAGCTTGCTGGCAACAACTTTTTCGCCTTTGATAATGGCGACAATCCAGGATTCGACGTCTGCTTCGGTCGTCTCAATCGCGTTTTCGATAGTTTCTAAGACACCCATAACAGTTCTCCGATGATGATGAGGGGATGGTTTCGACTACCGGCCGAAGCGGTCTGCGATGATCTGGCCTTGCCGCTCTCCGGCATTGTCGGCGAGCGATCCGGCGTTCAGATGCAGGTCTTTGCTGAGGTTGAGCAGGATCTCGTAGCCGGCGATCGCGGCGCCGAGATCGTTGGCCGCAATAGCGACGGGCGGGATGAAGACGCCGATGACTTTGAGAAGATCATCGCCGGTCTGAATTTCGCCGGCGAGATCGGCGGTCTTGAACGCCTGATAGGCCGCAGCGAAATTGATTTGCGAGCCGTATTCCAAGGCCTTCGCGATCTTGGTGACGGTCCCGTTCGACGCGAGAGTGCCAACGTCGGCCGCGACACTCACTTTGCCGCGGCCCCGGGAGGGTTTGGCGCCACCGCAGGATGGAGATTGAGCGTGCCGGCATGGGCATCGTCGCCAAGCATGTTGAGATCGGCAAGTTTCCCGGCGATGATCTTGCCGAGCCGAGGTCCCCATTCCTTCACGAGCACCGGCGCTTCTTGCGCCAAGAATTGCGCAGCCGTGGCGATCACCTGATTGGCGATTGTGACATTGATCGTCTTGCCCTTCACCGCATTTTCGGTGAGTGCGATCGCCTGATTAACAGCGCGATTTAGAAGTGTGTCGGCGTGCGCTGCGTTCAGCCCAGCCACAATCACCGCAGGAAGCTTGCTCTTGATCCATGTATAGGCCAGCGCGCTAAGCCCGAGGATCGCCGGCGACAGTGAGATCAGCAACTGAACAAGCAGACTGCCCCACGGGACGACAATCGGCGCGGCCTGCACCGGAGAAACTGCCGTTGCGGCATATCCGGAAATGACGAGCGCACCATAGAAGAGAGCGCCCGCCGGGATGATGTAGACAGCGTGATGCGGCCTCCGAGATGCGTTCAAGATCAGGAATAAGACGAGCGCGATCGCGCCGCCGATGAGGGCGAACGGAAGCATGAGATTTCCTTTTCAGATTGCCGCGAACCGCGCGGCGCGGGATGCGTTAAGCAGGGCTAAGCGAGGAGAGAAAAATGCGTTTTGTCGCGATGGCTACTGCAGTTGGAATTTCGTTCTTCGGCATCAACGCCGCTTTTGCCCAAAGCTCAGGCTGGACGTCGGCCGCCACTTATCATCACCGAAAACCGGTCAAGACACCGCATCAGGTCAATAGGGCGGAAAGCGCATCGGACGTGAACGGCGCAAAGATCAAAACCGGAGGCCCGACCGGAGCAAGCTCTGGCGGTAGTGGAGCGTCTGGATCTGGTGCTTCGGGCGGCCACAGCCATCCGCTGCACGGCGCTGATTCAAAAACGCTGCACTAGAAGTAGTCGTCAGCGTCGTCACTATCCTCGCCATCGCTGACGAGATTGAAATCAGGCAGCACGATTATGAGCGCCAGGAAGACGAGAATAACCACCACAGCGAGCCAACCGGACTGTGTCATCGCATGTCCACCGAATGCGTCGCGCAAGCCCTGACCTGCCGGGCCAAGGCTTCATTGCGCAGCTTATGCAGAAATTCGCGCGTCCAAATCGGGTTCCCCGGCTGGCGCGGCCGGTCAAGATCAGCCAGGTCGTGGTTGACACGCTCCACATCAAGCGCAGCCGTCTGGCAGGCATCCTCGGCAACATCGCCCGAGATCGGCGCCCATTCCGCACAAGTCTGATTGTCGGCGCCCGTTAGCGCATCGCAGGCCAGCGAGCGACTGGCACAGAAGATAACGACCGCGACAGCCAGAAACGCGGCGAGTGTCCCGGTCGCTTTGAGGTTGTCGCGCATCACGCCGGCAGCTCGTATTTTCCGTCAGGCGTCAGAAACTGCGCGCGCTCTTCGCGGCGCCTCCCGATCAATTCCTCTGGCTTATCCCAGAACAGGAACGAGTTAGCGGCAGCGGTGATCTCGCCAAGATTGAAGGCGCGAACCACAGATGATCCGGCGAAGCCGTTCTTGCCGATATTGAAGGCGAGGCTCGCCATGGCGTCGAACTGGTTTTGCGTCGGCGTCCGTTTCAAGACTCGGTTGATCGTCGCTTCGATCGGCGCCAGATCAGCAGCGAGAAAGGCATCAGCCTGCTCGCGTGTGATCTTCATGCCCTCGTAGGGCTTAGGTGGCGTTTCCAGACCGGTATGCCCGACCCCGATCGTGATGATGCCGCGTGTGTCGGGATACGCGGTCAGGCGGACACCCTCGCGCTGCTCGAGCGCGGCGCGCCCGATTGCGGAGACTTTCATATGTCTCTCCCATGGTGATGGTGACGCTGTGGAACCGGCCATTCGGCCAGCATGATCGAGGCTTCGGGCTCGCGCTCGATGGCGCGCATCCGGGCGAGCACCTGGCGTCCATACGGCGCGCAGCCGTCGCGGAACCGGCTCAGGTAGGCATCGCTGCCGTAATAGCGTGAGATGGCATGGCAGGTGATGCCGCCTTCCGCCTCGATCTGATGCTGCAATTCGGTGATGCCGGCGACGGCGCCGTATTCGCACTCATAGAGGCGGCGCGGATCGAAGCCGTCCCTGATCGCCGTGTACGGCTCGACCTGAAGGACGCCGCGTGCGTCGGTAGGCGATCTCGCGTGGCAATTGCCTGAGCTTTCCTGTTTCGCCTCAGCGAGCGCCAGGGCGACCGGGAAGCCCATCCGACGGGCCGCAGCGGCGGCGGCCGCATATCCAGCTGATGCCATGCGCCCGACGCGCTGGGCCGCCTCGATAGCCGGGCGAATGAAGTGATGATCGATCGTCAGTAAAGCTGGCGCCGGCGGCCGAAACAGCGAGCCGACAAACGCAAAAGGATCGTGCTCAATCGCCCCGGTCCTGACATCGATGACGATACGAGCGCGGTGATGATGGTGCGCCAGCCGGACGCGGCCATGGTGATGATGGCGCGCATGATGATGTACCCCGAAATGATGATGGTGGTGATGTCGGCGGCCGCATGGGCATTCGGCGCGAAAGCCGCGACCAGAAACAGGCATGCAGCAGCGATCCCGGCGCGCAGAAACGCGCCGTAGCGAAACGGTTGTGGCATCATTCACCGTAAGCGGCAAGGTGATCCCATCTGGCATGGGATTTTGGGAGCAGTTATTGATGCTGGATCACAAGCATTGATGTGAGCTTCTATGTCTGCGCCTAGTTCTAGTGATAGAAGCTTCCATATGATCGAGGCGGTTGCGGAACGTCTTGAGGGCGCTCCGGTTCGTCTGCGCCGGCGATGGTCAGATGAGCTCAAAGATCAAGCGATAGCCGACTCTCTGGTGCCTGGCGCGAACGTGTCGGAGATCGCGCGTCGCATCGGTATTGGCCCTTCGCAGCTCTTCGATTGGCGTCGGAAGGCGCTGCGTAAGGGATCGGTCAGCCTGACGGCGCCGCAGCTGGATGCCTCGCCTGAACCCGCGACGTCCGCGTCGGCATTTATCGAAATCGTTGTCGGCGATATTGTCATCCGTGCGGACGCCATGGCTGATGAGGCACATTTGCGGCGCGTGGTGCGCGCGGTTCGCTCGGCATGATCCCGTCCGGCGTCAAAGTTTTTCTGGCCAGTCATCCGATCGATTTTCGAAAAGGCATGGACGGGTTATTGTCGCTGGTGCGGGACGCCGGCAGTGATCCGTTCGACGGCGCTCTTTATGTTTTTCGTGCCAAGCGGGCCGACAGAATCAAGATCGTCTTTTGGGACGGGTCCGGGGTTGTTCTTTATGCGAAGCGCCTGGAGACAGCGCAGTTCTGCTGGCCGAAGATCGGGCATCATCGGGTTCAACTCAATCAGGCGCAGCTGATGGCGCTTGTCGACGGCATGGATTGGAAGCGGGTTCATGCGGTGACAGTGAAGCCGCCTGAGTTTGTTGGGTAAATCGCTGCGGCAGAGTGAATCACGCGGCCGAAAATGCGCGCCACCGGGGTGAAAATATGCTCTGATCTGCGTCATGCCGGCGCCGGTTTTCGATCTCCCCGACAATGTTGATGCGCTCAAAGCCATGGTGCTGGCCATGGCTGAGAAAACGGATGCTCTCAAGGGTGAAGTTGCCGAACTTCAAGCCCTGAATGCGAGCGCCGAAGAACGGATCGCGCGCCTGACCTCGATCCTCAAGACGCTGGAGCGGGCAAGGTTCGGGCGCCGCTCCGAAAAACTCGGCTCCAATGCGCTTGACGATGAACAGAGTGCCTTCGTCTTCGACGAGGTTCAAACCGGGCTCGGGGCCATCCAGGCCGAGCTCGATAAACGGCAGGACCCTGACAAGGCCAAACGAGCCGCACGGCCTCGCAAGGGTTTTGCGCCGCATCTCGAGCGGGTCGAGATCGTTATCGAACCGGCTGAGCTTCCGGAGCACGCCGGCAAGCAGAAGATCCTGATCGGCGAGGATGTCTCGGAGCGGCTCGATGTGGTCGCGGCGAAGTTCCGTGTCATCGTCACGCGCCGGCCGAAATACGCCTTCAGGAACGAAGATGGCGTCGTTCAGGCCCCGGCACCAGCCCATATCATCGAGGGCGGCATCCCGACCGAAGCGCTTCTGGCGCAGATCGCGGTCTCAAAATATGCCGACGGCCTGCCGCTCTACCGCCAGGAAGCGATTTACGCCCGCGACAAGGTGGATCTCGACCGAGCCCTGATGGCGCAATGGATGGGCCGGCTCGGATTTGAACTCGAGATCCTCTCCGACCACGTCCTCACGCTGATCAAGAAGGCCGAGAGGATCTTCGCCGACGAAACCACGCTGCCAACCTTGGAACCAGGCTCCGGCAGCACCAAGACAGCCTATCTCTGGGCTTACGTGCGAGATGACCGGACCTTCGGCGGCAGCGGTCCGCCGATGGTTGCCTACCGCTTCGAGGATAGCCGGTCGGGCGAATGTGTCGCCCGCCATCTCGACAATTATCGGGGCATCCTGCAGGTGGATGGGTATACGGCCTATAATCGTCTTGCGCGGCCCGACCGCGGCAATGATGCCATCACGCTCGCGGGATGTTGGTCCCACGTTCGAAGAAAATTTTACGAACTGCACATCGCCGGCAGTTCCAAACTCGCGACCACGACAATCGAACGCATGACCCAGCTGTGGGAGATCGAGGAGAAGGTGCGCGGCAAAGATCCAAATGCACGCGTCGCAGCCCGCCAGGAAACCTCGGTCGCGATCGTCGCCGATCTGTTCAAGCTTTGGCAAGACGCGCTTCCACGTATCTCCGGCAAGTCCAAATTGGCGGAGGCAATCCGCTACGCCATCTCACGGCGGGCGACGCTCGAACGCTTCCTCACCGATGGCCGCGTCGAGATTGACTCCAACATTGTGGAACGTGCCATCCGGCCGCAAACAATCACGCGAAAGAACTCGCTCTTTGCCGGCAGCGACGGCGGCGGACGAACCTGGGCAACCATAGCGACATTGTTGCAGACGGCAAAAATGAACGATGTCGATCCGCTCGCCTGGCTCGCGCAGACGCTCGAGCGTCTCGCCAACAGCTGGCCCAACGCCGAGATCGATGCTCTCATGCCCTGGCGCTATACAGCCTGAACGGCCGCGGCTAACCGCTTACCATTCACCCATTCACCTGTGGTTATTGCCTTATTGCCCTCGCGCCGGGCATGAAAAAGCCGCCCGAAGGCGGCTTGTTATTGCTTCATCGTAGATGCGGCCGATTCAGGCTGGCTTCTCGGCCGCATTTCTTCGTCGGTTGGCATGCTCCCATAGGAAAGAGCCATCTTTCCTTAAACCGATCGTGCACAGAAACTTGGCGTATTCCAGTTCAAGTCGCCACGGCATCTTCGCGGCAAAACCGCTCGGCTCCTCTTCGATGGGCGCCGGAGTTTCCATGTCGGCACCTTCGACGGGCGCCAGGATTTCTTCACTGCTCTCCAGGCGGTTAATCCAATTTTCGACAAACTCCGCGCCGAGTTCGCTCTCAAGGCTTTCACGATTCTGTCTTAGCAAGCTAGGCAAACGCGACTCGCCAAGAAACGGATCTGAATCCATCATCTCAGCAATTTCGACCAGCCGCTCTGGCCCAAAAAAACAGGCATAATAGTGTCCAAAACGAGAAATGAGATCATTCAGAAAAACCCGATAGGTGAGTTTGCTCGATTCCTCCGATCGATGGAAATTGATCAAGTTATCAAGCGGCGGCCGCCTGACAAAGTTATTTGACCCGTGAAGTCTGTAAGCAACGAGGCATTTGTCTAGCAAGACGCTTCCGGTCAGCATATTGATGCATCTGGCAACATAATTGTCGGTACAGATGCGGATTGTCTGAAACTCTTGCGCGCCGGAAATAAGATCTAGCGCATCCCGCCGGAAAAACATGCAAGACGTGGTCGCCCACGGCCATGGACCATTAAAAGTAGCAGGTATGTGTCTGACATCTTCCGACCTAATAGCAGGAAATTTAAATTTGCTTAGGACCAGCTCGTTGTCGTCGATGCTTCTCAGCAGATTGGCATCTATCGGGAAGGTTGGAAACGAAATCCCAAACGGATAGGCCTGTGTCGTCACTATGTTTTTGTCGACAATTTGCAATGCATTGCAGCAACTAAACCCGACTGGGCGGCGCGTCGATAAATGTAACGCAACATGGTACGCGACGCACTCTGGCAAAAGAAGATCGTCGGCGTCGAGCATCAGAACATAATTGCCGCTCGCCTTTTTCAAGCCTTCGATAACCACGCCAGACTGGCCCGCATTCTTCTGCAGAGCGACTATCTTCACTTCTGGTTGCTCGCTAGCGAGCTGCTCTAAAACAGACGGGCTGTCATCTGTGGAGCAATCGTCGACAACAATGCATTCGCAATTCGGATATGTCTGCGCGAGAGAAGACTCGACCGCATCGCGCAAGAACGCCCCGTAATTGTAATTGGATACGATGATAGATACGAGCGGGAGACTTACCGGCATCTCCCAGTCGCCTTTGGCTTGTCTGCTCACTCGCCCCTATCCTCCCCAGGATTAGAGCCGCGTAAGCTAGACCGCGGCAAAATCAAAATCTACCCTTTTAATATAAACGATCGAACCTCCCCGTGCCCTCCGAGGGCTGACCGGAACACGCCCTGGGCGAGGAGCCCAGGGCCTTGCATATGGCCGTGCTTACGTTACGCTCGGAGCAAATTTTCGGCTCTGGGGAGGGGCAAGTGTCACCGGATACAGAAGGAAGGGAAATCGTCCAATGCAAAATTTTCTACGATAACGAGATGATTTCGCGACGTTAGTGCCGAGTCGCCACGATCTCGTGCGCACTTTATGAATTAACACCGTACTTCGTGTTAATCGCTTTCATCAGAGATGGGTGGCGATCCCATTGGTGAGCAATCTCGCTAATCGATCCGTCTGGATTTATAACGCGTGCGTCTGAGTCGGCGCACACGCTTTCACGGTCCACAAAGTGCAGCGTCGCAACTCGCACGAAATTTTCGATAGGGGAAGCCTCAGGCAACAGTCCGCTATGGAGGATGTAATTGTGCACCGCCTGATCACCGCGCTCGCCATTTTTGATGTGCGCCGGCAAACCCATGATGGCTGACTGCATCTTTTCAAGATAGTTTAAAATTTCCTCTGGCCGACCATTCACTGTCCCTGAGCACGAGACACGCCTTCCCTCAAGCGACTTTAAGACCTGCTCACCGAATTCACGGCGGATCCAATCAGAGTTCCACTGTTCCTCGCCAATTCTTGTAAGCGGCGTTTCGTAATGCACTTCAAGAGCGTTACCGAGCGTTGAAAACAGCGGCTTCTGAAAGGTCACATCGCGAACGTCGCTCAAAAGCACATATCGAAAGTGCTTTCTGTCGTTCAACTTGGACCGCAAATACGCAGCGTAAGCAAAATAGCGTGCCATATGTGGATTGGGAACTGAGTACTCGCTCGGTTTGAAAGTCACGACTCTGACACCGTGTTTTTCCAAATATGTTATGAGATCGTCATCAGAAGGGTTCGCAAACATGACCGCTGTGCCAATAAACTCTCCAAGTGAAAAAAGAGATTCCACGAAGGGCTTCACGATGTCCGGTTTATAACCCGCGGCACAGCCCATAACGAGATCGTGGCGACGCGCGCTAAATGTTGTTTTCCAGATCGAAGAAAGTGCGCGTACTCTCACCCATGCCTCCCAAGGTGGCATTTTTCGAAAGATAACGTACCACGGTTTGCAGTTCAGACAAGGCTCGTCACGGCCCTTCCAGCGGCAGCTGCGCCCGCTAGACTCGCCTGGCTGCCACGCTTTCGTACATTTCCGATCGAATAGACGAAGGCGCCGCGCCTGCCTTCGCTCGCATCGACGGCCCACGGCATCGGCGTGGGCGCGATAACACGCAGCGTAAGCGGTTAGCCGTTGCCGTTCAGGCTGCGTAGTGCCAGGGCAGGAGAGCATCGATCTCGGCGTTGGGCCAGCCGTTGGCGAGACGCTCGAGCGTTTGCGTGAGCCATGCGAGCGGATCGACATCGTTCATTTTTGTCGTCTGCAGCAATGTCGCTATGGTTGCCCACGTTCGTCCACCGCCGTCGCTGCCCGCGAAGAGCGAGTTCTTTCGCGTAATTGTTTGCGGCCGGATGGCGCGCTCCACAATGTTGGAGTCGATCTCGACGCGGCCATCTGTGAGGAAGCGTTCGAGCGTCGCCCGCCGTGAGATGGCGTAGCGGATTGCCTCCGCCAGTTTGGACTTGCCGGAGATACGTGGAAGCGCGTCTTGCCAAAGCTTGAACAGATCGGCGACGATCGCGACTGAGGTTGACCAGCCGTGAACTCGCCTTATCTTCGGTCAGTGCATCGGGCTGCGACGCGGCCATCCTCACGCCGCCTTTGCGAAGCGCCTTACGCCAGGAAAAAAGCTGCGACGGATCAATGCCGACGCGACGCGCAATCGCGGAAACATTCGCCCCAGGCAGAAAAGATTCCGCTACCACCTGCTCTTTGAGCTCATCTGACCACCGCCGGTGCAGACGAACCGGAGCACCCTCAAGACGTTCCGCAACCGGAACCGCCTCGATCATATGGAATGTTCTATCACCAGACCTAGGAGTAGACATAGAAGATCACACCAGAGCATATCGCTCCGGTCTGAATACCCACTCGTCAAATCCTCCGCCAGATGGGATCACCTTGCTTTCAATTACCCATAAATTTTTGTCCCGATCGCAGCACCCAATTCGATATCCGTTAGCTTGGATAGACCGCGCCATATCACGATATTTCCCGGAGGTGGATCGCTGGCTCTCGCTAAGTATCCTCCAAGCCGCGCTACTTTAACGACGTAGTGCGAGAGCGTTTTTCGCCGAGGACTATCACCATTCCGATCTTTCACTAGATGATCGAGAAGCTTAATTTCGATCTCGGTCATCGCCATTTGCGGCGGCGCATTCGGCGTGGAACGATTGAGCATCGTCATCCAGAAGACGCGCCAACTCACAATACAGAAAACCGCGATCAGATTCACTAGACGCTCAGCGGTCCGCAGTTTCGACTCCTCCGCCTTGCAGCCTGATTTGAGGATTTTATGGAAGACCTCGATTTTCCACCGCATCGCGTACCATTCGAGCTTCTCGATGGTGTCCTTACGCGATTTAACTGGGAGATTGGTGAGAAGTTTCCACTCGATCTTCTTTCGTCGCTTTGGCATTCCTCGCTCTTGAGCATGGATCACGGTTAGATTAAGCGCTGGATATTTCTTCTGCTTGCCAATTGGTGGGAGGACTCGAAGTTTGCAGAAACGGATTTCGAGAAGTGCTTCATCTGAATCACCATTGCTGTCTTTGACTTCGATCCGATGCAAGCCTTTGACCGCGACTTCATCCATTTCGTCGGCAATCGTATGATCACCGTCCTCGGCAAGCCGATCAACACAGGTTCGCACAAGAAAATGCGTTCCAACCTCCTCAGCCAAGCAAAACAGCTCATAAATGTCGCTCTCGCGATCACCAATATGAACACATCGTCCGGGGGCAGCGAGAAGGTCGGTCGATTGCCGCAAATTCTCCAACCAGCGGACGCTCTCCTTCTGTTCGATCGGAACCCGCGTCGGATTGACCTTTCGCTTCAGCGCCGTCGTCCCTTTGAACTTCTTGCGCGTCCAGAACTTGATGGCAGTCAGGCCGAACGGAAGCCCCTCGGTCGTCACGGCCAGGCTCGAATGCATGAGAACACCGCACTGCGTGCGCCCTGCCGTCTTACCCGTAAAGCCAATCAAATCCGGCTTCTCGCGCTTGAAACTGAATTCCGTCGTGTCATGCAGGACGAGGATCGGTCCCTCTGCCTCGGTCACGCGCCCACGCGTCGCCTCGAAATGGCCGCGAAGAATATCCGCCTCGTTGACCCGTTCGTTGGAGAAAAAGCGATAGGCAGCCTTCGTGTTGGCCCAATCCCGGCAAATCTGCGGGATGCTTTGACCCATGTCGCTCCCGATCTGCCCGAGCAATTTGCAAAACCGTCGCCCAAGACGCTCGTCCTTAAACTCGCATCCCGCAACTTCCCGATCAATCCACGTCTCGATATCGGATGTCAGTCGTTGAATAGACGCCGCCCCGCGCTCCTTCAACTTCAAACCCATTGAGCATCCCGTGATTTCGAATCAGGTGCTCAACAATGAATCACAACAGATTCTAACGATGCAAGATTCCGCCCGGGATACCCTGCGCAGAGCGGCCGCTAATTTATGGGTAATTGAAAGATCACCTTGCCGCTTACTACCCAACCCGCGCATGAGAGCTTGTTCAACCGTCGTCTTTGGCCCCGCCTCCTGCCTTGGGCATCGTTCAAATAAAATCACCCAAGTGAACCTGGGGACGACCACGCTTGCCCAAACTCATTGAGGACGAACATGAGAGCAGGTAGCCGAGCGGCAATTTTCCCGTGAATCGAGATTTAATGCCTGCTCGCCGAGCTGCGGCGTCGGATCAAAGAGAACAATCGAGTTCGTGCCATACCCGAAGCACCCTCGCGTAGTGTCGCAAGTGGGAATTGTTTGCCGCCTTCTCGCCTATGCGCTTCCAAGCGAATGATCAATGCAGAATCCTAGGCGACGCAATGAGTTCTAACGCTTTGCCCAATCGTTGGCCGAATTGATCTGGATCAAGGAAGGGAGCCTCTTTCGCAGCCAAGGACAGCTGTCTGGACAAAGAGGCTCGCAGCTCCGGTGAATGCGCGATCTCTAGGGCTTTAGACTCGTAATCAGCGGCATTACTTGCGACCATAAAATCCATGCCGAGCGCGCGCATCATGCCAGTTCCGAGCAAGCCACGCTGCGTCCTGCCTCTTAGGGTCACAATTGGACACCCAGCGAGGATTGGTTCGATCAATGACGCCCCCCCCGAAAACGGAAACGTGTCGAGATAGACAGTTACATGCTGCATCATTCGAAAAATCTGAGCCGGGGTTAACGGCGACAATATCTGAATACGTCCAGGCGAAATGCCGGCGTCGGTAAATTCGTTAAGTAACGCTCGACACAGCTTTTTTTCCCTTAGATTAAGTGACCAATTAGGATTAAATGGATATAGAATCAACGCGCTGTCTGGAGCGGATTTCAAAATATTTATAAGACTTTGCCGGAGCGCGGGCGTCAGCTTGTAGATGACGCCACCGCAAGCGAAGACGACTGACGCCCGGACCTTTACAACGTCGGCCACGTCTACGTCCTGCTTACGGGGATCTCGTGGACCGAAGCCAAAGCAGTTGAAAGTCCCTTCAAGCCAATGCACTGTTTCTGTATAGTGCTTCTCGGCTTGCTCATTTGGCTCGGTATTGCGTGCGGTGAGAACAATGTCCGTCGTAGGAAAGCCCGTTGTACTTGGGCTTATCGCAACTGTCAGAATGTGCAGCCGAGCCAGCCGGTGTGTAAGAAGATGTCGAACATCTGACGCTTGAGCCGCAACGTAATTAGCGATGATGAGAAAATCGAGGTCAAGAGCACGTATTGCAGATACTCTCTCGTCTACGCTTTCAAAGTCGACCACTTCGATGCGCTCGAACGCTTCCTTGACTGTTGCGCCAAACGCGCAGGTAGGAGGAGGCTGCCTAGTGACAAGTACGAGTTCAAAACGGTGACGATCTAGACCTAACCCAAATGGCAACACGAGGAAACTTTCATTACGCGGCTCAAAATCGTTCACAAAGACTCCAACGCGCAAGCGTTCGTTGGTTCTGCGAGACTCAAAATTAAAATCTAATTGACGACCAGTCATTCTCAAATGGGTTTCGGTCCACTTTCCGGCGGCGGAAGCGAGGGGGCGTAAATTCACTTCCGAGAAAAGTGCCGGCAGGAAGGAAAAATGCCGCGTAACGCATTCCGCCACTTCTGCTCTGAGCGCTTCATCAAGAGGGACAGCGTGCAACTGCTCAAGGTCTGTGAAAAGGCGCTCGATAAATCTTATCATTCGCTCATGCCGGGCGTGGCTACTAATGAACATCGGAAAATCAAAAAGATAATACAAAAACTCGGGATTATCGCGTAAGGTTTCATCGGTGAAATTCGGCCGCCAAAAGCTGTCAAAGGCATAGCCATGCTGCATAATCACTCGCAGCAGCCAGACGCGATCTTCCTCCTTCGCTATCTGAAGTCGTAATCCCGCCCACTTTAGAATTTGCCTATCAAACCAATCGGGGCCATCTAAAGGGCGTTCGATCCTTCGCCAACCCCCGCGCGGTCGTCCTACTGATTTCACCCACCTTCGACGCAAAGAGGATGGTCCCGCAAAAAAGCTTTTCAGAAGGAGCAGCTTAAATATCTTCCATGTGCCGGTGATTACGTTGACATGCGATAGTAACCGGCGCCGAAATCGCCAAACTAGAGTCAATTTTGAGATCCTGCTTGGAAGAAGTGCCACTCTAGGGGGTAAAAACGCTACAGCAAAAAGCGCCCAAAACAATTGCACCTGAAACGGAGGCGAGACGGATGGGGTGCGATTGATATCTGAATTGCCAAGGGAACGGCAAGGGCGGCTGATGCCAGGTATGGACGGCGCCACCCGAAACTGAGAAGAATGCAACTTTGAAGAGCGGAATCGCCCGCAGTTCGCCATCTGTCTCCGCTGCTGTTGACCTGGCCGCCATCTTGCGCTTGCGACCAGGCCTTCAGAGTTCTCGGCGGATGAGTCCTGAAGCATCTCGCTGGCAAGCGACAGATCCGTAACGATCTTCTTCAGCTTCGCGTTCACGTCCTAATCTTACTGAGTCAGAAAGCCGCGGCGGTTTGCGGAGGCGACTCACGTAGGCTTGGGAGATTCATTTCGGCACGGAGGCCATGATGGATCTTCGAACGGATGGCTGTGCGGAACGGTTTTGGGTTACGTTGCAGGGCTGGTGAGGGTGCTCGGTCATGTGGACCGAGCTCGTCCGCTACGCGATTATTGCACCGGGCTTCTGATGCCGGTCGAACGCAAGAGCGTTGAGCCGATGGCGGCGGTGACAGCGCCGGAACGGACGGCGGCACAGCACCAATCCCTGTTGCACTTCGTGGGTGAGGGACGCTGGTCCGATGAGGCGGTTTTGGCCAAGGTGCAGGAGATGGTCCTGCCGAAGATCGAGGACCATGGACCAATCCAGGCGTGGATCATCGATGACACAGGGTTCCCCAAGAAAGGCCGGCATTCGGTCGGCGTGGCGCGGCAATATTGCGGCCAGCTGGGCAAGCAGGATAATTGTCAGGTCGCCGTCTCGCTGTCGCTGGCCAACAGGCACGCCAGCCTGCCGGTAGCTTATCAGCTCTATCTTCCGCACGACTGGGCCGACGACGAACTGCGGCGGTGCAAAGC
Source organism: Methylovirgula sp. (assembly GCF_037200945.1). NCBI lineage: Bacteria > Pseudomonadati > Pseudomonadota > Alphaproteobacteria > Hyphomicrobiales > Beijerinckiaceae > Methylovirgula > Methylovirgula sp. The sequence continues at coordinate 1,421,336 of NZ_JBBCGP010000001.1, forward strand.
CCATGTGCCTCAGGAGATCGGCTTCAAGACCAAGCCCGAGATCGCGCTCGCGCAAATCCGCGCGGCCTATGACGCGGGACTGCCTCGCGGCGTCGTCCTGATGGACGCTGGCTATGGCGCCAACACGGAGCTGCGCCGGGCCATTGCCGCCTTGGGCTTGACCTATGTCGCCGGCATTCTGCCCAACACCACAGTGTGGGCGCCGGGCACCGCACCGGCTCGTCCCAAGGCGTGGTCAGGCCGCGGCCGCCCACCCAGCCTGATGCGCCGCGACAGCCACCACCAACCGATCTCGGTGAAGGCGCTGGCGCAGAGCCTGCCGGCCAAAGCCTGGCGCACGGTCACATGGCGCGAAGGAACCGCCGAGCCGCTCACCTCGCGTTTCGCACGCCTGCGCGTTCGTGCCGCCCATCGCGATTACAATCTGTCCGAGGCGCGGCTTGAAGAATGGCTATTGATCGAGTGGCCCAAGGGCGAAGCTGAACCGATAAAATACTGGTTCTCGACGCTGCCGGAGAAAATCGCATTCACGCGTCTGGTTGACCTTACAAAGCTGCGTTGGCGCATCGAGCGCGATTATCAGGATCTCAAGCAGGAGATCGGCCTGGGGCACTTCGAAGGCCGCGGCTGGCGCGGCTTCCATCATCACGCGACGCTGTGCATTGCCTCCTATGGATTCCTGATCTGCGAAAGGCAGACGATTCCCCCCTCGGGCATGCGTCCCGGCGGGGTCTTCCAAACGCCTTGTCTTTCCGCCAATCAGCGACCCCGCGGCTCTGCCGCTGCGCACAGAACGTCACATCCCAAACTCCATCGCGACCATGCGACGACGATTAACGGTCGCGCTCGCCAGACAACTCGCGCGATGTCCCTGCTGTGCACGACCGATCAAGAAAGTCAGGCTACGAAATTTATGACGCAGTAAGACTAGAGGGGGATCGGTGCCTTGACAGGCAGCGTCCTGATTGATCGTCCACTTGGTGTCTATCGGTTGCACGGCGCCAATACGTTTTCCCGAATGGCGCACCTCAACGGTATTCTGAACTATGATCCAGCGGACAATTATGACGAAAAAGCCCGGCGTCTGGCGATTGATCTAATTGTTTCCAACATCGCTCAATTCGCGCGCCGAGTACCGAGCCGATTCCAGCTTTTGCTGGCGCTACGGACGCTCGATGTGCCGTGTCCACGCGGATCGAAGGCGCGGGGATCCGGCACTTACGCCGGCGCCCAAATCATCAAAAATTTCCGAGAAGTGAGCCAAGCAGTCGGCCTAGGGCTGTTCATCCTATCATCCTTCTTCTTTGGCATCGCTCCTTGGCGACTCCTCATGGCCCTCTACCGCCTTGCCACCGGGCAGCGAACGAAGCTAACAGATGCTTGACAACATCGTCTAACCCCCTTGCTTTAACGAGTGCGTTACGGGCGTATGTGCTGCGCCGCTGGCGGCGCAGCCCTACAGACGGCTGAACAACTTTGCGCGAAATTCTCACCGTTCTCGCCGTCGTCCTGATCGTGATTTTGACCGCCGCTCTGGCGGTGCCTTATTTCATCGATTGGAATGCCGAGCGCAGCCTGGTTGAGGCGCAGCTTTCGAACCTCACCGGCGCCGAGGTCAAAATCCGTGGCGGCATCGATCTCAAGATCTTACCCACGCCTTATCTGCAGCTCGCCGATGTCGAGCTCGCCGCGCCGGATTCGGGCACCGACGTCAAGGTTGCGGAACTACACCTCGAAATCGCATTGGCGGCACTGCTGCGCGGCGAAGTCGATTTCGTTGAGGCGCGGTTCGTTGCCCCGAAGGTGCAATTGCGCCTGGCGAATAGCACGCTGCCTTCTTGGCGGCCGCGGCATGGCTTCATGGGCCAGATGCGTTTCGAGCGCATTTCGGTCAGTGACGGCGGTCTCCTGCTCGACGATCGAGATGCAAAGCGAACCTATCATTTCGACAAGATTGCGCTCTCCGCTGAGGCCGATGCGCTGACAGGGCCATTCTTCGGCGACGGCCATTTCGACATGAACGGTGTGCCGGCGGCGTTTCATCTCTCGACCGGGGCACGCGAAGGCGCGAATTTGCCGGTGAAGCTGAGCATTGATGAAAGCGCGCAGCATCCGGGCGCGGATTTCGATGGAAACCTAGCCTTCGATTCGTCCGCGGCCGAATTCGCTCTGCCCACCGCCAGCGGCGCGCTGCATCTGTCCGGCGTCGGGCCGTTCGATCTGCCATGGCAGGCGAGCGGCACGCTCGATGCGGCGCTGCGGCGGGCTAAATTATCCAACCTCGACATTCAGTTTGGCGGCGATCTCACCGCCAGCCTGGACGGTGATGCGGACTTCGACCTTGGCCCCGCGCCGCGTATGCATCTCAAGCTGAAGGCGCAGCAAATCAATCTTGACCAATTGCTTACCGCCAAGGATGCGCCGGCACCGATGCAGAGGCTGACCGATGCCGCGGAAAACGCCGCATCGGCGCCGGCCGTCACGCTGTTCGACTTGCCGCTCTCGCTCGATCTCGCCGCGCAGACGCTGATCCTTGGCGGCGATGCGTTGAACGATGTTGCGGGGAGCGTTTCGGCGGCGGGGCCGCAAAACGATATCGTGCACCTTTCCGCGAAAGGTCCGGGCGGCGCGCATCTTGCGCTCGACGGCGCGCTCGAGACCGGCAGCGCGCCCGTATTCAAAGGCCATGTCGTCGCCGGTGCGGACGATATTTCGCGCTTCCGGGATTGGCTCAATACGAACCTGCCGCAATTTGGACTGCCGGACGTCCCCTTCCAATCCGCCGCGCTCGAAGGAACGGCGAATATTTCGCAGGTTGGCGCCGTGGGCAGCGATCTCGTCATCCACGTCGATGGGTCGGTGCTGACCGGCACGCTCGCCTATACGAGGAAAATCGGGATCGAGCGGGCGCGTCTTTTCGCCGATTTGTCTGCGCAGAGACTCGAACTGCCGCGTCTGCCCGATCTCTCCATCCTCGCGCGGCAGACCAGCGATTTTGACCTCGCACTGCGCTTCGACGCGCGTTCGGTGAAGCTCGCCGACTCCGGCGCTGGGACGCTCGAGACAGGGCAGATCGCATTCGACTTCGCCAAAACTGGCGCGCTCTCACAGCTCAAGAGTCTCTATGTCAGTGGCTTCGACGGCGCGAATGCGACCGCGAGCGGTCATTGGAGTGCGGGCGCTGGCGAACTGGCATTGCAGCTTGACGCAGAGCATATCGGCGCCATCGCAACACTCGCCGCGCGTCTCGCGCCAAGTGCGGAAACAAATTTCGTCGCGGCGCATAGTGCCGAATTCTCGCCGATGCATCTGGTACTCGCGGTCAAGGGCGATACGGGTGCATCGGGTAGCAATCTCACCAGCCTCAACGCCACGGGCATGGCCGGCGCGACGCAATTTGTTGCGACCGCCGCGCCGGCGCAGGGCAAGGGCCTTGATGTGACGCTCAGCGCCAAGGCGCCCGAAGCGCGCGCGCTGCTGCGGCAATTGGGTTTCACGACCTTCCCGGGCAAAAAGCTGGGCGCGGCCACGCTCAATGGCACCGCGCAAGGTCCGCTCGATCGCCTCGACGCGCATGTCGCCGCGTCGCTTGCCGGCGCAGCGATCGATTTCAGCGGCATTGTCGGACGCCAGGAGAGAGTCGATCCACACGCGGCGGGCACGCTCAAGATCGCCAGCGCCGATCTCGCGAGCGTGCTGCGCGCGCTTGGCCTCGTCGATTCCAATTTGCAGACGAGATTGCCGCTCAATCTCAGCGCCGCCGCACATATTGGCGGCGACGGACTTGCATTGCGTGCGCTGAGCGGCACATGCGGTGTCAACAAACTCTCGGGCGATCTTACCTATAGCGCGGATAAGGGCGTCACAGGCACATTGCAGACGGATGCCTTGTCTCTCGGCACACTGCTTCAATTGGCGCTCGGGCCGGCACGGACTGCGAAACGCGGTGCTGCCTGGTCTGAAGCGCCGTTCGCCCCACCGATGACGTTACCGCCCGCTCTCATTGCGCTGCATGTCGGGACGTTCGGCCTGACATCGAATGTCGTCGCGCAGAGCGCCGATTTCAATCTGCTGCTTGCAGGTGGACAAGTTGGATTGCAGCACTTTTCGGCGAAGCTCGGCGCGGGTCGCATCTTCGCCGATCTCACGATGCGCCGCAGCGCCGCGACGGCCGCCGCCGAGGGGCATCTAAGCCTCGATCATTATGCGCTGGATTTACCGACGGCGCGGGGGGCAGGTGTCTGGCAAATTCGATTTCGCTGGCACCGGGCAGAGCCCCGCTACACTGATCTCGGGGCTCGCCGGGTCCGGCACGCTCAATGTCTCCGATCTTCTATTGATGCGCAGCGATCCCACAGCGATTGCACAGACCCTTAGCGACGTTGAGGAAGATAGGCTGAGCATTGACGAGACCGAAATCGACCGGACCTTGTCCACGGCTTTCGACCAGCATGCTCTGTCCGTCGCGTCTGCCACCTTCGATGTCGGCCTCGCCGCGGGGGTGCTGCGGTTTACTGGCAAGGGAACAACGCCAGCGACCGGCAATTCCGGCGTGACGCAGCAGACGCAGGCGTCGCTCGATCTACGCACCTTCGCGCTCGATCAAAGTAGCGTCCTCACGTTGACGAAGCTGCCGCGGAATTGGAACGACGTTTCCCCGCAAGTCGCGCTGGAATGGGCGGGACCGCTCGAAAGCCCGGTGCGGAATATCGACGCGACGAGTTTTGTTAACGCGCTTGCGGCGCGGGCTATCTCGCGCGAAACGGCGCGGATCGAAGCCCAGGAGTTCGATGTTCAGGAACATGCGGTCGCTTTGGCGCGATTGGAAAGCGCGCGCCGGCGGGAGGCGGATCGTTTGCAGGCGATCGAGGACGTGAAGCATGCAGTCTTGCGTGCCCGCGCCCGCGACGCCACGCTCGAACGCTTGCAGCTATTGCTGGCAACGGAAAAACAGAAGGTGGCGGAACAGGCGGCAAAGACGCAGCCGCTCCCGATCACCCCGGCGCCACAGACCACGCCAGCGGCGCCACGACCTGCCGCGTCATCGCCGCCCGCACCCAGCACGCCGCAGCTTGTGCCGGCCGATCCGAGTGCCGCCGGGCGTTATTAACGCCGTTGCCCCATCGCCAATTTTTGCGCTTCGCGACGGCCTCTTGTCGATGAGAATATTTATCGGCAAACTGTCCGGGTCGCGCTAATTTGTGTGTCTCTCACACGGGCGCTCGCTCGAAGCTATCGCATGGAACAGGTCGGGCGCCGTCAGATACTTGCTGGAATGGGCGCCGTGCTTTCGGCAGGCGCCCTCGGAGGCTGTGGCGCCAGCAAGCCTCAGACTAATCGCGGACCCATGTTGCAATTGGCGCGCATCCTTGCCAGTCCTGATCGCATTACCAATATTACCGTCTGCACTCGTCCCTTCCGCGCGCAGGGTCCGCGGCTGGATGTTGAGCAGATCGGACAAAAGACCGTCGTTCACAATTACGGGCATGGCGGTAGCGGATGGTCGCTATCGTGGGGATCGAGCGCCATCGCCGTTCAGAAGGCGATGGCCACTGGCGAGCGGGACATCGCAGTGATCGGCTGTGGCGCTTTGGGGCTCACGTCAGCCCTTCTGCTCCAGCGTGCCGGTGCCGAAGTTACCATCTATGCCAAGGACCTGCCGCCGAACGTCCGTTCTTCATTGGCCACCGGGATATGGACCCCGGATTCGAGAATCTGCTTCGAAGATTACGCCACACCGGCCTTCAAACAATTGTGGGCGAAAATGGCCCGCGAGTCTTTCCGAACCTATCAGACCTTGCTTGGCCTGCCAGGCGATCCGGTTGAATTCATCGATGATTACTTTGTCTCCGACAACCCGGATGCCACGCCTCACCACATTGCGTCCGGTGATAAGCGGCCGAAATTCGCTGATCTTCAACGCGAACTCATTGGCGATCTCATCCCGCGAAGTGAGGTTTTCGCACCTGGCAGTCACCCGTTCGGCGCTCACTATCTGCGGCGCAATACGTTCATGATGTTCAATCTTTCCGACTATACGCGGATGTTGATTGCGGATTTCCAGTCCTACGGCGGTAAGATCGAGGTCGATGAATTTCACACACCTGCCGATTTCGGCCGATTGAGCCAAAAGACTTTAATCAACGCCACGGGCTATGGCGCCCGTGCTTTGTTCGGCGACCAGTCGATCACGCCAGTGCGCGGCCAGCTGGCCCGTGCGATTCCGCAGCCGGACGTTCACTACGGGCTCGATTTCAACGGGGTCTACTTCGTCCCTCGACGGGACGGCCTGGTCTTTCAAGTGCATGGCCAAAACGATTATTATGGTTTCGGCGATGCCAGCACCGTACCCGACCGAAACGAGGCTTTGCTTGCGGTCAATACCATGGCTTCACTTTGGCCACATGAGCCGCTGAATGAGTAGTCTAGCCTACTTTGGTCGTTAGCCGTCGCGTTTACTATGGTTGCAAATGAATAACGACGCGGTGCCCAACAGATTGGGCGCGGGTCTATAGGCAGACTTGCAAAGAGTTTTAACTACTCGAATAATTTAGAGTATAGACGCGAATGGCGGACGAGAGATTTGCTTTGCCGCGTACCGCGTCGATCTCGCCGATCAGTGCCGCCAGCGACAGACCGCGCGCACTGGCGATGGCGCGCAATTTCTCCCAGAAAGCCTGTTCGAGCGAGATGCTGGTGCGGTGACCGGCGATGGTCAGCGAATGTTTGGAGATCGCGGTCGCGTCACGATCAGGCATCTTCGGAACCAGGCTCGCTTTCTCGGCGATGGCCCTCAAGGCGCCGGCGCTCCAACTCGCGCGTAGCTGCGGCGCGCTCACGTTCGGCCTTCGGTGCCCCGAACCGCAGCCGGTTCCCCGCGGCTTTATGGGCTGCGTCGGCGCGGCCCTTGGCCTTACGAGCGCGGCGCAGATTGACGATCTCACTCATTTTTTTCGGAAGGCGTCGATGGACACGACCTTCGTCGGCGATTCCGCTGGCGTGTCGTCCGACTTTGCCAGTTCGGGCTTTGTAGATTTGCCCAATTCGGACTTGCTCAATTCAGGTCTGCCCAACCCTTTGCCAAGCGATGGTTTGGCCGCCTCGCCCAGGTCCGCCTGTTTCGGATTGATCTCCGCTGGTTCGCTGCCGCTGCCGCGGGGCTTGGTCTTTTCCGGCGGAACGGACCGCAATGCTGGCGCCTGCGGCGCAATCGCGGGCTGGCTCGTGGCTGTGGGGGCCTCGTTCGCCATTTCAAACTTGAGGCCGAATTCGACCGAGGGATCGAAGAAGCCGGTGACCGCCGTGAAAGGAATCACCAGCAGTTCCGGCTTGCGATCGAAATGCAGGCGCACCTCGAAATGCTGTTCGGTGACCGCCAGATCCCAGAATTCGTGCTGAAGGACGACGGTCATTTCCTGCGGATATTTTTCCCGCAGCTTGGCAGGTATCCGTACGCCAGGTGCGTCGGTGCGAAAGACAATAACGAAATGGTGGTTGCCCGGCAGGCCGTCGCGGGCCGCGTCGGCCAACACCTTGCGCAAAACCGAGCGCAGAGCTTCCTGCACCAGAAGATCGTAGCGGATGAGATCAGACGCCATTCCAATATCCCGGCCCAGATAAAGTGGAGGCTTCTGTTGCCAGGTGCCTCCGAACCCCGCCTTAAAGTGCTACCCCTAAGGACTTTGAATCGGTACCATTACCGCATTACGCGGCAACGGCCACCGGAGCATAGTTGTCGTTGGCAACTATAAAATTAGCCCGATGACGGTGGAACCATGCCGAGCAAAAGAACACCCTTTACACTCCCCGTCGAACCTATTTCGCCCCCGCCGAAGCTCGCCTGATGACGAGTTTTGGTGGAGGCGCCGGGTACCGCCCCCGGGTCCGAAGAGCTTATTGCGATGCCGTTTATCGCCATATCTGCGCAAGGCAGCGTTCTGAATATAGGCAGAGACGGAATAATTAGAAAGTCCCGCCTCAGCGGCCGGCCTCGCGACTTGGGGATATGACCGCGTGGCGACTTTCGCGGGCGGCCCAAGAATGCGATGCCGAGGCTGGCGCGCTAAAGGACTGAAGGCTGATGGACGCAACGCCCGAGATGCAAAGCAAGCGCGCGCCGTACGGAATCATTGGGCTCTGCCTGAGCATCGTCGCGGCAATCGTCCTTACCCTTATCGTCATGGCGGCCGCGGCTGCGGCGGTCTATTTCGGCGACGCTGCTGTGCACGGCATGGGCGATGCGCGGACAAAAGCCCGGGCCGTTCTGTCGGCTCTACAGATCGACGATCAATTCAGTGCCGCGCGGCTGGCGCTCGGGATTTTCTTTTACGTCGTAGCGCTGGCGTCCATTCTGGTGGTTGCGCGCTGGCGAGGAGGCCAGGATTGGCGAAGCCTTGTCGCCTGGTGCGCGCCGCTCTGGCCACTGCGTGACAAAATCCTGTGGGTGATCGTCGCGATCGGTTTGGTTTATGATTTGGTATCGAGTGCCGCACTCGCCCACTTCTATCCGCAGTCCAATTCCTGGCTTCAAATGCCGCACGGCCATATGGCCGTCGCACTGCTCTTTATCGTTGCGGTTATCGTCGCGCCGGTTGTCGAAGAGACCTATTTTCGCGGCTGGATTTTTACGAGCCTGCACCAGAGTTGGGGCCGCTGGCCGGCCGTGATTATTTCGGCGCTGCTGTTCGGGCTGGCGCATTATGAATCGACGCATCTTTATGCGCTCGCGGTTTTTCCGCTCGGTCTCATCCTCGCGGCGCTGCGCGAGCGAACCGGAAGCGCGGGAACGTCGATGCTGTTTCACGCGGCAAACAATTTGATCGCCGTGTTGTCGGCGGCCGCGAGCTCAACTTGACCACCTTTTAAGACACGGACCGATGCGACATTCCGAAGCTCAATATCTCGATCTGCTGGAGCAAATCCTTGAACATGGAGACCGGCGCGTTGATCGGACCGGCGTCGGAACACTCTCGATCTTCGGCGCGCTGACGCGCTTCAATCTTGCCGATGGCACGGTGCCGATCCTCACCACGAAGCGCGTGTATTGGAAGACCTCGGTCAAAGAGATGCTGTGGTTTCTGACCGGCGGTACGAATATCCAGCCGCTGCTCAAAAGCAATGTCCGCATTTGGACCGATTGGCCGCTGGACCGCTATCGCAAAGAAACGGGCAGCGCGATCTCGCAATCCGAATTCGAGCAGAAAATTATCGATAGCGATGCCTTTGCGGCGCGCTGGGGCGAGCTCGGGCCAGTCTACGGCAAGCAATGGCGGCGCTGGCTCGGGCCGGAGGGAAAGGAGCACGACCAGATCGCGGCGCTGATCAAGACGATCAAGGCAAATCCGTCGAGCCGCCGCATGCTGTTCCACGCCTGGAACGTGGCCGAGATCGATCAGATGTCGCTGCCGCCGTGTCATATGGTCTATCAATTCTATTGCACACAGGATGGCAGGCTGAGCTGCCTACTGTTCCAACGTTCAGGCGACCTGCTACTCGGCGTCCCGTTCAATTGGACCGGCGGCGCGGCGCTACTGCTGATGATTGCGCAACAGACAGGCCTGACGCCCGGCGAATTCATTTGGGTTGGCGGCGATGTGCATCTTTATCTCAACCACATCGAGCAGGCGCGCACCCAATTAGAGCGCACGCCGCGACCATGGCCGAAGATGCGATTACGACGCAAACCCGACAGCATCGACGATTATCGCATCGAGGATTTCGAGGTTGACGACTACGATCCTCACGCCGCGATCAAAGCCGACGTCGCGGTCTGAAACGCAGCTTTGGATCGCCCACGCACAACCGGTGTCACGAGGCCTCGTTTGCGACCTATGGGTTGAAGTAATAGTTGAAGCCGAGGCGCGCGGCCCCGCCCATATAGTGCGCGCTTGTGGTGGGAAGCGCTGAGTTCGATTTTCCGAAAATGCTCGTGATCGAAGGCGAGGACGCATAAGTCGCGGAGCCGAGGTCGTAGAGCAGATATTCGGCCTTGACGCTCATGTTCTGGCCAAACATCCATTCAAGACCGCCGCCGCCGGCCCAGCCGACCATAAGTTTGTTGACGATGCCCACTGCACCCGTGGTCTTCGGCGCGACGAGAATTGGGCCGGCCCATTGCTGGTCGATGAAGGTGCTCGAGCTTGTTTCGCCATAGGCCAAGCCGCCGGTTGCGTAGGCAAGAATGTCCGGATGAAGGAAGAGGCCCAAACGGCCGCGCAAGGTACCGAGCCAGTCCAATGCCATGGAATTGTCGACACGGGTGGTCAGGCTAAAAGTACTCGCCAGCGTGCCATTGGAGAAGACATCGTTCTCCCCATAACCGCCGTGACCTCTGGCGCCGGTGCCGTCTATGTCGGCTTCGATGCCGACGAGGCCGCGGTTGAGCTGAAGATTGTAGCCGACCTGCGCGCCGCCGGCGAAGCCGTTCGGGATCGAATTCGACCGGCCGGGAATCGCGCCCGCCGCGGCCGGAGCGAGGCTTGTCGTGAAGCCCTCTGTGCTGAGCTGTTGATCAAGAGCCGTCGAGCCGACAGCAGCGCCGTTGGAGGCGTGCGAATTCAACCCAGATGAATAGCCACTGTTCAATCCGGCATAGAGCCCCGTCCAGACCGGGCCGTCGTCCACCGGATCCTTCGTATTCGGCAAGCTATGTTCTGGCTCTGCACCGAAATGATAGTTCAGTCCAACCCGGATGATATGGCCGTCGAAGTGCGCGGAAGAACTGGAGCTTACGACATTGGTAAAGCCGAGGGCATCAGTCGTGAGTGTCCCGGACGTAAAGGTCGCCGAACCGAGATTGTAATAAAGATATTCGCCCTTCACGCTGAGCCCTGGCGCGAACATCCATTCGAGACCGGCGCCGGCCACCCAGCCGAGCCGCGTCGCGGAATAGTCGCCGAGAGCCACCGAGGAAGACGCGGTCGCGGCAAAAGGTCCAAGAGATGGATCGTTCCAGCTCTGCGTGGCGCGTGTGTCGGCGCTGACGCCGCCATAGGCCAGACCGCCGGTCACATAGGCGAGCAATTGCGGCATCGCCATCATACCGATGCGGCCGCGGACCGTTCCGAGCCAATCCAGACTCTTCCGGTCGTCGAAGTCGGTCGTGGCGGTCTCCGTCACGCCGGCAACCGTGGCGTTGGCCATGCGCGACGACGTTGAAAGTGTGGATTGCCCCACACCCTGGATGTCGGCTTCCGCACCGAGCAACCAAACGTCGTTGGTGAGATTGTAGCCGACCTGGCCGCCGCCAATCGCCGAGTTTCCGAACGCGGGCGCCGAGCCGGTGATGTTCGCTGCCGAGACGGGCGCGCCATTGCCAAAGAAGCGCGCGTCGGCAGCGTTGGAAACGACGCTGCCGGTCGAAGAAATTTTTGGGCTGCCATCGATGGCATAGCCGGCATTCAGACCTGCATAGAAGCCGGAAACGCCAAAGTTTGCCGGCATTCCGTCAGATCGGCGTTCAAGTCGATCAGGCGGTGCGACAAAGGGGTTTGTCGAGTCGGTCATTTGATAAAGGAACGAACCGACATAGCCATCGCGCGAGAAAGGCATATTGGATGTAACGTGCGCGACTTCGAGATTGAGCGTTTCGTTGAATGGCCAGCCGATGATGCTGGCATTGGTTCTGACGCCGAAGCCATAGGAAAGCGCATGAATGGCCGGGTTTAACCCAGGAATGTCGGAATCGAGGCGGCCACCGCCATAGGCGCCGAAGACATAGGGCGAAGCGATCGCCCCACCGCCCTGAAACGGAAGTGGAGTCGGTCGTTGCAATTCTCCGCGCGCGACGCCACCACGATCGACGTAAACCGTTCCGAGACCGAAGCCGGACAAAACATCCGGCCCTGCAAGCTGTAGCTGTTCCGCCGACATCAGCGGCCTGCCAAAGGCGGTTTGTGCACGGCCCAAGCCCGCAAAGACAAGACCCTCGGGCAGCGGCTGGGAGATACGAATTTCGCCTGCGAGTTTGTTGAAGTCCGGGCTCGCACCTGGCTGAGAAAGCGGCACGAGGGCGTCGCCGGAGACACCGCCTAAACCATGCGTATAGAGCAACGCACTGACGGCTTTGCCGCCCAGGGCCCATGGGAAATTGACATCCCATTCGCCCGCCACGCGAATATCTTCATATCGGTCGTGATAGATATCGAAGATGGATTCGCCGGCGGGCGTCACAATATTCGGCGCCGGTGTGAGATAGCCGACGTTATCTGTAAAATCGAAACCTAGCTGCGCGCGAATTGTTTGCTGGGACGATAACAACAAAGGATAATTCGCTCGCAGCGATGCGCGCTGGTATGTGCCTTGAAGACCTTCGGATGGTGGGGCCGTGGGCAAGAATTCTCCCGGCGACGGTGTCGGCGCGACGCGCGATTGCGCGTAACCTGCCCCGAGCGTGAAACCGTCCGGCCCGACTGGCACGTTGCCGCCAAGGCTGAAGGCCTGTGACTTCGCGCGCCCATCGAAGAATTGTCCGAAGTCATCCGTCGACGATGCGTCCGCGTGAATTGTCTCGCCGTAGCCCAATGTATTGTTGAGCGTAAAGCCGGTCGAGAAGAGGAACGTCCCGTAATTACTGGGCAAATAATTGTCTACGCCAAAGAAATAACTGAACGGCTTGAGCGTTGCGCTGACGACCAGCACCACGCCGTCGGGCTCGGTGCCGAGTCTTGTTTGCGTACTGCCGGTTACTCCCGGAAGATCACCAATCAAGAGAATATGGCGCTGAATCTCTGCAAGGCGGATGTGGCTGCGCCCGACAAGCGCCGCCAGCCGATTTCGTACGATATTGCGCAACTCTTGCGGAACACCGGAGAGATCGAGGCCTTCGATGAAACCGTCGATAATCGTGATCTGAATTTCACCGCGGGCGAAGGCTCTTGGCTGAAGCACGGCGTTGACGAGGGGATAGCCGGCATCGGCATAGGCTTGCTGCACGCTAGCAGCAAATTGATAGGCATCGGCCAAATTCAATCGCCGCCCATGAACGCCCGCCACCAGCCCCGCAGTCCGTCCCTGGAGGTCAGGAAAATCGCCGCCGATAACCACTCTTCTGATAAAAGCCCAACGTCGCTTCGCATCCGGTGGAATGGTCTGCGGTGCGCCAACCTGGACCGCGAGCGAGGCTGAAACTGCCCCGCCACCACCCACGCGCAGCCGCTCCGGCGCAAGGGCGGGGGCGACGTTTGCAACAGGGCGCGAGGCTTGCTGTGCGGAAGCCGGCGCAGCAATTGACGCCCACGCGGCTAACGCCAAACAGCACTTCGAAACGCTTATGTGCCCACCGGGCGAAATAATCTTTTGCACTCAGCAGCCTCGCTACTTGAGCGTGAAATGAACTTCCAAAAAACAACTAAGCGTAACAGCTTCTGCGGCTGAAATCCTCCTCCCGACTCTCTTTCACGAGGATTGTAGTATGTCGGCAACATGGAGTGCGCATTGCCCTGATGCGATGCGGTAATAAATTGAAATTCCAATCGGATCTGGGTGCCCGGATTCTGGTCATCTGCAGTTCAGGGTGAAATACGGGGGCCGTGCCCGACGGGTTGATGCGCCGCGTTGCTTTTTAATTCCCAGGAAATCTCCGGGATACCTGCGTCTCCCGCACCGAGCGGCCGTCGCTTTTGTGCGGTTCATTCCTTCTCCGAAAGATTGACGCACCCACCCGAATTTCAGGACCGCATAAACTTTGGCTTAGCCGGCGGCTGAATTTAGAGAAAGCGGCACATCGAATAAGTAAAAGTATTAATAAGCTTATATATTTTAGATTTACCTAGATAAACTTAATTCTCAAATTATATAAATGATGTAATACGTAATAAACCAATATATAAGTAGAAATAAACCGCATTACATAAGTATAGTTTTTTCATGATGTGGATCGAAAGCCGCGTCATAGGCAGCGCGAATGACTTTCAACGCGCTATTTCAGCCACCGTTTGGGAGACATCCATGAAAAAGCTTCTTCTCGTTTCTGCTTTTGTCGCGCTTTCCACGAGCGCAGCTTTTGCCGGCGCCTTCAATGTTAACAACGCATTTGTCGGTCAGTTCGGCTTCAGCCAGGTCGGCGTTGTCGAACAAGGTGGTTTCGCCAGCCACAACAATGCCCTGATCGGCCAGGCCGGCGGCGGCAACGAGTCCGGCATCCAGCAGGGCGGCGCCTTCAACCACAACAACGCGGCCACGCTTCAGTTCGGCTTCGGCAACGGCGCCATCATTACCCAGAACTAATTCCGCATGAAGCGCCGCCCTCAGGCGGCGCTTCTTCAAGCACCTTACCGGACGCCGGAAGTTGGACATATCGCGCATTGGGAGCGTTGACATGAAAAAGCTGGGCTATATCGGCGTCTTTACGCTTCTTGGAATTGCGTCGATATCGACGGCAGGGAGCGCCTCGGCTGCGGGATCGTTTGCTTATCCCGCCGGGCAGGTCGTGTACAATTTCACGTCCCCAGGTGTTTCGATTTATGGAGCGGTCCAGATTGGGGGAGCGCCCGTTTCGAATGTCGCTCAAAATAGCACCCATAACGTTGCCGCTGTTGGCCAGGTGGGCAACCAGCCGAGCACGACAATCACGCAGACCGGAACCCTCAATGCGGCGCATGTCACGCAAATCGGGCAAAGAAGTAATGTACTGACGATACAATTCGGCAATATCGAAAGCCTGTTAGCCAGTTATTGAATCCATTGAGGCCAAGAGCTTCGACTATCGCAGGTAGACAAGCCATGTCGCTCAAATTCCGCAAAGAATTGCTCGCCGTTGCGATAACTCTGGTCGCCGCCGTTTGGCTTTTTATGGGCAACGACGGCCTCGGGACGAATTCTGCGGCGGTTTTCCAAAGTGGTTCTGGCGACGGTGATGCGACGATCGAAATGAAACGATCGAACGGTTTGACTATCATCCAGCGTCATGACCGCAGCGGGAACAGCGCTACTATCATTCAACAGGATCACGACGACGGTTCTTCTAATTGAGATATTGTCTCTTCCCGATTGCCCCAACGATCGGAAAGCGGCCCGGCGCGCAGGCGGAGTACGGCCTGACGGGGATTTTGAGCTCGTGTCAATTGTCCGGGAGTCCCTTGCGTCGGGTTCGTTCAGAGCCTGAATCGGTTTCAATCCGGCCATTTTGCGTGACGAGGGCGTACGAGTTTATGAGTTGTCGGTCGCCCTGTTAAAGCGGGAATATAGCGCCCAACCCGATAACGGGTGGCGTTCGATTTATTCGAAGCGTTCGAAACTTCGGTCTCGATTCATACTTCCAGCCGCGCGAGCTCATGAAACTCATCCCACTCACAAATTGGCGGATCACTTCCGTGCGTTGCGATATTGCAATGCGACGCGATGCTGCGTGTGGTTCATTCGCCCGCGGGCAACAACGAGATTTCTTCCCGTATAATTTTTGCGGTCGGAACAGCGATCAAGGGGCAAAACTCGGTTGACTTAAGCTTGTGCTTCGTGTTAATCCCACGGTCGCAGAAATTTGATGTCTGCTTTCATATCGACACTTTTTTATCATACAGCTGCCTTATTTAATCGGGCTAGCACATTTCAGACTCTCGGGGGTGTGACCTTATAGCAACGTAGCTGCTAGTTGGGGAGTAGCGAGACGTTATGATTTATTCTTCTGATGAATTTCGGACGGAATTTGCCCGTCCCATGTCTTCTTTTGCTCAAACCACGCATCGCGCTGAGGCGCCTCAAGAAAGCTTTCGCGGACGGCCGAAGCTTGGCCTGATCGGCGTGAGCCCGCTTTTAAAAGAATGCCTGTTACGCGAATTTTCGGACCGCGGGTATTTTGAGACCGTGGCTTTTTCGGATGTCAACGATCACACATTGCAGAAAAGCGTTGCGTCCTATCATCTGCTCATGTTTTTCGCACAAGGCATGCATCCGAGTCGCGCGGTCGCAGTAGCCAAGACTCTTCTTGGCGAACTAGGTACCTGCCCGCCCTTTGCCGTCCTCGCAGATTCTGAGGATATTGATGAAGTTCTCGCGGCGTTTTCCCTCGGCGTATGTGCCTACATACCGACGAGCGTTAGCTTTGATGTCATGACCGAAGCGATAAAGCTCGGAATCGCCGGCGGCACGTATTACCCGACCTGTGTATTTTCGGTTTGCGCCCTTGGTAGAGAGTCTAAGCAGGACTCGATGTATGCGCTTACGCCAAGGGAGATTGCAGTTTTGGATGCGGTCCGGCAGGGACGGCCAAACAAAGTCATCGCACAGGAACTCGGGATCAGCGAAAGTACGATCAAAGTTCACGTGCATCGGATCATGAAGAAGCTGAAAGTACGAAACCGTACGCAAGCTGCAATGTGTGCCAGGAATTGAACGCGATCGCCGGAGCGCAATTGCGGCCGCTCGTAAATTTCTGATGTTCATGCTCCTACGCGCCGCCACGGAGACCTGTCTGCGGAGGACAAGGGCGGCGAATTCATCTTTGTCTCGCCCACTCGAGCAAGCGCGCAGATAGCTTTGGCGCGCGTCGCGGCGTCGCGAAGATGCGGCTGATTCGTAAACCCGACAGCATGGACACTTATCGCATCGAGGATTTCGAGGTTGACGACTGCGATCCTCGCGCTGTGATCAAGGCCGACATACCAGTCTGAAGCCGTGTTTCGCGCTTTGGAATCTGGCAAGTCTGTGCCGCCTTCGGACGAATAGTTCGAATTTTATACAATCGGTTCAGATCGAATTATCCCAGTTTTTTCAATGGGTTTAAACGTCCTGCACGTAATTGTCTCTGCGCAGGCTGGGCGACCGGCCGCGTAATTTCGCGCGGAGGCGCAATCGTCATGCGTATTGTTTCAAAGGGCGGCCGTGTTGCGTCGCTGGACGCCCGACGCAATTTCAATGCGTTCGCTGCGCTCCTCCTCGCCGTCATGTTGATATGCGGCATCCATCCGGCTCGCGCCGCCGAAGAAATCGGATTGGTCAATGCGGTCGGAATGTTCACGACGGAGGGTGAAAATCGGCAACAATCTTCGCCTCTCAAGATCGCCGCCGTCGACTTTGCCACCTATCCCCTGACCGGAATCGTCGCCGCGGCACCATCGAAGCCGAAGAGCCCGGCCGTCACAACGATGTTCGCCTCCGTCGCAGATCCGCAAATTTTCGGCACAGTATCGATCGCCGTATCCCATCTTGCCGTCGAGGCGCGCTGGCACGCGATTGCACCCATCGCCCCGCGCCAGCTTTTCGGTGCAAGCTGCAATGGCGATCGTGAGTTGTGCGGCTCGCCGCTTATGCATACTTGGGCGCAGCTGCGCGCCAGCTTTTCGGACAAGACCGCCTCGCCGGTGGAGATCCTGCGGCGCGTCAATGCCGAGGTGAATGCCGGCATCCGTTATCGCAGCGACACCGACAATTATGGCGTGCCGGATTATTGGGCGTCGCCAGCAGAAGTTGCGCGTCGCCATTCGGCGGATTGCAAGGAATTCGCCCTGGTCAAGATGTGGATGCTGGCGGCGCTCGGCGTTCCGAATGCGAACATGCGCATTGTCGTTGTCAAAGACCTCGAAAATGGTGAGGGGCACGCGATCCTGAGCGTCAGCCTCGGGCACGTTAACCTAGTCCTCGACAATCTAACGACCCGTGTGCGCGACGATCGGACGATCGCTCGCTATCAGCCGCTTTATTCCGTCAGCACGATAGGGAGCTGGATTCACGGCGTCCGCCGCAGCCAAGCCGTCTCGCAACTCGAAATCAAATCGCAAGTCGCCGATGCTGCCGTGGGCGACAGCAGCCTGCTGTCCGATTGATGGGCGGCGGGACGATTTATCTTGGGCCGCTATGCGGAGGCGTAACAGGATTGACAATTAACAAAGCGCAATTATTGTCGCGTGATTAACAAGCCTCTGTTCATGGCGACACTTGCAATGCGCGGATTTGTTCTTTTTACCGCGAACCTTTTTATTTTAGCTGGTCTTTCCGTGGCGACAGCCGCCGATCTCCCGCAAGGTTACCTGAGGGAAAGTAACGCCGGCTTCTGCGGCGGCAGCGAATATGGCGGGCCGGTGTCGCCCGCGGTTTTCGAATCCACCCGGCAAATCGTGTGGCAGCATCTGGCCCTCTCGATTGCCATCTCGCAAAGTCCTCGCGCGGCCTATGACACGTCGCCGCTGTTGATCTGGGCCAACGAGACGAAGAATTATTGCGGATTTGCGTCAGGTTTCTTTCGGACGGGCGAATTCGACGTCCAGACCATTTCCCAGTGTGAGTGCTTCTACTCGCTCATGCAGCAATACGTGACGCGCGGCGGCTATTAAGGCGGCCGGCACTTCTTTCATCGGTCTTGCGAAATTTGCCGGGCTTGCGTCACGCAACCGAGGCTGCTGTAGCCCGATTGCAACAGCTTGTGACAATGTTAACGCTACTGAGAAGTTTTGCTGGGCGAGCTTAAGCGTCTCCACTAACGTCGTTTCCTAACAAAAGGTTAAAAACGGACCTCGGGAAGTTTATTCCGGGGTTTTTCTTGGAAGCTATTGGTTGCTCTAGGCATTTGGGGTGGCGTGGTGCAGTCACATTTTTCTGCGCGAGTTCCGCGATTTCTTCTCGTTGGATTGGGAGCATCGTGGTTGTGCTTCCAGCCGGCGCACGCCATGAACCTGCGGGACGCAGTCTCGCTGGCGCTTATCTCCAATCCGCAGATCGGCCAGGCGATCCAGGATCGCGAAGCTCTCGAATTTGAGCTGAAACAAGCGCACGGCGAATATCTACCACGCGTCGATTTCGAAGGTTCCGTCGGCGTTCAAAAATACGATCGCCAGAATCCAAGTTCATCTGACATTTTCGGGTCGTCGCTGCAGGATATGTTCCAGCCCGATGAAGCCGGATTGGTGGTAACGCAGAAAATCTTCGATGGCTTCGCCACGATTGCCGACATTGAGCGCGAGGCTTCTCGTGTCGATTCAACGTCTTTCCGGGTTTGGGAGCGTTCCGAAAATATCGCGCTCGCCATCACGCGCGAATACATTCAGGTCCTGCTGCAGGCGCGGATCGTTCAGATTGCCGATCAAAATCTCAGCTTTCATCGCAATAAGGTCAGGGAAATTACCTCTGGCGTGAAGGATGGCACGCTCACCGATGCCGACCAGTTCCAGGCCGAAGAGCGCCTCACCGCGGCGTTGGCAAAACGCAAGCAGGCGGAAGAGGACCTGAGCGAGGCGAAGATACGCTTCTACACGCTCGTCGGTAAACCTCTCGACTCGTTGGCGCCGCTTCCCAATCTCAGCGGCTTCCTGCCACGCAACCTCGCGCAGGCGCTTGGTCATGCCGAACAGACCAACCCAACGGTTGCGATCGGTTGGGCCGACGTCGACGCTGCCGACGCGGCGATCTTGAAGGCGCGGGCGCAATATTATCCGGAAGTCTTTTTCGAGGGCCGTGCGCGCGCCGGCCATGATATCGACCTCAACCCGGGCCGGACGACCGATCTTTCCGCTCGGCTGGTCATGCGCTGGAACATCTATGATGGGGGCATGAAGGCTGCGGGCGAACAAGAAGAAATCCGTCGCGATAGCGAAGCCCGCCTGAAGCTCGACGAAATCCGCCGCGAGGTGGAGCAGGATGTTCGTCTTGCCTGGGACAAGCGGGTGCGAGAAGCCGATCTTCAGAAGACGTTCGCCACGCAGGCGAACCAGGGCGGTCAGGTTCTCGGTTCCTATCAAGATCAATTCAAGGTCGGACGCCGCTCGCTACTGGACGTTCTCGATGCGCAGAACACCCGCTTCAATGCAGCAGTTCTCGTAGCGGCTTCGCAATACGCATCGCTCTTCGCCGATTACCAGCTTCTGGCGGCGAATGGCGACCTGCTACGCGGCCTGAATTTGGCGCCCCCGCCGCAAGCCCAGGCGATTGCCCGCGCGCAGAATGGCGTGCCGACGACGGCCCCGGCGGAAATCGACGGGCGCTACTCGCCCGCGCGCCAGCAGACACCGTGGTAAATACTTTAATTTAAACTTCTTCCGCTCGGCATCCCGAGCGGAACCAGATTTGGCAGCAGCTTTGACGGACCTCTCGTACGCGGCTGAGAGAGCAACAGATCCCAGCACGCCGGACGATCTGCTGCTCTGTCTGCAGTTTCTTGCCCGAAACTATGAACGACCGTCGTCGGAAACCGCGCTGACCGCTGGTTTGCCGCTTGTCGAAGGCCGATTGACGCCGGAACTCGTGCCGACCGCTGCAGCCCGCATCGGTCTCGGCGCGAAAATTCTGAAACGGTCGCTCGCCGAGCTCACGCCCCTCTATCTGCCGTGCATCGTATTCACGAGCGCAGGGCGCGCGATCGTTTTGCTCGAATGCACGCCCACGACGTGTCGGGTCTATGCACCGGATTTCGATTCGATCATGGAGGCGCCGCGGGTCGAGATCGAACATCATTATTCCGGTCTCGCCATTACGATCACGCCGCTCTTCGGCCGCGGCGCGGTCGATCCCGGCGTTCCAACAGCGCTGCATCGCGGGCATTGGTTCTTCGGCTCTCTTGCGGTGCATTGGCGAAGTTTTGCATCGATCGGTCTTGCAGCGGCCATCATCAATATTGTCGGCATCGCCACGCCGCTCTTCACGATGAACGTCTACGATCGCGTGCTGCCGAATACGGCGATGGCGACGCTCTGGGTGCTCGCGATCGGTTTCGCCGTCGTTCTGACGTTCGACCTCGTTCTGAAAACGGCGCGGGCGCTTCTCCTTGATACGGTCGGCAAGGTCCTCGACATCGCGCTCTCCAGTGCGATCTTCGAAAAGATCATGAATACGCCGCTCGTGGCACGATCGAATTCGACAGGCGAATTCGTCAACCGCGTCACGCAATATGAATTTGTGCGCGAGTTTTTCACGTCGAGCACCATCGTGCTGTTCGTCGATGCGGCATTTGTTTTCGTCTATCTGATCGTCATCTATGCGGTCGCCGGCTGGCTCGTGGCCATCCCGATCGTTGCGATGATTGCGGTGGTCGGTGTCGGCGTGCTGCTTCAATATCTCGTTGGCGAAGAAATCGGTAAAGCCCAGACGGAGAGCTCGCTCCGCCATGCGATGCTCGTCGAGGCTGTCGGCGCGATCGAAACGATCAAGACCATGCGCGCCGAAGGTCAATTTCTAAGGCGCTGGGATCGGCTGATCCGCGTTGCCTCGGCGACGCAGGAGCGGATCAAGTCGATATCTTCGATGGGCGTCAACGTTACGCTGTTCTTTCAGCAGCTTGTGACGATCGGCATCATCGTCGCGGGCGCCTATCGCTTCGCGGATCGCGAAATTACGACCGGCGCCATTATCGCCGCGGTGATGCTGTCATCCCGGGCCGTCGCGCCGCTCACGCAAATTGCGCTAATGCTCACGCGTCTCCGTTACGCCATTTCCGCGATGAAGACGCTCAACGGCATTATGAATCTTCAGGACGAGCGCGTCGCGACCGAGAGTTTCGTCAATCGGGCCGTCGAACATGGCAAGCTCGAATTCCGCAATGTCGCATTTCAATATCCGTTGAATACGCGGCTTGTGCTCGACGGAATCAATCTCACGATATCGCCTGGTGAGAAAGTTGGCATCATCGGTAAGGTCGGTTCCGGCAAGACGACCTTCGGACGATTGGTGGCGGGATTCTACGCGCCGGCTAAAGGCGAAATCCTCGTCGATGGCGTCGATCTGCGCCAATATCATCCGCATGAAATCCGCAAAGCTGTCGGTTTAGTCATGCAGGATACCGATCTTTTCATCGGGTCGATTAAAGCCAATTTGCTGCTCGCCAATCCAAGCGCCTCGGATGCCGACCTCATCAAGGCTTGCAAGCTCGCCGGCGTCGACGATTTTGTCTCGCTCCATCCGCTCGGTTATGATTTGCCGGTCGGCGAGCGCGGCCGCAATCTTTCGACGGGACAAAAGCAGGCCGTTGCGCTCGCCCGGGTCTTGCTGATGAATCCGATGATTTTGTTTCTCGATGAACCGTCGAGTGCGATGGACCTTGCGACGGAACAAAACTTTCTGATGCGTCTCAAGCAGATGATGCGGCCCGATCAGACGTTGCTCATAACGACCCATCGCCACAGTATGCTTGAACTCGTCGATCGGATTATCATTCTCGATAACGGGCGCGTCGTCGCGGATGGAAGCAAGGCGAATGTCCTCAACGCGCTCAAGCGGCCGGCGGCGGCGGTCTGACGCTGGCCGCCGAATCCAAAATATAGCCGACAAGAAGCTTGGCGTCGTTTTGCGCAATGAGCGCGACCCGCGCTTTGCCTCTGAGAAGACGCGCATCGATCCGCAGCGTGTAGCCGCAGGTCAGTGCGTTCCCCGGCTTGCTGGCCAATAGGTCGATCAGCTTCGGGACCTCTG
This sequence comes from Methylovirgula sp., assembly GCF_037200945.1. Lineage (NCBI taxonomy): Bacteria > Pseudomonadati > Pseudomonadota > Alphaproteobacteria > Hyphomicrobiales > Beijerinckiaceae > Methylovirgula > Methylovirgula sp. The sequence continues at coordinate 1,443,665 of NZ_JBBCGP010000001.1, forward strand.
CATCGAGCGTCAGCAGAGCCGACGAAACGCCCCCAGGCGAAACGAGCGCGCCTGCAGCCGAGACGAAGTCATAGAATTCGCGATTATGATTGATGAGCTTGCGGCCAGAGCTGAGTACAAAGCAAGGGGAAGGTGCGGCAAGCGCGGCGTTGATCGAACTTCCTGCCTCGCCATGTTCTTGCAGTGCACGGCAACGCGCGACGAGAAACTCCGCGGCATGCACGCGCAAGGCCGAGCTTTGGTTGCGCGAATCGCTCCCTGCACGATCGATCGCTTCCTTGATGTAATCCGCGATTTTGATGTTCTTCGACCGCGCCGCATCACCCAGGACCTGCCAGAAAATTTCCTCAAGCCGGAAACTGGCCTTCCAGCCTTGACGCTTGAGGATGCGAAACTTCAAGGACGAAGCTGAGGCAGGTTCGTTGGCGGGAATTATCTCGGCTTTTGATTCCATCTTGAAAGTGACCGCCTGGGGACGAGTAAGATCAGCGCTCGGTCAGCGATTCATCGCGCGCCTTGAAAATGGGTTTCAGCAAATATTGCAGGATTGTCTTCCGGCCCGTCACGATATCCACCTGCGAGATCATCCCTGGCATGATCGGATACGTGGCGCCATTGTGCCGCAACGTGCTTTCGTCGGTCGCGACAAGGATGATGTAGAAGGTCTCGCGTGCCTTGTCGTCATAAACGCTATCGGCCGAAACCTGCTGGACGACCCCTTTAAGGCCGCCATAGATCGAGAAATCATACGCGGTGAGCTTTACGAGAGCTTTCTGCCCTGGCCGTACAAAGGCGATATCGCGCGGCTTCACCTTCGTCTCGATGAGAAGCTTGTCCTCAAGGGGAACGATGTCCATCACATGGCTGCCCGCGTTGACGAAGGCGCCAATCGTATTGGTGTCGAGTGTATTGATGATTCCATCGACAGGGGAGCGGATGTCGGTTCGCCGGTTATGCTCTTTGGCGCCTTTGATGGTCTCTCCAATGACGGAGAACTCGGCGCTCGCCTTGCTGAGATCAGCCAACGCATCGGATTGAATCTGCAACGCGGCATCGGCGAGATTATTGTTCGCCTCACGAAGCGCCGCATCGGTGCGCGCGATAACCTGCTGGTTTGCGGCTTGCTGCCCCTTCAGGTCGACGAGATCGCGTTCGACTTTCAAGAGGTCGGTTTTCGGCGCGATCCGCTTTTGCACCATCGGGCTGATCAGATCGAATTCCTGCTGCGCCAGACTCAGGCCCTGGGCGATCCGTTGGGCCTCGGACTTTGCCTCATTGAATTCGCGTTGGCGCTCCTCGATCTTTTCGCGAAGGGAGTCGAGCTTTTGGCTTTGTTCCGCGCGCCGGGTCTGGAGAAGGAGAGCTTCCGTTGCGCAGACATCGGCGGCGACGTTTTTAAGATCTTCGGGGCAGACATAAGGCGCCGTCTGGTTGCCCGTGCGTTCGATGTTGAGCCGGGCGATTTGGGCTTCGAGGCTGCGTGCCTTGGCCTCGTCTTCGCCGAGGTTGGACTCGGTCATCGTGTTGTCGAGGCGGATCAGCAAATCGCCTTTCGCCACGTGCTGACCGAGCCGGACGAGGATTTGCTCAACAACACCAGGCTCCGCGCTCTGGATTGATTGAATCTTCTGCGAGGGGATGACTTTGCCGTCGCCGCGAGTCACTTCGTCAATTTCGGCAAAGGCGGACCAAATGAGCAGAAACAGGAATAGAGCGCCGATGCTGAAAATCGTGAAGTTCGAAAGCCGCGCGAGCCGGCTTCCATCTCCAACCTGATAGAGATTCGTATCAAGCGCTTTATTCGGGAGCAAAAACACGGCGTCCCCTCCAAGGGAAATTAGATATAGCGCGCGCACACGCGCACGATGACAATCAATCTGTAGAGTGAACAGCTGCGTAGATCGCATCCGCGCCGATCTTGCCTGTCGCGAAAGTCAATATCGCCCGCCGTCCGGATTCAAATCGTACCGGGACATCGATCCATGGTCGTGAGATCAGCAGTTTGAAATTTTCGTCAAAGTCGCCAGGCGTCATCGACAATAGAAAACGGAACCAGTTTGCGCCTTGCGTCTGGATTTCCGCGTGCAAGAGTTCGCCGTGAATGTCGCCGGTCTGGCGCGCTTCCGGGTTTTCGAGCGCATCGATCTTGTCGGTTTTAGGCTGAGACGCGAAAACGACATCCAGGACGAGTTGCGAGGGCGCCGCCCCGGCGGCGGCGCGGCAGCAGACAAATATCCGTGCCGAAATGTCGGCCGGCGCGCTGTCGATCTTCGCCACTTCCACGGGGCCGTGCGTCTTCTGCGTCGATATCTGCGCAGCACTGTTCCAAGTGACCGTGCCGACGTCGATCTTTGGCAGCGGCGCGTCCACCCGATCCTCGATCAGACCGGCGTAATATTGATTGGGCGATAAGGCCGGCTGTGTGTTGTCGGCTTGGTCGTCGGCAGACGGTGGATTGATCACCGCATCGCCCTCGACATCGTCCCATTCAATGTCCGGGTCGGCGAGCTTGCCTTCCGCCGTTGTGAGGGCGGAAATGTCATAGGCGGGATTGATCGGCCAGACGATCAGCGATCGCGATGGCGAAATCCGGAGAAAGCCCGGAAATCTCCCGGCGGCAATTGTTTGCCCGGCGATATCCCAGTGAAGCGATGGCTCCGGCGTATCAGCGCGGTCCGCCATGCCGATAATTTCGAGACGTCCCATCCAGCCCCCGGATCGCACGTCGACGGCTTCCACCTGGACAAGTTTCGTCTTGTTGGGCATCGAAGGATGCGGTGACCGAGGCCGTTTGGGTGCTGATCGGGCGGCCGCAAATCGCTTCTGCAACGCTCCGGCCGACGCGGCCCGTCTGGTCTTATCTGTCTGCGCAATTCGTCGATTTTTGTGCAATTTGTCGGCAGATGTTGCCCGGCCAATTTTCGACTTCTGGTTGTGAGGGGTCGGCTGGATTTCTGCCGCGTGGGCAGGCGCCCAACCCAGGAGGGCTACAGCAACGCCAATAAGGAAAAAAAGCGCCGCGGCACGCATAAAAACATCCAAGACCAGCCGGTCACCAGCTGATCGTCTATAGAAACAAAGTAACCACATTAGCTTTATTTTAAGACAAGTTATATCCGGATATATCTAAGGTATTGCCAGAGTCTTGACGCGGTCAAGCTCACGTAGATAGTCCACTTATAATCAATTTTTATGGGTGGACAATGAAAACCGAATCTTTGCCGACACAAGATTCCGACGCGGCCGGGAGCACCGGGGCTCGTTCAGAGCGGGCGGTCATCCACCACAATTCCGATTTGAGCCAACATCTCAAACAGTACCTCGTTGCGCAATTGCAGGACAAGAACGCTGGCCAGCCAAATCAGGCGCCAGCGGGCTTCTCGCATCAGGCGCCGCAGGCTTCGTCGTCCGATTATCATCTTCCGCCGGCGGACAAGATTATTCACGTCAAGCTCTCGGCGGGCGAGACCACCTTCCATGTGCCAGCCAATACGACCTTCGATACGATTCGCATCGTCGGCCACGATCTGGTTCTGGTTCAGAAAGACGGCACCGCGATCGTTCTCGAAGATGCCGGCGACAAAATTCCCAATATCGAGATCGGCGACGTTGACGTCCCTAAAGTCGCGCTCGAAGCGGCGTTCACCGCGAATGGTATCCAGGCCGCGGAAGGTCCGTCGGGGAATCCGTCACCTTCGTCGGGCGGCGATTTCGAAGACGCTCGAGCGTCAACTCTTGGCAATGCTCGCGGCCTGACAGGCTTTCTCGGGGCGGAAGGCTTCAACTTCACCGGGACGTCGGTTCACTATCCGCCGCCGCCTCTGCCGCAAATTGCGCTCAACGCGAATGCGGAGCCGACGCTCAGGCTGAGCGAAGCTCATTTGACGGGGGCGACCAATGGCGTCGACGGCAGCGATCCGGATGCGGCGCTGACCACAATCACAGGTGATTTCAGCGTCGACTTCACACCGACGCCGGACGTCAACGGCGGCGTGGTGACATACGCGCTGTCGATCCAGGGCGGCAACGGCACAGCATCGGGCTTCATCGATTCTCAGACTGGCTTGGCCGACGTTCTCGTCAAGAACGGCAACACGATTGAAGGTCACGTCGGCGGCGCCAATGGCGCGCTGGCTTTCACGATCAGCGTCAACCCGAACACCGGTGTTGTCACCTTCACTGAAGATCGCGCCGTCTCCGAAGCGCAGACCGGCACGAATCCGTCCGCAAACATCGCGACGATGTCCTCGAATGTCGTGACGTTGACTGCGACGATCACGGATGGTCTCGGTCATCAGGCTTCTGCCGGTCTCGATCTTGGCAAACAGATATCGTTGACCGACGATGGCCCAGGCATTGTCGCTGATGCCGCCACGGTGCCGGAGCTGACGTTGAGCGAAGCCGATCTCACGGCGGCGACCAACAATGGCGTCAACGGCTCGTCGCCCAATACAGCGCTGACCAGTGTCACCGGCCATTTCGCCGGCGATTTCACCGACACCTCCGGCGCTGATGGATTGAAGAGCACGACTTATGCTCTGTCGATTGCAGGCGGCACCGGCACCGCCTCGGGGCTTGTTGATTCGCAGACCGGACAAGCCGATGTCTTGGTCCAGAACGGCAATACGATCGAGGGCCATGTCGGCAGCGCCAATGGCGCACTGGCCTTCACGATCACGCTCGATCCCGCGACTGGCGATATCACTTTCACTGAAAGCCGCGCGATCGAGAACAACAACACGGGATCGACGGGTCTCTCTCTTGCTGCCGGGGTGGTCACGCTGACGCAGACCCTTATCGATAACGACGGCACGCCCGCTTTGGCGAGCATCGATCTTGGTGCCAAACTCGCGATCACCGATGACGGGCCGAGCATCGTGGCCAACGCGGCGACCGCGCCGGCGCTGACGTTGAGCGAGGCCGATCTGACGGCGGCCACCAATGGTGTCGACGGCAGCAAGCACGATGGCGCGACAACTGTCGTTGGTAATTACGCGCAGGATTTCACCGACACGTCCGGCGCTGACGGCCTCAAATCAACGACCTATGCCTTGTCCATCGCAGGCGGCTCTGGCACGGCCTCGGGCCTAGTCGATTCGCAGACCGGACAAGCCGATGTGCTTGTTCAGAACGGCAATACAATCGAGGGCCATGTCGGCAACGCGGGCGGCCCGTTGGCGTTTATGATCACGGTTGATCCGGCAACGGGCGACATCACTTTCACCGAAGATCGCGCGGTCGTGCAGGCACAGGATAGCAGCAATCCTTCGGGCGTGGCGGCCACGTTCACCGCCGGTGTCGTGACACTGACGCAGACCCTTACCGATAACGATGGCACGACCGCTTCGGCGAGCATCGACCTCGGCGGGAAGCTGTCGATCACCGACGATGGCCCGAGTGTCACGGCAAACGCCACGACGGTCCCGGGGCTGACCCTCAGCGAAACCCATCTCACCGCGCAAACCAACAACAACGTCAATGGCTCATCGCCCGACGCGACGCAGACGGTGGCCGTCGGCCATTTCGCTGGCGATTTCACCGACGTGTCGGGCGCGGACGGACTCAAGTCCACGACCTATGCTTTGTCGATTGTCGGTGGCGACGGCACGGCTTCCGGGCTCATCGATTCGCAGACGGGATCGAAGGACGTACTCGTCCTGAACGGCAACACGATCGAAGGCCATGTCGGCAGCGCCAATGGAGCGTTGGCGTTCACCATCGCGGTTGATCCGGCAACGGGCGATATCACCTTCACCGAAGATCGCGCCGTCGAGAATAACAATACGGGTTCGACCGGCGTCTCGCTTTCGGCGGGCGTCGTGACGCTGACGCAGACGATCACCGACAACGATGGGACAGTAGCGTCCGCCAATGTCGATCTCGGCCCCAAACTCTCGATCACGGATGACGGTCCGAGCATCACGACCAATGCCGCGCCGACACTGACGCTGAACGAAAGCAACCTGACCTTCTTCACCAACGGGATCAACGGTACGGACCCGGACCTCAAGCTTACGCACACGAGCGCTGATTTTTCGAAAGCCTTCAACGACACGTCCGGAGCCGACGGGCTGAAGTCCGCTGCTTACGCACTTTCGATTTCCCATCAGGGCGTGGCATCCGGCTTAACGGATTCGCAGACGGGGCAGGCCGATATCCTGTTCCAGAACGGCAACACGATCACCGGCTTCGTCGGCCATAGCGGCATTGTCGCTTTCACGATCACGATCGATCCGAAGACGGGCGAACTGACTTTCACCGAAGACCGCGCGGTGGTGCAAACGCAGGACGGCAGCGACCCCTCGGGGAACGCCGCGACACTGGCGAGTGGTGTTGTCACGCTGACGCAAACGATCACCGACAACGATGGGACGACCGCGTCCGCGAGCGTTGATGTTGGATCGAATCTCTCCATCACCGATGATGGACCGAAGATCAGCACAGCTCCATTCCTGGAGCCTGGTCTCGTCGTGAGCGAGTCGCATCTGACAGCAGGCACCAACGGCGCTTCAGGCAGCGATCCAAGTTCGGTTCTGACTCACGCGTCGGGAAATTTCTCCTTCTCCTTCGTCGATACGCCCGGCGCTGACGGACTGAAATCGATCGGCTATACGCTAACGCTCGGTAACGGTGGCGTTTCGGGGCTAGTCGATTCGCAGACGCACCAAAATGACGTTCTGGTTCAGACCAGCGCGACGACGATCACCGGTTATGTCGGCAGCCAGGCGAGCGGCATTGTCGCCTTCACGATTTCGGTTGATCCGCACACGGGCATCGTGGCTTTCACCGAGGATCGCGCTGTCGTCCAGGCGCAGAACGGCCATGATCCGTCGCAGGATCTGGCGAGTTTTGCGTCGGGCGCCATAACGCTGACGCAGACGCTTGTCGACAATGACGGGACAACGACGTCCGCGAGCCTCGATATCGGCAAGCAATTCGCCATCGCCGATGACGGTCCGAGCATCAGCGTCAGCCAGCACAACGAACCCGCGCTAACGGTAAGCGAAGTCAATTTGCAGGCGTCGACCAATGGCGTCGACGGCACTGTGCATAACGGGGCGATCATCGCGACGGGGAATTTCTCGGGCAATTTTAACGATACGTTTGGTGCCGATGGCGCGGCCGCCAAAGGACCGGTGGGCTATGCGCTGTCGATCGGCAATCCCGCTCCGCACTCGAATGTTGTTCTGTCCGGGCTAGTCGATTCGCAGACTCACCAGAATGATGTTCTGATTCAGGTGAACGCGACGACGATCGAAGGCCATGTCGGTAGCGCGAATGGGGCACTGGCTTTCACGATTTCCGTCGATGCCATGACCGGCGTCGTGACTTTCACCGAGGACCGGGCCGTCGTTCAGCAGCAGAACGGGCAGGATCCTTCGGGCGACGTCGCGAGCCTAACGAACGGCGCTGTGGTTCTGACCCAGGCGATCACCGATGGCGACGGCACGACCACGTCCGCAAGCCTCGACATCAGCCAGCAATTGCAAATCAAGGACGATGGGCCGTCGATCGTGACGGTCGCGAAGAATGAGCCGACGCTGACGCTGAGCGAAAGCAATCTCACCTCGACGTCCGATGACAGCCATACGCCAGGCACGAGTCCGAATCTGACGTCGACGGCGACGATGCAGAGCTTCAGCGGCGTTTTCGCCGATACGTTCGGCGCCGACGGGGCGGCGAAGGTCGGCTCGGCGAGCTATGCGTTGTCGCTGGCGGGCTTTAACAGCCGCAGCGGCCACGGTGTGGATTCCGGTCTTGTCGATACCTTGACGGGCCAGCACGATTACCTGTTTCAGAACGGCAACACGATCACGGCCTACGTCGGCGATAGCACCCACGGTTCCATCGCCTTCACGATCACGCTTGATCCATCATCGGGTAATATCACCTTCACCGAGGATCGTTCGGTCGAGAACAATGGTGGCTCGACGACTTTGTCGTCCGGCTTGGTGACGCTGCAGCAGACGATCACGGATGGTGATGGCACCTCCACCTCGGCGAGCGTCAATATAGGTTCGCAATTCTCGATCACGGACGACACGCCGCAGATCACGCTGACGCATGCGACGGAGCCGGTGTTGACGGTGCATGAGGCGGATTTGCAAGCCTCTACCAATGACGGCGTTAACGGCACGATCGCTGACGGGAAGACCACCTCGGGGCCGACCGGTTTTGCGGGCGCTTTTAGCGACAATTTTGGTGCCGATGGCGCAGCGAAGACCGGATCGGTCAGTTATGCGCTGTCGATTGGCAATAACGGCGCGACGAGCCTAGTCGATACGTTAAGCGGGACGGCGGTGACGCTGCACCAGGTCGGCACGGCGGAGATCGACGGCAGGGACGCCAACGGCGATTTGGTTTTCACGCTGAAGGTCGATGCTTCGGGCGAAGTCTCCTTCACGCTTGACCGTGCGGTGGGGGACAATAGCGGCCCTGTGAGCCTGCCGGCGAGTTCTGTCGTGCTGACGCAGACGATCACGGATGGCGACGGAACCCAAACCTCCGCGAACGTTAATATCGGGTCGCAGCTCTCGATCACCGACGACAAGCCCACGATCAGCCTCACGGGAGCGAGCGTCGCGACCCAGTTGGTGAGTGAATCCCATCTGCCATCGACCACCGATGACAATTATACGCCCGGTACGTTGCCCGCCACGTCCAACCCTTCGGCCACTGAGAACTTCAGTGGCGCTTTCTCCGATAAGTTCGGCGCTGACGGTCCCGAGAGCGGCTCGAAGGCAGCCGGCACGTCCTATGCGCTGACGGTTGGCAGCCAGGGCACCAGCACGGGCTTGATCGATACATTAAGCGGCGATGCCGTGACGCTGAAGCAGGTCAACACGACGGAAATCGACGGGATCGTGACCGTCAGTGGCCAAACCTACACGGTGTTCACGTATGTCGTCGATTCCTCGGGCCAGGTGACCTTCACGCTCGAGCGCTCGGTCGAGAACAACGGCACCTCGGTAAGCCTGCCGACGAATTCTGTGACGTTGACGCAGACCCTCACCGATGGCGATGGGAGCACGACCACCTCGGCCGGGGTCGACATCAGCAAGCAATTCTCGATCACCGATGATACGCCGACGATCGCGGTCGTCACGGGCAATGAGCCTTCGCTGACGCTGAGCGAGACGTTTCTCCCGAACGGCACGGCCCACAATCCGTCCGATACGTCCGTGACGAAGGACTTCACCCCCGTTTTCTCGGACAATTTCGGTGCTGATGGTCAGGCTCACAGCGGAGCTGTCAGCTACGCATTGTCGATCGGCAACGGTGGCGATTCGGGTCTGAAGGATACGTTGAGCGGCCAAGAGGTAACCCTGGTTCAAAAGAACTCGGGCGAGGTCGATGGCGTCGTCACCATCAACGACGTGCAGACCACGGTCTTCACCGTCACGGTCGACGGAAATGGCCACGTGACCTTCACGGAGGACCGTACGGTCGAGAATAACAATACAGGTTCGGCCGGTGCGTCGCTCACATCCAGCGCCGTCGTGCTGACGCAGACGATTACGGATGGCGACGGCACCCAAACCTCCGCCAGTGCCAATATCGGTTCGCAACTCTCCATCACCGATGATGGCCCGAAAGCGCCCGTCCTCACCGTCAACAACACGGTCGGGGTGGATGAAACGCCCGGAGCGCAAACGACCGGGGGCGCAACAGATGTGCTCTACAGCAGCCTGCCGACGGCGATCGCCGCTTTGTTCGCTGGTCTGACGAATACTGGAACGGACACGAATGTTCCGGCCGGTTCGCTCGATCAGGGGGCGCTGAGCTTCGCGGCGAGCGGGGCGTCCCTCGTCAGTGTCGGAACACCTGTTTTCGGTGCAGACGGCGCTGCGACATCCAATAGCGAGACCTACGCGTTGAAGCTCGAGGGCACGGCCTCCGGGCTGACGCTGACGGACGGAACCGCGATCACCTTGTCCATCAGCAACGGCATGATCATCGGCACGGCCGGTACGGATTCATTCAACAGCGCCCTTAGCGGCAAAATCGCCTTTGCCATTGCGATCGATTCGGCGAGCGGCGAAGTCTATGTGGCGCAATATCTGGCGCTGCATCAGCCGACCGCATCGAACCCCAACGACGTTGTGACGCTCGCGGCGAATAGTGTCGGCGTGACTGTGACGCTGACCGATGGCGACGGCACGCAATCGTCCACATCATCTGATGTCAGCACGCACGTCCAGTTCTATGACGACGGGCCGAGCATCGCCGCGGTTCAGACCGCCTATGTCGGAGATGTCGCCAATTCGTCCTTCAACGGGACGTGGCAGCCGACCTTCGGCGCTGACGGGCCGAGTCTGACGGTGCCCGTCAGCCTCGCGATGGGTTCGGCGCCTGCGGGCCTCACCTACAATGTCACGGATACCGTCCACCAGATCAACGGCCACGAAGTCTTCGAGGTGCAGGTAACCGGCACGGCTTCCTACACATTTTTCGAATATACGTCGGCGGCTGCGACGGGCACGGAGATGTTCGCCTTCACGGATCAGGCCGGCCAAAACCCGTTCTTCATTTTGGATGTCCTAGCCAACGGCACATATTCGTTCGATCTGGAGGCGACAAATCTCCCGGGCGGCGGAAAGACGATCACGTTCGCATCCGGCGGCGAGCATGACTTCTTCTATAGCGCCAACGGTAGCGCCTCCCTGACGGCGGGCGACTATAACCTCATCCCGCCTAATTTCGGGGTGCCGGGCAATTACGGCGTGCTGATCACGGCTGGGGGCGCCTTTAACGACGTCGGTATTTCCAACGGAAAAATGGGCGTCGACGGAAACCAATTGAATTTTGGCGAAGAGCTGGACTTCGCTTTCGGCGCCACGCAGACCCAGGTGACGATCGGCGTCGCCGCGGGCGAACAGGTCCCAATTGAGCAGTTCGAAGTCACGATCTGGAACGCGGCGCATACCGCTTCGCACACGGAGACCCTTACTCAAACCGATGGCACGGCGATCGTCGTCGATCAGGCGAATTGGCAGGGGGATGGATCAAATACCTGGTTCGCGGGCGGGATCAGCGAAGTTGATGTTATAAACATTGCGACGAGAAGTCCGGAGGACAATCAGGTCTCGTTGACCTCCGTGAGCTCCGGCACGCAATCGGCGTCCGTTCCGACGACGACGCTCGATTTCGATGTTGGCGCGACGGATGGCGATGGCGATGGCACGACCGCCAATCTCGCCGTCAATCTTGTCACGCCGCCGGCAGCGGTCGCGGGCTCTTACGCGGAATCTGTTTCCGAAAGCGGCCTGCCGACGGGCTCGAGCCCGAATGGCGGCGTAATTGTCGATACGGTGCAGGTGTCGTTCACCGCGGGCACCGACAACGCTCATGTCACTCTCGATCCAAGCGCGCTGACAACGTCGCTCGCCGGCTTCCAGGGCCTGACCTGGCAAGTCGTCAACGGCGTCGTCGAAGGCTTTCAGGGATCGACGGAAGTCGTTTCTTTCGCAATCACCTCGGGCGCGACGATCCAGGCGGGACAAACCGGCACGGTGACCATGACGGAGACCTTGCTGGCGCCGATCGACGGCGACAATGGCGGCACGGCAGGCGATCTCGGCACGCTGAATGTCGTCGCGTCCGACGTCAATAATCCGTCGATCAATGCTACGGATCAGGTCACGGTGGGCGTCCTCGACGACAAGCCGATTGCTGTTGCCGACGTTGCGGCCGACACGTCGGGTCAAGCGCTATCCGCCAATGTCATCACCGGCGCCGGTGAAACGTCCGGCAAGGACACGCCCGGTGCGGACGGCGGACTCACGGTTGTCGGTGTCGAAGCGGGCAATAATACCAACGCCACGGTGACGAGCGGCGTCGGCGCGGGCATTGTGGGAACCTATGGCACGCTGACGCTGGCGGCAGACGGCTCCTACACTTATACGGCCAATCCGGACACGACAGGTCTCACCGACAACAAGGTTGATACCTTCACCTATACGGTCAAGGATGCCGACGGCTCGCCTTCGACGACGACGCTGGCGGTCAACGTCAACGAAGTGCATCCGACAGCGTCGGTAGCGACCGGTACGGTCTATGAAGCCGGATTGTCAAACGGGTCGCATGTCGGAACGACGACGACGGTACAAACTGGTACGTTGTCTTTCTCCGAGTCCGGCGGCGACACGGTGACCCTGACGAGCGTCAACGGCCAAAGCGTGGGTCAGAGCAGCAACAACACCACGATCTTCGGCGCGCACGGCGCGTTGTTGATCAACGAGAACGGCAGTTACACCTACACGCTGACTTCGGCTGAGACGGGAAGCAACGGCGTCGAGGCGCCGGATACGTTCACCTACACGGCGACGGATTCGCACGGCAATACAAACACCAATACGTTGACATTCGCCATCGTCGACGACAAGCCGGTGGCTGTCGCCGACGTTGCAGTCGATGCATCGGGCCAGACCCTGTCTGCCAATGTCATCACTGGCGTCGGGGAGACGTCCGGCAAGGATACGGCGGGTGCAGACGGCGGACTGACCGTTCTCGGCGTTGAAACGGGCAGCAACACCTCCGCAACTGTGACGACAGGTATCGGCACGGCGATTGCCGGCACCTACGGTACCCTGACGTTGGCAGCGGATGGATCCTACAGCTACGTGGCCAAGCCGGATACGACGGGGCTCACCGGCATTCATGCCGACACCTTTACGTACACGATCAAGGATGCTGACGGTTCCACGTCAACGACGACGCTGACGCTCAACACCAACGAAGTGCAGCCGACCGTCGCGGCGGCGACCGGCACCGTTTATGAAGCCGGGTTGTCGAACGGATCGCAGGTCGGAACGACGACGACGGTACAAACCGGCACGTTGTCATTCTCAGAATCGACCGTGACGAGCGTCACGATCGGCGGCACGACCTATAACGTGCCGCAGGACGGAACCAGCATCACGATCGCGACGGCTCATAGCACGCTCGTGATCAACGAACATGGTGCCTACACCTACACGCTGACCGGACCGGAGACCGGGAGCAATGGCGTCGAAGCGCCGGACACCTTCACCTATGTGGTGACGGACGCCCAGCATAATACCAACACCAGCACGCTGACATTCAGCATTGTCGATGACAAGCCTGTGGCGGATGCTGATGCGGCGAACGCGACGGTCGGGCAGACCGTGACTGCGGATGTAGCGCATGGCCTGTTTGGGACGGTCGCCAACGGCGGTGCGGGTGATATTTCCGGCGCGGATTCGCCGGCGAGCGTCACGGGGGTCGTTGCCACGAGCAACAGCAATGCCGCCGGTACTGCAGGCACGGCTGGGGCCGACGGAATCCCGTATACGGTCACGGGTGCCGAAGGCACTTTGACGTTGAACGGGGATGGCTCGTACAGCTATGTCGCCAAGGCCAACGCGACGCCGGGCTCGACGGATACTTTCACTTACACGATCACCGATGCCGATGGATCGCCATCGACGAACACGCTGACGGTGACGATCGCGGCGCCGGCGGGGCCGGATCTGCTGGTCTTTGAATCGGGGCTAAATAACGGCTTCACCGGCTCCGACGCGGGCAATGAGCCGACGATGGCGAACCAACCGTTGACAATCCCCAATGGCGACAGCGCTAAATTTGATAGTAGTCAGTCTGGCTTGCTCGCGCCGAATGGCTATGAATGGCTAAAGCCTGGCAGCTTTTTTAACAATACAGGCAGTTGGGTATTGGCTCCTCTTTCTTTTGGCTTGCCGGGTTCCCCTGTTCTCACGCTCTCGCTCTCAGGCGGGGTGTTGACCGAAACTCTGCTGGCGCCGATCATCAGCTCGACCGGCACCAGCCAGTACAATCTTGGTTCTATTCAGGTCGACATCGATCATAATAACCAGCAGGTTTCTACTCAAACCATCACGCTTGGCGCCGCCGACGATGCGCCGCAAATCAGCAACGTCCAAGCGGTGGCCCTGCAAGACTTTGCGCATTCTGTGTCGGGGAATATCACCTTCACGTCCGGCGCCGACGGCTTCGGCAATGGCAACGCGCCGGCGAGCCTGGCCGGGAACCCTGATCCGGGTATCACCGTCAATGGCCAGACCTTGCATTATTGGGTAAACTCGACGTCACCCAACGAGCTTATCGCCTATGTCGGCAATGCGCCGACGGGCAATAATGCGCCGGCTACGAACGAACAAGTCTTCACGCTCACGCTTAACGAGACCAGCGGCGTACCCAACGGCACGTATACATTCGATCTGCTGCAGCCCGCGGTTCAAAGTTTTACGCCCAGCAGCTACGCTGCGTTTTCAAGCGATGAGATCGTGTCCGCCTCCGCGGGTCAGCTGGCCATCGCGTCGGGCGGCACCTTCCACGCCCCCCAAGACAACTGGAGCCTTAGTAGCAATCACTCGATGACCTTTTCCTTCACCCCGGGGGCTGATTCAGACACGAATTTCAGTCCGGTGGCGGAGGAGTTGAGCGCGACCTTCAACTTCGCGAAGGCTGGTACTGGTGATAGCCACTCGGTTAGCTATACCGTGGACTATCTGGATGGCACTTCCCAGAGTTCGTCGATTTCGGTAAGCAGTAGCGCTGCGACAAACTGGACAAGTCCGCTGTCGTCCTCAGGCGCAGGTATCGAATCGATCACCTTTACAGAGAGCAATAGTAGCAAAGATACCGATACGATCTCGGTGCTTGGCACGACGGGGGTACCCACAGAGACTCTGACCGGCGATTTGAGCTTCAATTTAACGACCACGGATGCCGACGGCAGCCAAGGGACCGGCACGATTAATGTCGACATAACCGGCAACGATTTGTCGCTGGGTGCATTCAACGGCGCTTATACGGCGATCAGCGATAGCGCGTCGTCCCACATGCTGATTGGCGATTCAAGCAACGACATCTTCATCGCCAACTTCGCCGGCGACACGATGCAGGCGCATTCGGCCACAAGCGGCAATAACATTTTCGAAATCGCGAATATCAGCAATCCAAGCGAACTGATCACGAACTTCAATTCGACCAACGACGTGATCGATCTGACGCAGCTTCTGAGCAATGTGAACACGAGTGCGCAAGGTTTCAATATTTCGAATTATGTCGAGTACCTGTCGTCGAGTTCGGGCACTGGAACTCAAGCAGGTGAATTGTTGATCAATGAGAACGGCGGTGGATTTGGTACGAACCATACCGGCACTGTCCTGACGGTCGCGACAATCGACACGAATGTTCCCAATAGCCAGACGCCGGCGACGCATCCCACCGCGGTCAGCGGTCAGCCCTCGCCGATCCTGATCGCCTATCAAGACCAGAGCCATCTGGTCCATTCCGTCCACGCCCACACGGGCTAGGCCATCATTCTGGCGGTTGGCCTAGCCAGCCGCCAATTCGCATGTGTGAATGCATCGACATCGCGCAGGCGGCTCATCCGGTCCGAGCGATTGCGATTCATCGTCCACTCGCCCGCGGCATTTTAGAAAAATAATCATTCTAGCAGATTTCACATTCGTCGATTAGCTTTGCTGCGACCGCGCGCTTGCCGTGCGGCTGGTGTCCCACGCGCAAAGAGACGAGTCATGTTGCGAAAAAGCCTTCTCCTCTCCATCGGTTTCGGTATGCTGTTCGGCGGCGGCGTCAGCCTCGCGGAAGCGCAATCTGGGTCCGTCCCCACACAGATTGTCGATGCCCTCAATAAAGTCTGGGGCGTGCATCCTGGCTTCCGCGCCAATCATGCCAAGGGCATCGTCGGGCAGGGCACGTTCAAGGCGTCGGCGGATGCCGCAAGCCTAAGCAAAGCTGCGATCTTTTCAGGTGATACGATTCCGGTGACGATCCGCTTTTCGGATAGTGGCGGCCTGCCGAATGTTCCTGATGGCTCGAAATTGGCCGTACCGCACGGTCTTGCGATCAAATTCCGTCTGAAGGACGGCAGCGAGACCGATATGGTCATTAATTCGCTGAAATTTTTCCCGGTCGGGACCGGGGAGGATTTTCGCGATCTTCTGCTTGCCATTGCGGCCAGCCCGCCGAACGCGCCACAGCCGACGAAGCTCGCGCTCTTCGTCAAGACCCATCCGCGTGTACCCTTGGCGTCGGCGAGTGTGCATCAGCCGGACAGTCTCGCAGATGAGCAATATAACGGCGTCGATGCGTTCGTCTTCGTCGACAAGAACGGCAAGAAACAGGCGTTCCGTTACATCGCTGCACCGGAAAAACTCGTCCACATCAGCGATGAGGAAGCGGCGAAGAAGTCGCCGAATTATCTCTTCGACGAGATCGCCACGCGCGTTGCGAAAGCACCCGTGAAGTTCCACCTACAAGCCCAACTCGCGGCGCCGGGCGATGTCACCAAGGATCCGACGATCCCTTGGGCAGCGACCAACAAAGTGGTCGATCTCGGCGTCCTGACGATCGACAAGATCGACTCCGACAGTCTTGCAGAGCAGAAGAAGCTCATATTTCTGCCTGGCGCGCTGATCCCCGGAATTGAGGAATCAGACGATCCGCTCATCGATGCACGCGACGGCGCCTATGCGGTCTCGTTCGGGCGGCGCAGCCAGTAGGTTGCGTGAAACGCGCTTCTGGCGCAAAACGGCGCCGTCATGGCGCCGGACCCGAAAATCAAGCTACGCCCCGCGACGCCTGCCGACGCGGGGCTTATCTTTGCTCTTGTCGGCGAGCTCGCGGCGTTCGAGCATTTGTCGCATGAAGTCCAGGCCGACGAAGCGGGCCTGAGGGCGGCTTTGTTCGGCCCGAACCCGCGCGTCTTCGCTGAGATTGTCGAATACGACACGGCGCCAGCCGGGTTCATTCTCTGGTTTTATACGTTTTCGAGTTTCGCCGGGCGCCACGGCATCTGGATCGAAGATCTTTACGTGCGCGAGACTTTTCGCGGCAAAGGTTTGGGTGTGGTCATGCTTCACGCCATTGCGCACCGCTGCGTCGAGGAAAAGCTTGGCCGGCTCGAATGGTCGGTCTTGAATTGGAACGAAAACGCGATCCGCTTCTATCGCGGCGCAGGCGCGCAATTGAAGTCCGAATGGACGATCTGCCGCATGGAAGGTGAAGCGCTTGCAGATTTCGCGGCAGGTCTCAAATGAGAGATAGCCGCGCATGAATCTGCTTCTCGTTGGCGTCGTCGCCGTCGCCGATAATGGAGTCATCGGTCAAAGCAATGCGCTGCCATGGCACATTTCTGCCGACCTCAAGCGCTTTCGCACGCTGACGCTTGGCAAACCTTTGATCATGGGCCGCAAGACGTTCGCGGCAATTGGCCGTGCGCTGCCCGGCCGCGAAACGATTGTCGTGACGCGCGACGCGAAATTTGCGCCGCCAGCCGGCGTGTTCACGGCGACCACAATCGATGCCGCCTTGCAGCTGGCGACGACACGTGCCGATGTTTTGGGTGCGTCGGAGATTATTGTTGCTGGCGGCGGCGAAATTTACGCGGCGTTGCTCGACCGGATAGACCTTTTGCACATGACTTACGTTCATTGCACGCCCGAGGGGGACGCCTTCTTTCCGCCCATTGAGTGGTCACACTGGCGTGAAGTCTTTCGCGAAGACCACTTATCCGAAACCGGTGGTGATGCAGGATATACGTGGGCCGACTATATCCGTACCGGCTCTCTTTCGCTGGCGCCGAAAGCCCTCTAAGACAAGCGCCACCGAGGAAGGATTTCATGCCCTGGAGTAATGACGGTAAGGACGGCGGCTCTTGGAAGCCGGAAAATCCCGGCCCGTGGGGCCAACCGCAGGCGCCGAATCCCGTCAATTTCGAGGGATGGGTGCGCCTGGCACAGGCGCGGCTGCAGGGCTGGCTGCCCGGCGGCGGCCTCGGCGGCCGCGCGCTTGCGGTGCTTGGCCTTCTCGGCGTTCTCCTGTGGCTGCTGACAGGGTGCTATACAATCGGCCCGAATGAGGTCGGCCTCAACATGATCTTCGGCCGCTATACCGGCAAGACGACCTCGGGCCTAAATTACAACCTGCCGTATCCGATTGGCTCCGTCCAAAAGCTCGCGGTGACGGATCGCAACACAACCGATATCGGCTTCATTTCGCGGATGGACGATCGCACCGGCGAGCAGGCGACCTTCGATTTGCCTGAAGAGAGCCTGATGCTGACCGACGATCAGAACATCGCGGACGTGAAATTTGTCGTGATCTGGCAGATCGATCCATCGCATCCGGAAGATTACGCCTTCAACATCGACGATCCCGACGACACGGTGAAGGCGGTGGCAGAGAGCGCGATGCGCGCGGTGATCGGCCGCAGCCTGATCCAGAATATCCTGACCGCCGATCGCAAAGTGATCGAACCGGCGGTTCAGGATTTGGCGCAGAAGATTCTCGACAAATACAAAGCCGGCGTCCTCATCCTTCAGGTGCAATTGCAGTCGGTCGATCCGCCGCAGGAAGTGATCACAGCCTTCCGCGATGTCACTGCCGCCCAGCAGGACCGCGACCGGATGCGCAACGAGGCCCAGACCTACGCCAACAATGTGGTGCCAGCGGCACAGGGTCAGGCAGCGGCCATTCGCCAGCAGGCCGAGGGCTATCGCTTGCAGACGATCGACGAGGCGACCGGCCAGGCGTCGCGCTTCTCGCAAGTTGAGGCACAATACAAAATCGCGCCGGCGTTGACGCGCGAGCGCATCTATCTCGAGACGATGGAACAGGTTCTCGGCGGCAGCGACAAGGTCATTGTTGATTCGGGGAATGGACAGAGCGTCCTGCCCTATTTGCCATTGCCACTTTTGACGCCGAACGCATCCGCCGATGGAGCGCCGAAATGAAGGGCGCGACCGGTATTTTCGTGACGCTTCTGGCGATTGCCGCCATCATCGTCATTGTGGCGTCGATCTTCACCGTCGGTCAGACCGAACAGGCGCTTGTGCTGCGTTTCGGCGATCCGGTCGCGGGGCGCGGCCTCGTCACCGAACCGGGCCTGCACTTCAAAATTCCGTTCATCGAGAATGTCGTTCTGCTCGACAAGCGCATCCTCGATGTCGAGACGCCGACGCAGGAAGTGCTCGCCTCCGACAATACGCGGGTCGAGGTCGATTCCTTCCTGAAATACAGGATCGTCGATCCGCTCAAATTCTATCAAACGGTGGGCGACATCGACCGCGCCAACGACCAGCTTGGCTATATTCTCAATTCCGCCGTGCGCCGCGTTCTTGGCGATGCCGACCTTAGACAGATCGTCAGCGCCGATCGCGAAGCCTTGATGGCAAACATCCGCCAACAGGTGAATCAGCAGGCAGATAAACTCGGCGTCAGCGCTGTCGATGTCCGTATTCGGCGCACCGATCTGCCACAGCAGATATCGGAAAAGGTCTTCAGCCGGATGCAGAGCGAATGGGCGCGCGAGGCAGCGCTCTTCCGCGCCCAAGGGGCGGAGGAATCGCAGGAGATCCGCGCCAAGGCGGACCGCGATGCCGTTGTTTTGCGTGCCGACGCGCAACGCGATGCTGACCAGACGCGCGGCGCCGGCGATGCCCAACGCGCGCGCATTTTTGCAACGGCTTTCGGCAAGGACCCAGACTTTTTCGCCTTCTACCGTTCGATGCAGGCCTATACGACGGGCTTGAAAGCGTCGAACACCCGTCTGGTGCTCAGCCCGAAATCGGCCTTCTTCCAATATTTTCTGCCGCCAGCCGGAGCCAATACGTTGCCGCCCGCGCATTAACGCGATCGTGCGCAAAATCGGCGTGAATTCGTTTAGCTGATCCGCTAATTTTGCGCGCTTGAGGAGAGATGAATGGCTTCATGCCGGCAATTCGCGTCTGCTTTATTCGGCGCGCACAAGGTTTTGATGGCTTTGTCCTTGGGCGTTGCAACAGTCGGAATCGGCTATTCATCGGCAGCCTATGCCGGCCATACGCCGGATTCGTTCGCCGATCTTGCTGCGGCGGTCAGCAATGCGGTCGTCAACATTTCGGCGACGCAGACCTACGAAGAGAAAGACGCGAGCAACGGACCCGACACCGATTCGGGCACGCCGTTTGACGATCTCTTCGACAAATTTCTCCATCACACGCCTCACGGCGACAGCGACGGCGATTCTGAACCGCATGAGCGCAGTTCCAATTCGCTTGGTTCGGGCTTCGTGATCGACCCGTCGGGCATCATCATCACCAACAATCACGTCATCGCCGATTCCAACGAAGTGACGGTGATCTTCACCGATGGCACGAAACTGCGGGCTCGGGTCATCGGCAAGGACAGCAAGGTCGACGTGGCGGTGCTCAAAGTGGAAGCCGATCATCCGTTGAAAGCGGTGAAATTCGGCGACAGCGACCAGATGCGCGTCGGCGATTGGGTGATTGCGGTCGGCAATCCGTTCGGCTTGGGTGGCAGCGTCACGGCCGGCATTGTTTCGGCCCGTCACCGCGACATCGATTCCGGACCTTACGACAATTATCTCCAGACCGACGCGGCCATCAACAAAGGCAATTCCGGCGGACCGCTGTTCAATATGGACGGGCAGGTGATCGGCATTAACACCGCGATCCTTTCGCCGAGCGGCGGTTCGATTGGCATCGGCTTTGCCACGCCGGCGAACACGGTGGCGCCGGTCATCGATCAATTGCGCAAATACGGCGAAACACGGCGCGGCTGGCTCGGCGTGCGTATCCAGTCGATCGATGATTCACTCGCCGAAAGCCTGGATCTCGGCAAAGTGCGCGGCGCGCTCGTCGCAGGGACAGATTCCGGTGGCCCGGCAGCTGAAGCCGGGATTACGACTGGCGATGTTATTGTGAAATTCGACGGCGTCGACGTGGCCGAATCCCGTGATCTGCCCAAGCTCGTCGCACTGACGCCCGTTGGTAAGGACGTTGCGATCGTCATTGTCCGGCGCGGCCACGAGATGACCAAAACCGTCAAACTCGGCAGGCTTGAAGACGGTGCGCAGAAAGCCTCGCTGACTCTCGGGGATGATCAGGGCAAGAAGCTGCCGCCAACGCTAGTCGAAAAGGCGCTCGGCATGGCGCTTTCGAAGCTCGATGAAACGTCGCGGCTGAAATATGCGATCAAGGACAGTCTGACAGCGGGTGTGGTCGTCACGGAGGTTGAGTCAAATTCGCCGGCGGCCCGTAAGAACATTCTGCCCGGCGAAGTGATTCTGGAGATCAATCAGGAGGCGGTCCGGGCGCCGTCGGATGTCGCCAAAGAGATGCGAATCCTGAAGGCGGCCGGGAAGAAATTGGCTCTGTTGCTCGTCTCGACGCCCCAAGGCGAGGTGCGGTTCGTCGCGCTCGATCTCTAGAAGCGCGATCCGTTAACCAGAGAGCCAGCCGGATCAAGTTTCCGAGACGCGGATCGTCTAGTTACCCGTCGCTGTCCTTGACAGTCCGAGAGCCGCCGCCTATGTCGAGGCTGCCGTTAGCACTCTATCGGTTTGAGTGCTAACAGCCATCATTTCCCCATCGAGCGGCGTCTGCGTCCCCGAATTCCGGCGCTACTCGCGAACGTTCAAGGAAACATCGCATGACTTTCCGACCTCTGCATGACCGCGTCGTCGTCAAGCGCCTCGAAGGCGAAGAGAAGACGAAGGGCGGCATCATTATTCCCGATTCGGCGAAAGAGAAGCCGCAAGAGGGTGAGATCGTGGCCGTCGGCCCCGGCGCCCGCGACGAGACCGGCAAGCTCGTTCCCCTCGATGTCAAAGCCGGTGATCGCATCCTGTTCGGCAAATGGTCTGGCACCGAAGTCAAGATCGACGGCCAGGATCTCCTCATCATGAAGGAGAGCGACGTCCTCGGCGTCGTTGGCTGATCTCAGGACCCTTAGCGAGCCCCAATTCAGGAGTTTTTCCAAATGGCAGCCAAAGACGTACGTTTTTCCTCTGATGCCCGCGACCGGATGTTGCGCGGCGTCGAAATTCTCAACAACGCCGTTAAAGTGACGCTCGGTCCCAAGGGCCGCAACGTCGTCATCGAAAAGAGCTTCGGCGCTCCCCGCATCACCAAGGACGGCGTGTCCGTCGCCAAGGAGATCGAGCTTTCCGACAAGTTCGAGAACCTCGGCGCCCAGCTCGTCCGCGAAGTCGCTTCCAAGCAGAACGACATTGCTGGTGACGGAACGACGACAGCGACCCTCCTCGCCGCTTCGATCGTCCGCGAAGGCACCAAGGCGGTCGCCGCCGGCCTCAACCCGATGGATTTGAAGCGCGGCATCGACCTCGCGGTCGAAGCTGTCGTGGCCGATCTCAAGGCGAAGTCGAAGAAGGTCACCTCCAACGACGAGATCGCCCAGGTCGGCACCAACTCGGCCAATGGCGACGCGTCAATCGGCCAGATCATCGCCACGGCGATGCAGAAGGTCGGCAACGAAGGCGTCATCACCGTCGAAGAGGCCAAGAGCCTCGAGACCGAACTCGATGTCGTCGAAGGCATGCAGTTCGATCGCGGTTATCTCTCGCCCTATTTCATCACCAATGCCGAGAAGATGGTCGCCGAACTCGAAGATCCCTACATCCTGATCAACGAGAAGAAGCTTTCGTCGCTCCAGGCGATGCTGCCGGTTCTCGAAGCGGTCGTGCAGACTGGCAAGCCGCTCCTGATCGTTGCGGAAGACGTCGAAGGCGAAGCGCTCGCGACCCTCGTCGTCAACAAGCTGCGCGGTGGCCTCAAGGTCGCGGCCGTCAAGGCGCCGGGCTTTGGTGATCGCCGCAAGGCGATGCTCGAAGACATCGCCATCCTTACCGGCGGTCAGCTCATCTCCGAAGACCTCGGCATCAAGCTCGAAAACGTAACGCTGCAGATGCTCGGCCGTGCCAAGCGCATCCGCATCGAGAAGGAAACGACGACGATCATCGACGGCGCCGGTTCCAAGGCCGACATCGAAGCGCGCATTGCTCAGATCAAGGCGCAGATTGCCGACACGACGTCTGATTACGATCGTGAGAAGCTGCAGGAGCGTCTTGCCAAGCTCGCGGGCGGCGTCGCGGTCATCCGCGTTGGCGGTTCGAGCGAAGTCGAGGTGAAGGAGAAGAAGGATCGCGTCGACGACGCGCTCAACGCGACCCGCGCGGCCGTCGAAGAAGGCGTTCTTCCGGGTGGTGGCGTGCCGCTGCTGCGCGCCATCAAGGTGCTCGACGGCATCAAGACGGTCAACGCCGATCAGAAGGCCGGTGTCGATATCGTCCGCAAGGCGATCCAGACTCCGGCTCGCCAGATCGTCGACAATTCCGGCGCTGACGGCGCCGTGATCGTCGGCAAGCTGCTCGAAGCCACCGATTATGGCCACGGCTATAATGCGCAGACGGGCGAATATGGCGATCTCGTCAAGCTCGGCATCATCGATCCGACCAAGGTCGTGCGCACTGCGTTGCAGGATGCGGCGTCCGTTGCCGGCCTCCTGATTACCACCGAAGCGATCATCACCGAACAGCCGAAGAAAGAATCGGCTCCTGTCGGCGGCGGCGGCATGGGTGGCATGGGCGGTATGGACTTCTAAAATCGCGCATTTGTGCGAAACGACACTTAAAAGCCCCGGTAATCCGGGGCTTTTTGTTTACTGCGCCTACGCACTTTGGGTCGCGGCGAGAGAAATTATATTTTTTCGCGTTGCAATCACTGGCTAAAACCGCCTCGCAAAGCGTATGCATTACACGCGAGTTGCGCTCGGTTAGCCTGAGTAGGAGGGGGTAAAGTGGGTCAGTTGCCGCTGAATGAGTCCGAAAAAAAAACAGCCACGCGGGCTGATCTTTTGAATGCTGTGTATGAATCCTGCAAAGGCCTCTCTCGTGCCCAGGCGCGCGACATTTTTGAAATGACGCTTGAGGAAATTTCCACTGCGCTGGTACGTGGTGAGACGGTCAAGCTTCGTTCGTTTGGACTTTTTTCCGTCCGTGCCAAGCGTGAGCGCATCGGCCGCAATCCCCGCACCGGGATCGAGGTGCCGATTAAGCCGCGACGTGTGCTGACGTTTCGTCCGTCACCGGTTTTGGTCGCGCTCATCAACGGCGAAAGCGCGGATTCTGCCGAAGAATTGCAGGATTAGCGGCTCGCCGCCGAGATGCGGGCGCGAGATGCCTTAAATGTTACAAACCTGTAACTAGGCAGCGATTTGCGCCTGTGCGCAAAAGCGTGGTTTGATCCCGCTAAATTCCCTGGATATCGACGCTGATATGAAAATTCTCGCAATTTCTGTCGCGATTTTCGGTGCGGCCGCTGCTCTGGTCGCGGCCAAGACTGGCGATATGACGACGGCTCTCCTCGCCGCCACGACACTGATCTGCGCGTATACGACGTACAAGTCGCAACATATTTCGAGTTATCTGAAAATTTTCGTCGCGATTTTCGCGGTTGAAGTCATTGCCTTCGGCGTGTTCTGCCTCATCGAAGCCCTGCATCTTTGGCCAGCGAGTTGGGCAGATTACGAAATTCCGGAAAGCCTGCCGCTGACGGTCGCGCTTTTCGCGATCGCGGTTTACCTGATTTCTTTCATCCCGCTTGTCCGCGCAATGATGCGGATCGCTGACCGATATTTTGATTCGCGCGATACAACCACAGCGCGGATCTGGCCGTTTCCGGCTTTCCATGGTCTGGAGCGCAAGGTCGCAGCGGCGATGGTGGTTTTTCTCGTCCTGATCAATCAGGCGGAGGTCGGCATCAACATCCGCCTCTCGTTCTTCTCGCGCGATTGGTTCAACGCGATCCAGACGCGCGACGCGAAGGCGTTCTGGTATCAGCTCTTCACCGTCTTTCTGGTCTGGGCCTTCCTCTACATCTTTGCGGCTGTTGTCGAATATGTCGTCACCTCGACATTGGTCATCCGCTGGCGGCGCTGGCTCACCAGCTTCTATCTCGACCATTGGCTCGACAATCATCGCCATTACCGCATGTCGCTCGCGGGGTCTGGGGCAGACAACCCGGATCAGCGAATTTCGGAAGACATCAGCCGTTTCATCGACGGCGGCGATGTCGGCTATGGGATTTATTCCTTTTCTATCCTGCTGATCTCGAACCTCAGTTCGCTCGTTTCTTTCGCCATTCTGCTCTGGGTGCTTTCGGCCAATTTCACCTTGCCGGGAACGCATATCGCCGTGCCGGGCTTCCTCTTCTGGGTTGCGCTCATCTACGCAGCGATTGGCACCTGGCTGACGCATTTGATCGGCCATCCGCTCGTACCTTTGTCATTCCGGCGTCAGCGTTACGAAGCCGATTTCCGTTTTTCGCTTGCGCGCCTGCGCGAATATACGGAGCAGATCGCCTTGCTCTCAGGCGAAGATGCGGAGAAGCGCTCTCTCAAGACGCGTTTTGCGTCAATCATGTCGAACTATTTCGAGATCATCGCCTGCCGTAAGCGGCTTACTGCGTTCACGGCGTCTTATTCGCAGATCAGTCCATTCATTCCTTACATCGTCTCGGCGCCGTTCTATTTCGCCGGGAAAATTACCCTGGGTATCATGACCCAGACCGCGAATGCCTTCAGCAACGTCAATAGTGCGCTGACCTTCGTCGTCAGCTATTATGTGAACCTCGCGGATTACAAATCCGTTCTCGATCGTCTGACGTCGTTCGATGCTTCAATTGAAAAAGCCGCGGACTATCAGTTTCGCGCGCAACCGACCGTTGGCGCAGCTACTCCCGGCAATGTCAGTCTTGCCGAAGTGACGTTGCGCTTGCCCGATGGCCGCACAATCGTCGAATCCGCCAATCTCGATCTCGTATCGGAAATTCCCGCCCTGTTCATGGGGCCGTCCGGCTCCGGCAAGTCGACTTTGTTCCGCGCCATCGCCGGCATCTGGCCTTACGGTGAGGGCAAGATCGACCTGCCGCCATCGGCGAAGGTGATGCTCTTACCCCAGCGGCCATATCTGCCGCTCGGCACATTGCGTGAGGCGCTCGTCTATCCCGCAGCGCCCGAGCGATATGACGACGCCACGCTGCGTGCGGCTGTCGAGGCGGCGCAACTCAGCCATTTGTTGAACAAGCTCGATGTCGAGGGCATGTGGCAGCAGCAGCTTTCGGGCGGCGAACAGCAGAGATTGTCGATCGCGCGCGCTCTGCTTGAGAAGCCGGATTGGCTCTTCCTGGACGAGGCGACGACGGCGATGGACGAGCCGATGGAAGCGGCGATCTATCAGACGCTGCGCGAAAAATTGCCAAAGACGACGATCGTCTCCATTGGCCATCGCGCTACGATGGAGAAATACCATACGCGCCGGCTCGAAATGCAGCCGGCCGGCGCAGGTATGTTCACGCCTAAAGAAGGCGTGAAGACCGCAGCGGAATAAAAGGTTTTCGGTTTTAAGGCAGCCGCGCCGCGAGCTTCTCGTAGAGTTTGTTCTTTTCGGCGAAGACGTAATCGAGCTGCGCGACCGTGACTTCGGCCGCGCCTTGCATCAGCAGCCAATCGGCGAGCGCGGCCACTTTGTCTTTCGGGCAGGTGAGCGTCAGCCAACCGTCGGAAAGGTGTCGCCGCGGCCGCGCCGCGAACATCACCTCGGCGTGGGCGAAGAGTTCGACATCGGCCTGCGCGACCCGTGCCGAGACCTCGCGTGTCGTGCGCGCGACTTCTTCCGCCGCGATGCGCGAGAGAATGATCCGCGCGGCTTCGCGTGTCTCGTCCGTCCACGGCGCTGTCAGCGACGCGACGAAATTCGCCTCGGACCGCAAGATCACGCCATCGTCGAGAATCTTGAGCGCATTCGCCGCAAGCGTGCCGCCGGTCGTGGTGATGTCGACGATGAGCTCCGCCGTGCCGGCTGCGGGCGCGCCTTCGGTCGCGCCAAGGCTTTCGACGATGCGATAATCCGTGACATGGCGCTCGGCGAAGAAATGCCGGGTGAGATTGACGTATTTCGTCGCGACCCGCATCCGCTCGCCGCGCCGGGCGCGAAAGGCCACCGCAACGTCCTCGAGATCGGCCATCGTGCGCACGTCGATCCACGCTTGCGGCACGGCGACGATGACATTGGCGTGGCCGAAGCCGAGCGGCGCGAGAAGTTCGCATTTCGAATCGGCGTCGGGAATGCTTTCACGCACCAGATCTTCGCCCGTGACACCCAAATGCGCGGTGCCAGCAGCAAGATGCGTGACGATTTCGGACGTCGAGACAAAGGCAACCTCGACATTGTCGAGACCGGCGATCTTGGCCCGGTAGTCGCGGGCGCCGCGGCTTTGCACGAATTGCAATCCGGCGCGCGCAAAGAAGGCGGCGGCATTCTCCTGCAAGCGGCCCTTGGAGGGGACGGCGAGAACGAGCTGAGGTTTCGTCACGTCGCTCATCGCCACCAATCCGTCTGGCCGCGCTGCGGCAATTGCAAACGTTCGATCCAGATCGCCGCGCCGACAGCGCCGACATCACCCTGACAGCCAAGCGATTTCAAAAGGCCGTCATAGCGCCCGCCGCCGACGATCGGCTTTTCATGCGGGCGGCTGCGGTCGAAGGCCTCGAAGACGAAGCCGGTGTAATATTCGAGGTCGCGGGCGAAACGCGTCGCGAAGGTGAAGTCGGCGACATCGAGCCCACGCGCGGCCATGAAGCCGAGGCGCGCGTCGAAACGGTCCAACGCCGCGTTGAGATTGAGGCCGGTCGTCGAAGCCAACTGGCGCAGCCTGGCGGCCGCCTGGTCGGGATCGGTTTCGATGGCGAGAAATTCTTTCAGGATCGCGCGACGTTCGACGGGAAACTCGTCGCCGGTTTTGAGCGCAGCCTGTTCGAGGAAGCGGTCGGCGATCTCCGTCACGCTGCGGCCGCCGACGCTCGAAATGCCGGCGATCGAGAGCAGATCTTCGACCAGCGCACGCGCACCATGCCGGTCGACGCCTTCGAGCGCCGCGAGCACGCCAGTGTGGTCGGCACCGTTCCCGCTGGCAGGCCGGGCGAGAATCGTTTCGAGCGATTTGTCCTGCGCGTGCCCGCGCAGAATGCGGCGCTGCCATTGCGGCGAGAGGTCGAGCGCGGCGACGAGATCGCGGACAAGCCCGTTGTCACCGAAACGTACATTGAGATCGCCTTGGCCGAGCGCGGCGACGGCATCGAGCGTCACGCCCAGAATCTCGGCGTCGGCGGCCTCGCGGTCGGGGTGGCCGAAATTCTCAAGCCCCGCCTGCAAAAACTCGTTCGGGCCATCCGGCCGATAGCGGAATACGGGGCCACAATAGCTGTAGGTTGTCGCGTGCCCCACGGCATCGGAGGCGAGATAATGCGCGCAGACGGGGATCGTATATTCGGGCCGCAGGCAATATTCGGCGCCCGAAAGATCATTCGTCAGGTAGAGCCGGCTGCGGATCTCTTCGCCCGAATTGAAGAAGAGTTCCGCTCGCTGCAACACGGGCGGCTCGTAGGGCGGATAGCCGGAGGCTTCGAGGTGCGCGACAAGCGCCGCGGAAGCGGCACGGCTGGCGGCGGCTGATGTGGGTTCGGCGCTCACGGACATGTCTCGAATTTGTGCTTCTCTTTAGCAAGTGCGCGCCGCGGGCGCGATGCCTTTCGATCTGCAAGGTGAATGGCTAGAAAACAGCGGTTTATTCAGCAATTTCATGTCTTTGCTGTGAAAACGCCGGAGCCTGCCGCCGCAATGACCTCTGCCGGCGACCCGGTGGAGACGAGGAGGGCCGTGGCCGCTGCCCGGTTGGCGAGCACGGCTTTTTGGTTGATCCCGCCCTTCTCGGTCAATTCTCCGGTTTCCGCCAGGGGCGGCGTCGCGAGGAGCAGAAGCCGCGCGACCCGTCGAGACGAGCCGCCAGCGGCCTCAGCGAAATCGTCCAGCAGCGCTTGAAATCTGGCCCGAATGGCGGGATGCGTGATGATCTCAGCCGGTGTCGCCCCTGCGTCAGGGCTGAGACGCCTACATGCTTCGAAATCCGGGAACACCAGCGCCCCGGCGAAGGCAGCACCCTCGCCGGCGATCACCACATCTTTGGCATAGGGCGCGAAAGCGGCGAGAAAGGCCTCGCGCAGAGGTCCGGCGCTGACCCAGGTGCCTGTCGCGAGCTTGAAGTCCTCATTGATCCGTCCGTCGAAAGCAAAGCCCAATTTGGGTCTCTGTGGTTCGGCGAGGCGCAGGGCATCGCCAAGGCGAAAGAACCCTTGGTCGTCGAAAGCCTGCGATGTGGCTTGCGCGTCGCGCCAATATCCGGGTGTTACATTCGGGCCCTTGACCCGGACTTCCAGTTTTTCGCCATGCGGTACCAGCTTTAGGTCGCAATCCGGCAGCGGCAGGCCGACACCCCCGTCCCCACGAATGAATGGCGTCCAGAATGTTGTCGCTGGGCCCGACTCGGTTGCGCCATAGCCGCTCATCGTCACGATCTTTTCGCCGCAGGCGGCCAGCGCTATGTCGTTCCAAGCGTCATAGGTCGCACGCGCAAGCGGCGCGCCCGCGAAAAACGTCAGCCGCAAATTGCGAAAGAAATTTGCTGCAAGCGTTCGGTCGTGGGCGAGATGCGGCAGAAGCGCTTCAAGACCGGCGGGAACGTTGAAATGCAATGTCGGCGAGACATCGCGCAGATTGGCGAGCGTCGTTGCGATGCCTTCCGCCGTCGGCCGCCCGCCGTCGATATAAAGCGTGCCGCCGTGCGCGAGCACGAGATTGAAATTCTGGTTGCCGCCGAAACTATGGCTCCAGGGCAGCCAATCGACGAGCACGGGCGGCTCGCTCGCGAGAAAGCGCAGCACGTGCGCGATCATCGCCTGATTGGCGCAAAGCATTTTATGCGTCGTGACGACGGCCTTTGGCGCGGCGGTCGACCCCGACGTGAACATGAATTTCGCGATCGTCTCAGGACTGATATCCGCATGGGCGCGATCCAGCGCTGAGGTTTCTTTAGTCGTCAGGAGAGCGTCGAAAGTGTTCGCGCCGGGCGCGGGCGATGTGCAAACGAGGCGTGGCATCTCCGCCGCCAGCGATGCGAGCGCCCGGGCATAAAGCGCACCATCGTCCACGAAGACAAGGCCGGGTGTGAGCAGATCGATAATGCCGCGCAGCCGCGCAAAATCCCGCGAGGCGAGAGAATAGGCTGGCGAGAGCGGCGCATAGGGAATGCCCGCATAAAGCGCCGCGAGGCCGAGAAGTGCATGCGCGATGCTATTGCCGGAGAGGATCACGAGCGGCCGCTCGGCGCTCAGGTCGCGTCCCAGCAATGCCTGCGCAAGTACTCGGGCTTTGTGGCGCGCTTCGGAATAGGTGATCGTTTCCCAGGCGCCGTGCCGCCGTTCGGCGAGGAAAATATGATCCGGCCGCAGCGCTGCCCAGCGATCGAGCCAGAGGGTCGCCTTCGCCTCATAATTTTCGAGACCGAACGGCGAACGTGCGTAAAAAATGCCGTTGCGTCCGGGCTCGATTGCGACGTCGAGCGGACCGAGATCGACAGGGCGGAAAGCGTCGGTCGGTGATTTGGCAAGAGCGGGGTGGGACATCTGCGCTATTTAGCAGTTCGCGGGGCTGGAGGAAGAGGTTGCGAGGGGGCTTGGCTGCCTCTATGGTCGCGCCGCCGCGGAGCGGGATGTGAAAAAGCCGGTACCGGTTTTTCGCATAAATCTCGCTCCATTTATTCGATCTTTGGCCCCGCGGCACTTCGAGGGGCCGATCTCCACGTTTTGGGGCGTCGCCAAGTGGTAAGGCAGCGGATTTTGATTCCGCCATCCGGAGGTTCGAATCCTCCCGCCCCAGCCACCTTAAAGCTTTGATATAAAACGCATTTTGTCGATCGCTTCCATCGGTTTTCAAAATTCCCGGTTTTCTCCACGCGACATAGGACGACTCCAAACAGCCCGACGTTTGGGCGCGATTTGAGGCAAAATAGTCGCCGTTCTCAGCGGGCATTTGGGGGGCGGATGTCGGACGGCTACGCCTACAAAATTACCGAATGCGATGTGCCCAGGAGCGACATGCGACGTTGCAATCGTATCGCGCCAAAAGACGCTTATGGCTCGCGTGGATCAGTCATGACGAGCACCACGCGATATGGACGACTCTGTCTTCGATGGTTTGGACGGATGCCGTCTTCAAAAGCCTGACCAGTTTCGCTCTTGGCAACGACGACAATACTTCAGGAATGTAGCGCGACGGACGGTACTTGCGGTGTAGGCCTCGTTATAAAGTCGCCGTGTCGCAGGATCGGCCAGATTGAAGGCCAGATTTTCGGCGATGACGGGATTGTCGCCACTGCGGAAACGTCTTTCTTTGTGCGCTTTGTAAGCATCGCTACCAATGAAAGCTTGTACTTCCGGGCGTTGAAGCAGCCTGTAGATGTCGTAATAATGGCGCATGAAGTTGACAGGAAACTCTTTGGTTTCCTGCTGTCGCCGAAATTTTGTCGAGACCGTCTGCAATTTCTCGACAAATGTATATCCGGGATCGTAGCAATCCACCCCCTTCGCGCGGTTGTCGATGATCGGCGTCCGGCCAGCGGCATAATCATACAGCCAGGAACTGATGTCCTTTTTACTGTTCGGCGTGACATCGTCGAAGCCGAGTTCAAGCAGGATGCCCGGTTTGAGACCTTGTAGTGATCTGGCGCTCGCTTTGTAATAAAGGCGTATGCCGCCGCTCGTCAGGGTGGCGTTATCGAACGCCGTGTCGCGTTGGACGCTTTCTATGCCGTCAATGAGGATCGTTTCCGCCAGCCAGTCGTAGAATTTCCTACGGCTGTCTATGTGAGCCGTCTTGGTCTGATTACGTCCTGTTCTGACATCCTGATCCTGGGGTGGCTCGACGCGAATATCGATATCTTCCGAGAACCGGTCGATGATCTGAAACCCCTTCGAAAGCGACGTACCACCTTTCAATTCGAATTTCAGACCAAGCTGCTGCAACCCATAAAGGCAATGCATCAGCCAGTAATCTTTTTCTACCAGCGCGGGATCGATGCCGCGCTCCGCAGCAACGATCGCGATGAGGTCGGCAAATTGCGGATGGTTATGAAGAAAATCAGCCGGCATGCGGCGCCATGCCGGCCGTCAAGGCTTCGGCAAAAAACTTCTGGGTTTGCACATTGCCATACGCGCGCGCGGCGCGTTTCAGGCGCGGCGCATCGAATTCCGCCGCACGCGCCTTAACGCGAGCAAGCACTTCGCCTTTGCTCTCAGCCAGCCGGTCGAGGTTGTTGACAAGATCGACAAGCAAAAATTCCTTGTTCGCGCTTTTCGGAAAGCTCGGCTTGACACGAAAATCGAAGTTGCGACCGCCCAGCGAGAATTGACCGTGACGCTTATGATTATAAACGACGGTCTTGTCATAAAGCTAGGTCGTCCCCACGCCGAGGCTGTTGTACGTATTTGGTGAGGCCAGCAGAAAACGCTTATCTTTCAGGAAAGTCGCCGGGCGTTTCTCGGATAGGGGCGGAGGTCTCGAACAGGGACCTATTCGATCGACGCGTGTGACTCATGCATAGCGGAATACTCATCGGTTCGATTCGTCGTTCAAAGACGACCTGCTCTGACGATTCGCGCTTCAACTAAGGCAAAGCAACCCGGGACGCGGCCGTTCCGCGCTTTATTCCGGTTATGCACAAGTCGGCGGGCGTTTTTCCATCGGCCTAGACGCTATCAGGCGCGATTGGGCGTGCAGATCTGCACCTGGTAGAGAGGGGACACTGACCGACGCGGTGGAGACGGAGCAATCGCGGCAGCGTGACTCCTTACGCCCAATCTAATGCATTCATCCGCGGGTGGAGCGGCGATCCTTCTGGCGCGCGGTTTCGGCAAGCAAGGCCTCTGTCACGGCCTCACATGCAAGCTTGACGTGTTCGATTGCTGCCGCGCGCGCAGACTCCGGGTCACGCCCAACGATCGCTTGCAGGATGGCTTTCATTTCCCGACTGCTATTTTCGGCGCGCCCAGGCTGCGACATAGACTTTGACCTCAGGAACGTAATCCGTGCGGTCAGCATGTTCAGCATTTCCTGAATGGTGCGATGCCCGCAACCGGATAAAATATGTTCGTAGAACTCGCGCGTCGCGCGAATTTGCTCGCCAAGAAGTTCTTGTTCGGCCGCCAAATCAAAATCCGCCAACGCCCGCGTCATCGCCGCAATTGCGTCCTCCGTCGCGCGCGAGACAAACAAGGCGACAGCCTCACCCTCGAGCAAGGCGCGCGTTTCGTAGATTTCCCTGGCCTCCTCCAAAGTCAGGCTCGGAATATACGATCCCTTTTTGGGAACGATGATGAGCAGCCTTTCAGCCTCGAGGCTCCGCAATGCTTCGCGCAGGGATGGGCGGCTTACGCCGAGACGCGCGCACATATCCGCTTCGACGAGACGATCACCTGGCTGAAACATCCCGGAAATGATCGCCTCACGGAGGTTTCGGACGGTCTGAGTCTGAATGCTTTGGGTCGAAACCTTAAGGTCCATTATTCCGCCTTCGACGGGCAATATTGAAATACGATTGTCGTTTCGGGCCTTGACGATCCGTGCCCGTCGCGCCTGCGTGCATACGCGCTGTATTGAGGAATGCCGAACCAGCAGTCGAGTCGCAGTGGATCAAGCGCGAGCTCCGGCGACCGGCTCACGGCCAGGATGGCGAAATTATTCACGTTCCCGAGAGCCCCGCGTCTGGCCTAACCATATCGTGCCCGCTGCGCCGGAATTTCGTGATGCGATGATAAGCGTTTCGCTCATTCGATAAGCGCCTTGCTTAATAAATATCGGGCAAACCCGTGATCGCCGAATACCTGGATCTGTAGGGGCGCGAACCGCCGGGGCCGCGCTGTTGACTTCGCATTTTTTTTCATCGAACATATTCATCAGCATACTGACGAAATTGCAATTTGAAAATGCGCGTCCTGAATAACGGCATGGAACCTGCGAAGCGGCGGCGTTACAATTTACGGTGTTTCGGTGTTGGACAAATTCAAAGGGCATAGATGAGTAAGCTGAAAATTAGCCTCGCTTGCGGGAATTACGATAGAACCCAAGCCATTCTCAGCGGGCGCGTTCCGATCGAGGGTTGCGACGTCACCTTGGTGCCGCTGGAGCCGGAAGAAGCATTTCATCGCGCGTTCCGGTACGAAGAATTTGACGTCACCGAAATTTCCATGAGCAGTCATATGATGACTGTCGCGCGAGGAGACAACGCCTATATCGGTATTCCGGCCTTCATCTCACGCGTGTTCAGGCAATCTGGAATTTATATCCGGACTGATCGCGGCATCGTCAAACCGGAGAATCTGCGCGGTCGCCGGATTGGTGTCCCGGAATATCAGATCACTGCAAATGTCTGGATCCGCGGTATTCTGCAGGACGATTATGGGGTGAAACCCAGCGAAATTACGTGGCTGCGTGGCGGGGTTGAAGAGCCGGGGCGCGGTGAAAGAGCGCCAATCGCTCTGGGCGAAGATATAGATCTGCAACAGATTCCGGATGACAAAACGTTGTCGGAGATGCTCGAAGCGGGCGAGATCGACGGCTATATCGGAGCACGCGCGCCGTCTTGCTTTCTGCGCGGTACCCCAAATGTCGGGCGGCTATTTGGCGATTACCGTATGGTCGAGGAAGAATATTTCAAGCGTACGCGCATTTTCCCGATCATGCACATGGTTGGCATTCGACAAAGCCTCGTTGAGCGTAACCCGTGGCTTCCGGTCTCCGTCATGAAAGCCTTCATCTGCGCCAAGGACATTGCGGTGAAAGAGCTCAATGAAATTTGTCATCTGGCTGTAACCCTGCCCTGGATGGTCCACAGTTTCAACGAAGCCCGCTCGATCATGGGCGCTGATTATTGGCCTTACGGGCTTGATGCCAACAAGCATGTCATCGAGACGTTCGCGAGATATCACTTCGACCAGGGGCTTTCCAAGCGCAAGGTGGATCCCGTTGAGCTGTTTTCTCCCTCAGCGCTTGATCTGTCGAAAATCTAGCCGGCGCGTTGACGGGGAGGGGCGACCTTGGCGTTCAAATTTGCGGCGCATGTCGATGATCTGCGAGATGATGAGCCGTTCGGCATCGAGATAAACGGCGAACCCATCGCCCTTTATCGCATCAGTGGCGAGGTGTTCGCGACACACAACATCTGCACGCATCAATATGCGCTCCTTTCGGAAGGATATCTCGATGGCGATTGCATTGAATGTCCGCTTCATCAGGCATGTTTCGACGTCCGAACAGGCGCGGTCGTGTCCGGGTCGGCCGAAACATCCCTAAAAATCTACCCCGTGCGAATCGAAGACGACGACATTCTGGTCGACGTCTAGCCGCAGAATCCGCGCCTCCAACGTCGCAAGAGAGATCGAAAATGTACTCCTCCGAAGTTTTGTTTGGCGCCCAAACGCTGCCGCAAAAAAACCGCTCGATTGCAGATCTGGAATGGCCTGCGGAAGGGCTTCAGACAATTCCTGACTGGATCTACACGAGCGAAGAAATCTACGCGCGTGAGGTGGAGCGAATCTTTCGGGGTAAAACATGGAATTTCGTGGCGCTTGAGGCCGAAATTCCATCGCCGGGCGATTTTAAGCGCTCCTACGTGGGCCCGATTCCAGTCATCGTCAGTCGCGGCGAGGACGGAAGCGTCAGTGTCTTCGAAAACCGCTGCGCTCATCGGGGGGCCGAACTATGCCGCGAGAGCCGCGGCTCGGTGAAGGAGTTTGTCTGCCCGTATCATCAATGGTCATATGACCTGAAGGGAAACCTCCAAGGTGTTCCCTTCAAGCGGGGTGTGAATAAGCAAGGTGGGATGCCCCGCGATTTCGATAACAAACAGCACGGCCTGTTAAAGCTCACGATCGCCTGCCGGAACGGGGTCGTGTTCGCTTCGTTCGATCCCGAAACGGAGGATCTCGAAACCTATCTGACGCCGGAAATAATCAAGGATTTCGACGCGGTCTTTGGCGGGAAAAAGTTACGCATTCTAGGGTTCTACAAGAATGAGATCCCGTGCAACTGGAAAATGTATCACGAAAATCTCAAGGATCCTTATCACGCGACGCTTCTTCATTCATTCCTCGTCGTTTTTGGTCTCCTTGTCGCCGGCAATAAATCGGCGATGATTGTCGATAGCGGCGTTGGACGGCACGGCACCATGGCGTCGGCGAAGAGCGACACGCTCTATGCAAAGGTGACCGATGAAAACAAGAAGGAGATGCGCTCATTCCATGAGGGCATGCAGCTTCGCGACGAGAGACTCCTCGATTTCGTGAAGGAGTTCGAGTCCGAATGGTCCGTCACCATGCAGACCATCTGGCCTAATCTAATCGTCCAGCGCGAGATGAATACGCTCGGGGTGCGCCACATCGTCCCGAACGGTCCTAATAGCATGATCATGCTGTGGACGATGTTTGGATACGAGGGTGACGACGACGAGATGGTGCGCCATCGCCTTCGCCAGGGAAATCTAATGGGGCCCGCCGGTTTCCTCGGTCTTGAGGATAATGAAGCGATGAAATTCGTGCAGGAGGGGATGCGGCGGTCCGTCAGCGAACGCAACATCCTCAAACTCGATGGCGACAAACTCGGAACTGCCGACAGCCTAATTTCCGAGGCGGCAATTCGCTCGATGTATAAACATTACCGTGAAGTTATGGGTTTGTGAGATGTTGAAAGGGTTCGAGAAGGAAAGTTTTTCTGCGGAGGATGGACTGCAGGCGCGCTACGAAGTCGATGCGTTCCACGCGGACTATTGCGCCGTACTTGATGAG
The DNA here is from genome assembly GCF_037200945.1 of Methylovirgula sp. Classification (NCBI taxonomy): domain Bacteria; kingdom Pseudomonadati; phylum Pseudomonadota; class Alphaproteobacteria; order Hyphomicrobiales; family Beijerinckiaceae; genus Methylovirgula; species Methylovirgula sp. Next base: position 1,480,226 of record NZ_JBBCGP010000001.1, read on the forward strand.
AACAATATCGAGCAATGGCCGGAGTTCTTCACCGAAGATTGCTTCTATCGCGTCACCGAGCGCGAGAATGCTGATCTTAATCTGCCGGTGGGCCTCGTCTATGCGGAAGGCCGCGCGATGCTGCAGGATCGCGCCGTCGCAATCGGTCGCACGCAGATGTTTGCGCCGCGAAATCTTCTGCACTTTATCTCCAATATTCGGATTCTCGCCGTTGGCGGGGGGTCGATAACGTCGGTCGCCAACTACCTTCTCCTTCAAACCCTTATCGAAGGTCCGACGACCATTCATCAGGCGGGGCGCATATACGACAAATTCATCCGGTCGGAAGGGCGCTTGCTGATCAAAGAAAGGCAAGCCGTCTACGACACTGCAATCATTGCCAACGATCTTGTCTATCCGATCTAGAAGTTGAGAGGGTTTGCATGGGCCGGATCAGGAAAATCGCTATCGAGGAGCATATTATGGCTCCGGGATTCGATGAATATACACGAAGCTTCAGCAAGCATATCGACGCCGCTGCGGCCGCGCATCTCGCTGCCCAGCTATCCGACTTCGCGGGCGTGCGTCTCGATGAGATGGATGCAGCGGGGATAGATTTCGCGATCCTTTCACAAGCCGCGCCGAGCGTTCAGGCCGAGAGCGACGCGTCAATAGCGCTCGCCAAAGCTAAGCGTGCCAACGATTTCCTTGCGGAGAAGATCGCAACACGAGCGGATCGCTTCGGTGGCTTTGCTACGCTGCCGATGCAGGATCCGAAGGCGGCCGCGTGCGAAATGGAGCGGTGCGCATGCGAATTCGGCCTTCTCGGCGCGCTGGTGAATGGCCAGACGGGCGGCGTCTATTACGACGATCCCGCGTTCGATGTCTTTTGGGAAACGATGCAATCTCTTGATGTCCCGCTTTATCTCCATCCCGCGAATCTGTTTTCTGTGCCCGCGATGTATCGCGACTATCCAGTAATCGAAGGCGCGGTTTGGGGCTGGGGCGTCGAAACAGCGACGCACGCGCTGCGGCTTCTTTTCGGCGGTGTCTTTGACCGTTTCCCAAAGCTCAAAGTAATTCTCGGGCATATGGGCGAGACGTTGCCGTATTTGCGCTGGCGTTTCGACAGCCGCTTTTCAGTTTACACGCACGGCGTGAAACTCGCGCGCAAGCCTTCGGAATACATTGGATCGAACATCCTCATCACGACGTCAGGTGTCTGCTCTGATGCGGCGCTCATGGGCGCGATCGGTGAAGTCGGTATCGATGCCGTGATGTTCTCCGTCGATTATCCGTATGAGTCGATACCCGTTGCGGCCGATTGGATTGACGCTGCACCCATTTCGGAAACCGCCCGCGCCGCGATTTGTCACGGTAACGCTGAACGGGTCTTCAGGCTGCCCCCAGGAGGCAGCAAGAGTGCAACAGGCTCAAGGCGGTCGACAGCAACGGTATAGACGCAAGTTTGCTGGAGGTTATCGGGGGGCGAGAATGAGCACGTTTAATTATGGCGCGCAGATTCATGCCAACGGCATTCGCCAACATTATCTGCGCTTCGGCGCTGGGAGAGCCGCGTTCGATCCGGTCATTCTCATTCCGGGCATTACGAGTCCGGCGATAACCTGGGCTTTTGTCGGCGAACGGCTTGGTCAATCGTTCGATACATACATCGTAGATGTAAGGGGTCGCGGCCTGTCGCAATCCGATGATGACCTGGATTACAGCCTTGATGCGCAAGCCGCCGATTTGAATGCCTTCGCCGAGGCATTGGGCTTCAAATCCTACAATATCCTCGGCCATTCGATGGGAGCGCGCATCGCCGTGCGCGCTGCGAGGATGGCACCGGAAGGCAAGAAGCGCCTCGCATTGGTCGACCCGCCGGTGTCCGGGCCCGGGCGTAGACCTTATCCAGCCGCTTATGATTGGTATGCTGATTCGATACGGCTGGCGTGTGCAGGCGCCGACGCGAATGCGATGCGACCATTCCTTCCAAGTTGGCGCGACGATGAACTCGCGCTCAGAGCCGAATGGCTTCCAACCTGTAATGAACGCGCGGTACATATTAGTTTTGACGGCTTCCACGTCGACGACATCCACGCCGACATGCCTTTCCTGAAGGCGCCCGTTCTGCTCATGACAGCCGAGCGCGGCGATGTCGTGAAGGATGAGGACGTCGCTGAGATCGGCGCGCTTATTCCGCAATTCGAAACGTGCCGGATAACGGGCGCCGGACACATGATCCCTTGGGATAACGAAGCAGGCTTTCACGAAGTCATCTCGGGTTTTTTTACGCGGCCTTGAGCGCCGTCTTTGGAATCGTCGTTCGCGGCCGGCGCATCCGGCTTGAGAAGCGTAGGGGGCAGACGTGGCGGTAAGCGATTTTCAGATGATCGAAGCCTGGAAGCAGGTGCTCACCTTGTCGAAACTGCGTTCGGGACAGGTTGTGACAATTCTTTCGGGCGCGGACACACATCCCCAAACGTTAGCTGCCGCGCTCATCGCCGTGCAAAGCTTCGGCGCGATCGTTAATCGGCTCGATCTCCAGCCGATCAACGGCGAAAAGGCGCATAGCCGTGACGCACTCTCCTACCTCGGCACGACACCGCTTACGGGAAACCGAGCCGCGATCGCGGCGTTGAAGGCGAGCGATCTCGTTCTCGATCTGATGACACTGCTGTTCTCCGCCGAGCAGCATGAAATCCTCAAAGCCGGCGTAAAGATTCTTCTGGCGGTCGAACCCCCGGAAGTTCTGGCGCGTCTGGTTCCGACCGCTGACGATCGCAAGCGCGTTCTGGCGGCGAGCGAAAAGCTTGGGCGCGCCAAACTCATGCATATAACCTCAGCCGCTGGCACGGATTTCTACTGCCCATTGGGCGAATTCGGCCCGATCAGCGAATACGGATTCGCCGATGAGCCGGGACGCTGGGATCACTGGCCAAGCGGCTTCACGCTGACATTCCCGAACGACGGTCAAGCCTATGGGCGCATCGTGCTCGATCGCGGCGATATCCTACTGCCGCAAAAGGACTACGTTCGCGAACCGATCGAAATGACGATCGAGGGCGGGTATGCCCGGCGCATCGAGGGCGGTGTCGATGCCGAGCTTCTGCGCGATTATATGGCGGCGTTCAACGACCCCGAGGCATTTGCAATCTCCCACATTGGCTGGGGACTGCAACCCCGTGCGCGCTGGTCGACGCTCGGCCTTTTCAACCGTGAAGCGACGATTGGCATGGATGCGCGCGCCTTCGAAGGCAATTTCCTGTTTTCGCTTGGGCCAAACAACGAGGGCGGGGGAAACCGGTCGACGACCTGCCACATCGACATTCCCCTGCGTGGTTGTACGGTCGAACTCGACGGCGAGGCGGTTGTCCGCGACGGCAAGGTTCTCGACCGCGTCGCCCATGCGTGACACGGCTGATATCTTTTCACGCCAGGGCTTCGGCGCCTCGTTTGCGTCTTTGCCTCCCTATGGGCTGCTCATCGTTGATTTCGTCAACGGCTTCGCCGACCCAGACATTTTCGGCGGAGGCAATATCGCGCCGGCCATCGCGCGCAGCGGAAGGCTTCTTAGTGTCGCGCGCGAGTGCGGCCTGGCGATTGCGTACTCGCGCATCGTGTTTTCTGATGACGACGCCGACGAGAATATTTTTTCGCTAAAAGTACCCGGTCTCCTTTCACTTAAAGAGGATGAACTCGCCAGTCAGATTGTGCCGGTGCTAGCACCTCAGCGTGGCGAACTTGTTGTCCGAAAAAATGTGCCGTCGGCATTCTTCGGAACTTCGCTGGCCTCGTGGCTCACGCAGCGCGGCGTGCGGACTCTGGCTGTCGCGGGATGCGTGACCAGTGGATGTGTACGCGCCAGCGTGGTGGACGCGATGTCGTTCGGTTTTCGGCCCGTGGTCATTTCGGACTGCGTCGGAGACCGAGCGGAGGGCCCGCACGCGTCGAGCTTATTCGATATGGCGCAGAAATACGCCTTGGTCATGCCGCGCGACGAGTTTCTTCCCCTTCTCCACGTGATGAACAGGCGTTGAGGCCGTCATGGAATTAGCTTCGTCGGATCAGATGATTGATCATGCTGGGACCGTTCTGACGTCTCGGCTGCGGTTGGTTTTCGCGTCAGCCTTCGGTGCACTGCTCGAATGGTATGATTTCTATATTTATGCCGCGCTGGCCGGCAATTTGAGCGTTCTGTTTTTCGCACAGGGGAACTCGACGATCGCGTTCCTCTCGAGTCTTGCGACTTTCGGCGTGGGCTTTCTAGTTAGGCCGATTGGTGCGCTCTTTTTCGGCAGACTGGGCGATACGATCGGACGCAAATATACTTTCCTGATGACGATCGTTCTGATGGGGGCTGCAACAATCGGCGTCGGGGTCTTGCCATCCTACGCTCAGATAGGCGTCGCGGCTCCGATATTGCTCGTGCTGTTGCGGCTTTTGCAGGGTTTCGCCCTCGGCGGCGAGGTTGGCGGCGCGGCGACCTATCTCGCCGAGCATGCGCCACCGAAACGGCGTGGCCTTTATACGAGTTCGCTGCAGACAACGGCTACGCTCGGTCTTTTGCTCGCGATTGCTGTCGTTGCCGTGATCCGCATGTCGCTCAGCCCAGAGGCATTCCAGCAATGGGGATGGCGTGTGCCATTCCTAATCTCTGGCTTCTTGCTCATTGTTTCTCTGCGATTACGTCTCAAGCTGGCCGAATCGCCAACTTTCCAGAAGCTTGAAAGCGAGGGCCATCTGTCGGCGGCGCCGATCGCCCGCAGCCTGGGACGCTGGGAAAACGTGAAGCTTATTCTCATCATGCTCTTCAGCAGTGCCTCGGGGATCGGCGTGATATTCGGAACGGGGCATTTCTTCTCGATGTTCTTCCTACAATATACGCTCAAGCTTCCGCCCAATCTCGTCAGCCTGTATTTTGCGATCGCGCTCGTTTGCGCAGTCCCATTCTACTTCATTTTCGGTGGCCTCTCGGATCGTATCGGCCGGAAGTGGATTATGATGATCGGCTGTCTGCTATTCAGCGCAAGCGTGCTGCCGATTTTTGGCGGTCTTACTCATTTTGGTAATCCGGCGCTTGAGCACTTCCGACGGACGACGCCTGTCGTCGTCCATGCCAGTCAGTGCCACGGCTGGATAAATCTGGGGGCGCAGAGCGAATGCGATCGCGTCCGCTCTTTTCTCACCACGACCGGGGTTGTTTATCGCGTCGAGCCGCCCAGCTCAGCGGTAGTCTCGGTCACGGTGGGCTCGGTTAGCCTTCCGGGGCACGATATTCCGGCCATTACGAGAGGGCTGCAGCAAGCGGGGTGGAGCAATCACGCCGATCCCGCGCGGATCAACGCCGCCGGCGTCGTCGTTCTCATGTGGATTCTCGTTCTTTTCCTGACGATGATCTATGGGCCCGCGGCGGCTTTCATGGTCGAGCTATTCCCGGCCGACGTTCGCTACACGTCGCTATCGCTGCCCTTTCATGTGGGCGCCGGATGGTTCGGCGGCATGCTGCCTTTGGTCGTTGCAGCTCTCGGCGCCGCGAGCGGCGATATCTATTTCGGCCTTTGGTATCCAGTCGGCGTCAGCGCGGTCTCCTTCATTATCGGCGCGCTGGCGATGCCAGAGACATTGCGCATGGATATAAACCGATATACGCCCGCCTCTACTCGAAGGCTTTGACGGACGTCCGACCGTATTGATTATTGGCCTCGACAAGTATCGTCATTAGCTCGACGAACTTGATGCGGGCGGCCACAGGTAACGGCTCGAGGAGCCTCGTCTGTGCCTCGCGCATCTTACCATACATCTTTTTCATCAGCCGGCTGCCCTTGGGCGTGATGTAAGTCAGCTTATGGCGGCCGTCGGCCTCGCTTGCCTCGCGCTTCACCATCCCACGCTGTTCGAGCCGCCTCAGGACATCCGCCATCGTCGTCCGATCGACGCCGAGCTCCAGACATAAGGACGTCTGGTCGAGGCCCGGACGTTCGGACAATGTGGTAAGCAGCCCATATTGAACGGGCGTGACGATGAACTCCTGGCAGCACTCGAAGAATAGGGCGTGGTGAATCTGGTTCAGCCGCCGGATCAGATAACCGGGTCGCTGCCATAAATGTCCGGTCGGCAGTTCAATTTCGCCGATATCGGGCACGACTTGGGCACGATCCTTCGCATTGATGCGAGGCTCATGGGAAGATCGGGGACGGGTTTTGGAGCGGGGGGTTGGCACGGAGAACTGCCCAGGCAATGTTGCGTATTTACAACGAATTTCGAAAGTAAGGCAACGGCTATATGTGGGCATCCGGCACAACACAAGCCATATCACATCATCTTCCAATGTGATCAGCGCCTCACTAAGGAAATTGGCGCATAACTCGGGCGAGCTAGCGATCTGTGATGTCTCTGGACGCTGACCGCCATGGGCTTGTCAGACGAGCTGACAATGCCTGCGTCTTCGTCTCGGTTAGGTAGGCACGCAATTTGCCTCTTTTCGAAGTGGGCGGAGACTTCGTGGCCTCTGCCCAAAGCAAAAGCGCGCGTTGCTGCATTTTCTGGCTTCCTGCCTTCGAAAGGTATCTCGACATGACGTTGCCCGCATGTACATTGTTTGTCAGTGTACTGACGAAATGCAATTGGCCTGACGATGCCGGTAGGATGCCACGCGAGCTACCATGCCGCCATCGGCAAGCGCGTCGACTCATAACTAGAGCGATGGGGTAGGGGCGGTGCTTCAGCTAACTGAGCGGCGCACGACGACCGTGGCACCGGATTATCATGCCCAGTTAAGGGACGTCTCTCGCGTCTTCGAGCGGCCTCGTCAGGCGCCGTTGCATGCCATGGGTCCGGTGACGATCGACTTTGTGCGCGGCGAATTCTTCACCGTTGTCGGGCCGTCTGGCTGCGGCAAGTCTTCTTTGCTGGAAATCATCGCCGGACTTGCGCTGCCGACATCTGGAGAGGTGATTTTCGAGGGGCGGCCGCACAAAGGGGTGCCGGAAGGCATCGGCGTTATATTTCAGGAAGACGCGTCATTTCCGTGGTTGACCGTCGCCGACAACGTCGCCTTTGGTTTGCGCCGCAACGGAACGGATCCAGCGGAGACGAAACGCCGGGTCGATCATGCGCTCGGCTTAATGGGCCTTCGTGAATTCGCGCGCGCCTATCCGACGCATCTCTCTGGCGGGATGCGCCAGCGCGTCTGCATCGCGCGAACGCTTGTCATGCAGCCGCGTTTCATTTTGCTCGACGAGCCATTCGGGGCTCTGGATCAGCAGACGCGCCTCATCATGGGCGATGAACTGCTGAAGCTTTGGCGCGAAACACGCGCCACGGTTCTGCTGATCACTCATGCGCTCGACGAAGCTGCCATGTTGTCGGACCGTGTCGGCGTCATGTCGGCACGGCCAGGCCGCGTCATCGAATGCGTCGAGACAGGTTGGCCGCGCGACCGGACAAGTGAAATCCTAAGCGATCCAACCTTTGCCAAGATCAATGCGCAGCTCTGGCGCTCCTTACGCGAAGAGGCGATCAAGCTCATCGGCGAGAATAGGGTTTAAGCTGCATGACGAGAGTAGCCTTTCTGCGTATGCTTTTTATCGTGCTGGGAATCGCAATCGTCGAAGGCCTTTGTCGGTCGGGCATAATCCCGGCGATGGTCCTACCGGCCCCATCGCAAATCGCAGCATCGCTTTATGCGCTGCTTCAGGCAGGAACGTTTACGCAAGCCATCGTTTCGACATTCGCCAGCGTCGCAATTGCGGCGCTCATTTCGATTGCCGCGGGCATCTTAATCGGGGTGTCGGTTCATCGGCAACAACGTTTGCGCGCAATTGTCGCGCCAATCCTCGACAGCTATTACGCGGTCCCGACGTTTCTCTTCTATCCGATCCTTATTCTGTTTCTGGGCGTTGGCCGCGCGGCCATCGTCGGGATTGCCGTCATCATGGCCGTTGCATCCATGATTATCGCAACGCTCAATGGTCTGGACGCCGTCCCCCGCGTGCAGAAGCGAACGGCGCGAATTTTGCGGCTCAATGAGGTCCAGACCGCATTCCACGTCACGCTTCCGTCGGCAATGCCCTACCTCTTCACCGGCATCAAGCTCACAATTGCTTATGCGTTTATTGGCGTCATCGCATCGGAATTCATCATGTCAGGCAATGGCATCGGATATGAAATATCCAATGCTTACAACACATTCGACAATCAAACGATGTACGGCCTGATGCTGCTGGTCATCATTGTAGTCTGTGTCGTCAACGGATTGATGCAATGGTTTGACGTCCGGTTACACGCGAGGAGAACCAGATGACTTCGCGCTTGACTTACGCTGGCGATATCTTCGCTGTCGGACTCGTCGGGCTCGTCATCTGGCAGGGCCTTCATTGGGCGCTGGGCGCGGGCGTCCTCGCATCTCCTAAGAACGTGTGCGCCGCTCTGGCTGAGACGCTCACGCACGCCGGATTCTGGGAGCACGCAAGTGCGACTCTCAGAGCGCTTGCGGCGGCCTCGGTTTTGTCGCTGCTCGGGGGCATTTTGCTCGGCGTCCTGCTGGGGATCGCGTTGACCGCAGGAGCGGTGTTCGAGCCCATTCTTGTGAGTTTCTATGCACTGCCGAAAGTGACGCTCTATCCGCTTATTCTCCTCACGTTCGGATTGGGGCTGTCGGCGAAGGTCGCGTTTGGAGTCTTGCACGGGTTGATTCCGGTTTGCCTGATGACGATGAATGGCGTGCGCCAGATGCCGCGCGCTTATTTACGCAGCGCGCGTGTGCTGCAACTGACTCCGATGCAAACGACGCTGCATATCGTCATGCCCGCCGTGTTACCGACGATCCTCTCGTCAGTAAGGCTAGGGTTTTCCTTGAGCCTGCTTGGGGTGCTGATCGGCGAAATGTTCGCTGCAAAGGCGGGCCTCGGATTTCTGATCATGAATGCCATTGCCATGAACGACATGGCAACGCTTCTCGCACTGACATTTTTGCTCTTTGCCTTCGCGATCTTCGTGAACTGGGCGTTGGGATTTATGATCAACCGCATAATCGTCCGTCGGCTGGGCGACGCGGCGAATGGATAGGAAAGGCATGATGGCCGAGAAAACCAAGACACATGCATATTGTTACGACGACCTGCGCGGATGGCTCGCTGCGGCGGATGAGCTCGGCGAAGTTCGTAATATCTCCGGCCTGTCGTGGGAGCGGGAAATCGGAATGGCGAGCGCGATTCTGCAGCGCGACGGGGCGGCGCCGTGCGGCTTGTTCGACGACATTCCCGGAGTGGAGAAGGGCTTTCGCGTCCTGACGAATCTCTTTGGCGGCCGCCGGGCCAGTGTGACTCTCGGCTTTTCCGCTGGGCTGACCCGTTTTCAGCTCAGTGATGCGTTTCTCAGTGTCTACAAGAATCCGAACAACAAGCCCGTGCCGCATGTCATCGTCGAGTCGGGGCCGATTTTTGAGAACACCTATTTCGGCGTAGACGTCGATCTGAACATTTTTCCCGCGCCGCAATGGCACGAAGAAGATGGCGGCCGCTACATCGGCACGGGTTGCTATTGCGTCACGCGCGATCCCGAAAGCGGCTGGCTGAACCAGGGCACCTACCGCGTGATGCTACACGGCAAAAATAGTGTCGGCATCTACATATCACCCGGCAAACATGGCCGCATGCATCTCGATAAATATATGGAGCGCGGCGAGAAAATGCCGATCGCCGTCGTGCTTGGCGGCAACCCCATGCAATTCCTGCTGACAGGAAACGAGGTTCCATTTGGCGTCTCGGAATACGACGTCTTGGGTGGCCTCTACGGACGTCCCGTCGAATGCGTGAAAGGCCGGATCACAGGGCTGCCATTTCCGAAAAGCGCGGAGATTGTCCTGGAGGGCTGGATCGAACCCGGCGACGTACGGGAAGAGGGTCCGCTCGGCGAATGGACGGGATATTACGCGTCGGGCTCTCGTGCAGAACCCGTCATGCGCGTTGAGGCTGTCTATCATCGCAATGATCCGATCATTCTCGGTTGTGTCCACGAAGTCGGACCCACAGAATATTCGCGATTTCGAGCGGTCACCCGATCGGCGCTTCTAAAGGAGGCGCTGAAGGCGGCGGGCATTCCAGACGTTTCGGCGGTCTGGGCGCATGAGGTCGGGGGCGCCCGCATGCTTCTAGGTGTGGCGATCAAGCAGCGCTATGGCGGTCATTCGAAGCAAGCCGGCCATGTCGCCTCGCAATGTCAAGCGGGCGCCTATGCCGGCAAATATGTCGTTGTGGTTGACGATGACATTGACGTGTCGAATCTCGACGAACTTCTGTGGGCGATGCTGACTCGGTCTGATCCCGCAAGTTCGATTGACGTTATCACCGGCGCTTGGTCCACCCCGCTCGATCCGCGCATACCGCCCGACCAGCGTGCACGCGGCGATTTCACCAACAGTCGTGCGATTATCGACGCCTGCCGGCCGTACGCTTGGCGCGATCAATTTCCCAAGGTCAATCTTCCGCCCCGAAACGTTCGTGAAGAAGCGCAGGAAAGATTCGGCTGGATGGTCGCGCCGCCGCAAAAACAATCAAACGTCATCTAGAGGGTATTCATGATCAAGAATTCAATGACACGATTTGCGGCAGGCTTCGTCGCGCTCTGCACCTTGGCCTCCACCGCCGTGATGGCCGACGATATCTCGGTGACGCAATGGGGCGCGAGTCTCACGGGGCTGCCCTATATCGTCGCGTTGGAAAAGGGGCTTTTCCAGAAAGGCGGCGCGAACGTCACCGGGGTCATAGGCTCAGGGGGCGGTGGATCGACGGTGCGGAATATCCTCGCCAGTCCACTTCCTTATGGCGAAGTATCGCTCGACGCGGCGGTGTCTGCAAAGCAGCACGGTCTCGATATCATCATTGTGAATATCGGCACACGGCGACTGCCGGGCTCGTCGGTTGTCACTTTGGAGCCGGCGATCAGGAGCCTGAAGGATCTGGCCGGCAAGAAGGCCGCAATCACGACTCCGAGGTCCGTGTCCGAAATGGCCTTTGTCCTCGGATTGAAACAGGCGGGTGTGACGATCGGCGATGTGACGCGGGTTTCAGCGGGCGGCTATGCGCAGGGCCTGACGATGCTGGATCATGGCGCGGTGGACGCCGCGTCCCTCATCGAACCCCTCTCCTTGTATCAGCAAGGCAAATATAGGGAGGTTACAAGCCTCATGAACACGCTTCCGCCTATGGTCATCACAGTCGGAATCACAACACGCTCCTTTGCCAAAGCCAATCCACAAGTCATCCGCGCGATTATCGCGGCGCGCGAGGCCGCGGTGAAGGCGGTGTATGCCGACCCAAAGGCGGCGCTTGCAAGTCTCGCCGGCTCGCCTGCTTATAAAATTCCGCCGGCGATCGCAGCCCAGACGCTTCAACATATGATTGCAGGCCGAACGCTGAGCGAAGGCGCATTTAATCAGGCGGAACTCGATCGAACGCTTGAAGGATTGCGGCTTGTCGGCGCCGTCGAAGGCGATGTTGATTGGAATGCGCTCATCGACAAAAGTTACCTGCCGGAGGATCTCAAGGGCAAGTAGTCGCGACCGCGAGCTTCGCGGCTAATCAGGCGCGCCCATCGCTGGCGGAGGGCGATGAGAGTAGTCGTTCGTAAAGATCTGATGCAGACGCGCGACGTGTGTTTCGTCCAGGCCCTGATCTAGCCCGCGCGCGTAAACCTCGATATTCAGCCGCGCGAGCTCGGATGGCGGAAGATCGGCGGCCGTGAAACGTCCGGTTTCAATGAGCAATCTTTGCTGAATGCGCTCCGCTTCCAATTCGACGGCCTGCAGCGATTTCTTGAATTGGCCGACGTTGGCGACGTTCGCGGTGAAAGATGTGTTTTTGAGGCTGCGCCTGACACGGCGTATCGGGACGACGAGGCTTTCGCGCCACGCGTTCGACGGTTCGCTCGGATCGGCGGAAAATGGGCTTGCGAACTGCGCGCCGCGGGTCGCCGCAAAGAAAGCAAGCATGAGGACATTAACGTCGGCACCGCAATCGTCTTGCAACGCGAGGCAAGACGCGCAGACAGCATCGTTACCGTAGAAGCGTAGAGAAAAAGTCCAAAGCTCGTCTGCATCTAAAGGGAGCATAGAAGTCGTTCCTATCTCGAAGCGCCCGGGCGAGCATGTCAGACAACCCAAAACGTATGATAACTGACCGAGGTCTCAACTGTGTTTTATACACCCGAATCCCGTGACAAAACGTTGCTGCCGCATGATCCGTTTAAAGCGCTGATAGCCCCGAGGCCGATCGGCTGGGTTTCAACCAAAGGGCGTAGCGGCGCGGTTAATCTCGCGCCTTATTCATTCTTCAACGCGATCTGCGAAAGCCCTCCGATGATCATGTTTTCCTCGCATGGCCGTAAGGATTCACTGACCTTTGCTGAAGAGACACGTGAATTCGTCTGGAACATGGCGACATACGACTTGCGCGAAGCGATGAACCGGACGGCGGCGGTGCTGCCGCGCGGCGAAAACGAGTTCACCTGTGCCGGATTGGAAATGGCCAAGTCGCACTTCGTTGCGCCGCCGCGCGTGGCAGCTAGCCCCGCTGCCCTCGAATGCAAAGTCACCGACATTCAGCAGATTCTGGATATCGAGGGGGCGCCGACGGAGGATTACCTCGTCTTTGGCCAGGTCGTTGGCGTTTATATTGGCGACGCTTTCGTGCGCGATGGACGCATTGACGCCGCGGCGATGCTGCCTCTCGCCCGTTGCGGTTACATGGACTACGTCGTGGCAAGCACGCTATTCGAAATGCCGCGACCGCCGCGAGTCTGAGTCTGTCTCGACCCGAATCGGATGCCGACAAGCCGTCGCTGTTGTAGTCGCTGGCGCTTTTGCGCGTGTTTTTACATGCATGGTGCTGCGGGAATTTTGTGCAGCGCATTTGTTTTTTGCCTTCCGAATACGCGGACGTATTGTTTATTGCCGCGTGGGTAATCAACGGCAAAACCCTACACAAAAAACCCTATTGACTCGTCGCGAGAGCTACCGCAGCTTTTAATCAATCAGCATACTGATGATCTGTCCGATTATTTGGACAAATGAAATTTAGAAGCTGAGGGAATGGGGTCGGGCTGCACAGTCCGATGAATTTTGGGGGACGAGGATGTTGATTCGGAAGATGGGTACGGTCGCATTGGCGGCCGGAATGGGATGCTTCTCCGCCTTCGGGGCGTTGGCGCAGCATCAGGACCAGGGTACGACGGCGTCCCCGCTCACAATTCCCGGGCATCCTCCGCCGCCGTCGACACTAACTGATCAGGAGCAAGGTTACTTCTTCAACTTGACGCCGTATGGGGCGCAAATCGGCCAGGACCTTGCGGATAGGGGAATCTACATTACCGGACGAACGTTGGAGGAAGGAATCGGCGCGGCGTCCGGCGGTTTCCATCGGGGCACGTTCTACGAGGGTTATACATCACTGGGCACCGACCTTGACATGGGCCGGATCGCCGGCATTCAGGGCGGCTCGGTCCATATCCTTTTCGACGATCTGAGCGGCGCGCAGTTTCAAACTTATTCGGGGAGCACGCTGGTCTACAATCGCGTGCTCGGCATGAAACCGGCCTTTCGGCTTAACGAATTCTCCTACGAACAAAACTTCGGTAAGCTGGACGTCCGCGTCGGTCGTGTACCGATCGGCCCGGAGTTTGATTATTCAGAAGCGAACTGCCAATTCATCTATGCAATGTGCGCGCTGCCGGTGGGATACGGCAACGTACGTGGCGCGCCGACCTATGCGACTGCATCGTGGGCTGCCGTTGCGCAATATCGCTTTACGCGCAATTTCTATGTCAATGCCGGCGCTTATGAAGATGAGCCGTTGTTGAATTTGTCGGGTCACCTGAACATGCCCGGCGAAGATTGGGCTCCCGACAAATTCCGTGGCGTCACACTTCCTGTCCAGATTGGCTACCGGGAGAGTATGAAGCAGACGATGTATCCCTTCGCGGTCGATATCGGTGGCTTCTATGACACAGGTGATTATACCGATCTGCTTTTGAACTCGGCGGGGCAGATTCATGCGCTGTCTGGCGGCGCGCAGCAACTCGATCACGGAAAGAGTGGCATGTGGCTGCAGGGCCAGAAGGTGCTATTTCGCCCTGAAGGTGGCGAAAGCCAACGCAATCTGATGGCGTTTGGCGGTCTTAACTTCACGACCAGCGGTGTTGCCGCCATTCAGCGTACGGCTTACGCGGGTATGAGCTACACAGGTTTGCTGCCGAATCGCCCGAACGACACTTTGAACTTCATGGGCATGTATATCGGGCTGAGCGATTCCTTCGTCGACAACGTCGATGCCACGCTTCGCAAGAATGGAATCCTGGGATCACTTAATAGTTCAGAGGCATATGTCGAGCTGAACTACGGCGTTGCGCTGGCGCCAGGCGTCGTCCTGAAGCCTTCGTTCGATTACATCTTCAACCCTGACCAGCTCGGCGTCGCGCACCCGGTCGATAATCTTCATCATGCGATGTTTATCGGCCTGGCGCTCTCGGCCTTCTGGCCCGAGACTTTTGGTCTACCGCGGCTTGGCGGCTAGGAGCGGGAATATGGCTTTCCATAGCATCAAAGCCGCGTCCGATGAATCTGGGCAGGCTGTAGCCGGGTCCTGGTATCGCTCACTGAGTGCCGCGCAGCGCGCGGCATTCTGGTCGTCCTTCGCGGGCCACGCGGCGGATGCGATGGACACGCAAATGTTCAGCTTTGCGATTCCGGCTCTGTTGTCGCTCTGGAGTTTGACGAAGGGAGAGGCCGGGCAAATCGCCTCGATTTCTCTCATTATGTCGGCGGTGGGCGGCTGGGGAGCCGGCGTGCTCGCTGATCGGTTCGGGCGCGTGAAGATTTTGCAATGGACGATCGTCCTGTTTTCGCTTTGTAGCGTGGCGAGCGGGCTCGCCCAAAATTACGGCCAATTGCTAACAGCACGCGCTTTGCTTGGCCTTGGGTTCGGCGGTGAGACGGCGATTTCGGCCGTACTCGTTGCGGAGATCATGCCCACAATCGCGCGCGGGCGCATGGTCGGCCTCGTCCAAGGTGGTTGGGCTATTGGATGGGGCATTGCTGCGTTATTATCGACGCTATGCCAACTCTATCTCGATCCGCATTTGGCATGGCGGGTTATGTTCCTGGTGGGTGCCGCGCCGGCCGCGCTGATCTTCGTGCTCCGGCGATATGTGCCCGAGCCGCCTATGTTTATACGCGAGGAAGGTGCAACACGCCCCTCCGCGTTGACCATGGCGCTGAGCATCTTTGCCGCCGGGCGCGTCTGGCGGACAATTCTCGCGACCTTCATGTGCGCAGGCATCATGGGAGGTTTTTTTGCCGTGATGGTCTGGCTGCCGACCTATCTCAAGCTCGTCAAAAATCTATCGGTGGTGAATACGGGCGCCTACCTCGCCTTTGTGATCCTTGGCTCATTTTCCGGCTATGTCTTCGGATCGTTCACGACTGACAGCCTCGGCCGAAAAAAAACACTAGCGCTTTTTTCGCTCGGCGCTTTGGCGACGATCTACGTCTATACACAGACGAATTTCGCGCACGGCATCCTGATTTGGATCGGGTTCCCACTTGGTGTCTTTACTTCCGGTATTTACGCGAGCATCGGTTCGTTTCTGGCCGAGCTATTCCCGACATCTATCCGTGCAAACGCCCAAGGTTTCGCCTTCAATGTAGGCCGGGCTCTCGGCTCCGTCTTTCCGATGATGATCGGCTACGCGTCCGCGAAAATGCCTCTGGGCACGGCAATTTGTATATTTGCCACCATCTCCTACGTTTTGCTTTTTCTCGTGCTTCTGTTGTTACCTGAGACAAAGGGGCAGCAATTGGAGACTTGAGCGCGAGAGGCTCGACGGCGCAGCGCGGGTAGACGACGGAGGATCTGTAACCGTTGGATAGCGCATGGCTGCGGAATCCGCTGACATGAAGGAGGAAATCGTCTTTCAAGCGGATTTCGAACTACATCTTCCAAAATCGCGCATAGTCTTTTGCGACGACGTTCTCGTAATCGACGGGGCCATCGAGCAGCCCAACGTCGCTGCAGAACTTGTTCATGTCCTTCACGGCGTCTGCTGAAATTCCCGCGTCATAATATGGCAGGTCGCGAGTCACGATATTTTCGATAAGTGCGGCTTCGGCTGTGGGGAAGACGCGTCTACCGACTTCAGCCGCGAGATGGGGATCTTCTTTCAGTGCGCGTTGCGCTTTAACGATGGCGCGAACCGCGGCTGCGGTAATATCCGGGTGAGAGTGGATAAACTCATCGGTCGTCGAAAATGCGGAGATCGTGTAGTTCCGAGCGGAAGCTGGTCCGAGGCCGTGCCGAACGTCTATAAAGATTTTCCCTACACCAGATTGCACGGCGTTTTCTGCGCCCATGGCGTTTGCCCAAAAGCCATCAATCTTGCCATCTTCAAGAGCCTTTGCCGCGGTGACTCCGAACGAAACGCCCGGCTCCATCGTTCCAGGCACGCGATCGATCATGATGCCATCTCGCACCAGATCGACGCCGGATTCAGCAAGCATTTGCTTCAGTGCCAAGTCCACCATCGGCGCGGCGCCAATCCGCCTGCCTTTTACGGCGTTAAGATCTCCTGGCATCGCGCCAAGATCTGCCCGCATAACAAGAACCCAAAACAAGCCTTGCGAAAGAGCGCAAAGAAGTTTGACACCTCGCCAGCGAGGAAAGATCGAAAGCGCGACATGTGCAGGGGCAGCAACGAAATCTACGATTCCATCTCTCAAGGCTTCATATGTCCGAAAATTTGGGAAGAGGAGCTCGTGCGTCGCTGTGAGGCCTTCTTGCTTGAAAAATCCAAGCTCTATTGCCGCGATTGCGGGAAAATATGAATTTGATACGAGGTCAGGCACGGCGATTTTTACGCGATCCATTGATATATCCAACTGAAGCGATTCACGCTTGTCGAGTACGATTGAGGATGAGGCTGACGAACATTGCGGCGCCGAGCGGTATAACGTCATCGTTGAAGGCGTAGCGCGGATTGTGCAGATCTGGTCCCTCACCTTGGCCCAGGAAAAAGTAGGCGCCGCTCACGTGCATGAGCATGTCGGCGAAGTCCTCACTTGTCATCACGATCGCCGGACGACGTTCGACGTTGTGGTCACCAACGATTGAAACTGCAGCCCGAGTAACAGCCATCGCCGGTTCCTCGTGATTGACCAGCGGGCTGAAAACATCGCGAATACTAACGGATGCTTTTGCCCCATATCCGGATGCGATGCTCTCGGCCAGAACCTTTACGCGCCGCTCAATCTGCGAGCGGACGTCTGGTTTCAACGTGCGGATCGTCCCGGAAAGGCGTGCTCTGTCAGGAATGACATTATAGGTTGAGCCTGCCGAAAAGGCGGTGACGGAAAGCACCGCGGATTCGAGCGGATCGACATTGCGGGCTACGATTGTATGCAACCCCTGTGCTACGGCGAGCGCAGCGAGGCCCGCATCAATCGCGCGATGAGGAAACGCCGCGTGCGCGCCATCGCCCGCAATATCGATATCGAAGAAATCGGCGCTGGCGGAAACCGGTCCCGGTCCTACAGCAATGGTTCCGAATTTCCGATCAGGCGCATTGTGAAGAGCATAGATCTCGTCACAGAAGAATCTCTCGAAAAGACCATCGGCGATCATGGCGCGAGCGCCGCCGCGTCCCTCTTCAGCGGGCTGGAAGATCAGTACAGCCCGGCCCGCAAATTCATCGCGATGCGCCTGGAGGCAGCGCGCGGCGGCGAGCAGCATTGTCATATGCCCATCATGGCCGCAGCCGTGGAAGCAGCCGTCGATGGTCGAGCGCCACGGCAGATTGCTTTCCTCCTCGATCGGCAACGCATCCATATCGGCGCGAAGGCCGATCGATCGTCCTGGCCCCTTGCGTCCCTCGATGATGCCGACCACACCGGTACCACCAACGCCACGCGTGACTGAAATACCTATTTTCTCAAGTTCTTCCGTCAAGCGCGCCGATGTACGACGTTCCTCGAAACCGAGTTCGGGATAGGCATGGAATTCGCGCCGCAGGGCGGATAGATATTGGTGATCCCGGCCGATTTCGTCGAGCAACAGCATGATGGGCTCCGATTGTGCCGTGTAACGCGTTCGGCCTGAAGTCAGGCCGGTTTGAAATGTTCGTGCCAGTGATTAGCGATATCGATGCCGCGGCAGAACCATACGCGATTGTTTTTCTTCATGTACTCAAGTAGGCGGACGAGGCCCTGAACGCGGCCAGGGCGGCCAATCAAGCGATCATGCAAGCCAATTGACAAAAGCTTGGGCGAACCATCCTTGCCTTCTTGATAAAGCGTGTCGAAGGCATCGCGCATGTAGTGGAAGAAGTCGTCGGCCGTGGCGAAACCGCTGTTTTCGTTGAAGCGATTGTCGTTCGTCTCGTAGGAATAAGGAATGACAAGGTACGGGCCATGCGGGCCCTCGAGCCAATAAGGCAATTCGTCCGAAAGCGAATCACGGTCGTAATGAAATCCGCCTTCTTCCATGACGAGTTTTCGGGTGTTCGGACCCGGGCGACCTGTCATCCAGCCGAGTGGACGCGCACCCGTAAGGTCGCGGAGCAGCCGTACGGCAGTTTTGACGTGTTCGCGTTCGACGGCTTCTTCGACATCGCCGTAATCGATCCATCGATAACCGTGGCTGACGATTTCGTGTCCGCGATCGATGAAGGCGCGTGCCAGGACCGGATTCTGCTCAAGCGCGCGGGCGACCGCCAGAACACTGATTTTCACGTCAAACTTGGCAAACACGTCGAGGACGCGCCATGCGCCCCGGCGGCTTCCATACTCGAAAACCGATTCCACCAGCGGCACTCGGCGTCCGGTCTTTGCGCCGAATCCGATATCATTCAACATGCCTTCCGAGACGAGATCCCCGTTCGCAAGAGTTGCTTCGCCGCCGCCTTCGACATTGAGGTTGAAGTTGACGGCGATCACGGCTTGGCCCGGCCATTGCGGATCGGGTAGACGCTCGCCGTATCCGATGAGATCACGGACAATCATCGCATCGGGGCCGTAGGCGGGCACGTCATGTCTCCTTTCGGTACCGCTTCAGGCGGCCTTGCTGAGTTCGTCGCCATAAGGGTCATAGCCATAGAACCATCGCGTATCGCCCGGCAGCTTCAACCAGGAGTTCTCGGCAGAGATGCGCTGGACCTCAGCTACCCGCGGGATACGCAGCGCATGATAAAACTGGAACGCCTGTTGCGGTGTCGCGCCAGTCTCGATCGCGCGGGCGAGAATGGCCGCATCTTCGATCGCCATCGAGCCGCCGGCCGCCATGAAGGGGGGAACGGCGTGGCAGGCGTCGCCGGCCAGCACAATTGGTCCATCACTCCAGGTGTCATTGCGAGCGCGATCGCAAATGGGAAGCAGTTGCACCGCCTCGGCTGCCAGCATGAGTCCTTTCAGATCCGGGTGAGCCGTCGGAAAGCTCTCCAGAAAGTCGTTATGGGTGCCCTCACGCGGCGGCGTATCTTCCTGCCATTCGTTGCTCGGAATAGCGCCCATGACGTAGCACTCGTCGCGGCGATCGCTCATGTAATAGGCGATCAGGTGCCGATCATCGGCCCACCATTTGGTGCAGTCGCGCATCGGCATTCCGGCGAGTTTCTCGGCCGGAAAAACAGCACGAACCGCGACTTTACCGATATAGCGCGGCGCCTGTTTGCCTTGGATCACCTCGCGGATGATTGACCGAATGCCATCGGCACCGATGACGATGTCGGCTTCCGCGTGGCTTCCGTTCACGAATTTCAACGTCACTGCGCTTGGCGAATGGGCGAGGTCGGCGAGCTGGTGATCGAAGCGGATCGTGCCGGGCTTCAGTTTCGACACGAGGATCTGATGGAGATCGGCGCGATGGATGTTCACGAAGGGGCCGCCGAAACGCTCTTCGGCTTCCCGGTCGAACAAAAGCTCGTTAAGCGTCTCGCCGGTTTGAGCATCACGACTGACATATGCATCGGGCTTGATGCCGGCGCGCACCATCGCCTCTTCAGCGCCGAGGCAGCGCATAACTTTGGCTGTGTTCGGCCCGAGTGTGATGCCGGAGCCGATGCGCCAAAAGCTCTCTGCCTGTTCGAAGACTAAGACCTGGTAGCCTCGCCGCTGCAAAAGCCCTGCGACTGTCAGGCCTGCCAGACCGGCGCCCACGACGGCAATTCTCGCCGATTTATCCATGGCGGAAGTTTCCCAATGTCATTCATTCGCTATCGAATGATAATAGGCGTAAGGGTTGCTCATGGCGGCTGTCAAGTACCGACGAGCGTGCGTCGGCGTCTTCTGGTAGGCATTACATTATCGACAAAACCCCTTTATGATCAGTATTTAATCGCATTGATTATCGATTTCGCACGCGTGCTCAAAATTGGGTGGGGTCAGCCGATTGACCGAAGTAGAGGCCGTCCATAAGCTCAAATCATTCTGTATAGAATGAAAATCATGCTCGTCTTAGCGGCAGAGTCGCTTTTCCGGAGTGAAGAAATGAAAATGCGCTTGGGTTGCTTCCTCGCCTTACTGGCCTTTCTTTGTCCGCTTGCATCGATGGCGAAGGCGGCCGAGGTGAATTTCATCACCGATTTCGGCTTTAATGGTCGTCATTCCTATTTCTACGTCGCCCTGGACAAAGGCTATTATAAGCAGGAGGGGCTGGACGTTCATATCTTCCGTGGTCAGGGATCGGTCGATGCGATCAAGAACGTTGCTTCGGGCGCCGCGATGATCGGCTTTGCCGATGCCGGATCCCTCGTTCTGGCACGAGGAAACGACAAGGTTCCGGTGAAGATGATCGCGGTCGTTTACACGGTCCCGGCGCAGGCGATATTCGTCCTCGCCGATAGTGGCATCAAGTCGCCGAAGGATTTGGAAGGTAAGACACTTGCCGACACAGCATCCAGTTCACTGCGTCTGCTTTTCCCGGCCTATGCAGAGGCTACCGGAATTGACGCGAGCAAAGTCCACTGGGTTACGGCAGACAGTTCCGCGCTTAGCTCTATTCTTGCTCTGAAGCGAGCAGACGGCATCGGCCAGTTTATCGTTGGCCAAGCGCTGATTGAAAAGGCAACAGCCCCTGAAGGTGTCAGGGCGCTCGCTCTCAAGGATGTCGGCCTGAACTTCTATGGCAACGGCATCATTGCCGGCGAGGACACGATTTCCAAAAACCCGGGAATGCTCAAGGCATTTGTGAGAGCGACAATCAAAGGCATGAAGGACGCATTCGCCGATCCGGCTGAGGCCGCGCGCATCATGAACAAGTATCAGAAACAGATCGACCCAGCGGTCATTGAACAAGAGACCAAAATGGTAAAGGATCTCGCGACCGTCAAAGGTATGCCGCTCGGCAAGATTGACCCCGTCCGTGCAAAGGAAACCGTCGACATCATCAGCAAGTACTTCAAGATGAGGCATCCCGTCGCTCCGAAGGACGTATTCGTTGCCGGATTCGTTGAATGACCGACGCGATCGAGGGCCGTCTCATTCGGGGCTCGCGTAATGCAGATGCGGGAACGGAATACGTTCCGGTCATACAGCTTAACGGCGTGATCAAGAACTACCGGGACAAATCGGGTCGCGACGTGCATGCCCTCGGCCCCGTTGATCTGACGATTCGGCCTGGTGAATTCGTTTCCGTCATAGGACCTTCTGGATGCGGCAAGTCCACTCTGCTGCGTGTCATTGCAGGGCTTGAAGAGGCAAGCGGCGAACTCAAGCGTTATGGTCTGCCGTTGACCGCGCCATCGTATGAAGTCGGCATCATTTTCCAGGAACATGTGCTGTTTCCATGGGCCACAGTTTTGCAGAACGTCATGCTGCCCGCGGAGATATTAAATCTGCCGAAAGACCATGCAGAGAAAAGAGCCTGGCAGCTTCTCGATATGACGGGCCTCAGGGATTTCGCGCATCATCGCCCGGAGATGCTGTCCGGAGGGATGAAGCAGCGTGCCGCCTTCTGCCGTGCCGTGCTGTCTGAGCCCCGCTTCCTGCTGCTTGACGAACCGTTCGGTGCGCTCGACGCGCTTACGCGTGAAGAACTCTCGCTCGAATTGTCCCGGCTCTGGGAGAGACTTGGCCGAACCGCGTTCATGATCACCCATGATATCGAAGAAGCGATTCTGCTCAGCGACCGTGTTCTGGTCATGTCGCCCAGACCCGGCCGCTTCATCGCCGACATCGCGGTCGATCTGCAGCGTCCCCGTTCCGTTGGCACCTCCGCGCTGCCGCGCTTTCAGGAAATAAAGCAGCAGATCCGCGAACTTATCTTCGACCGTCAGAAAGATTGACGTATGAAACCCCGTTCACTCGCCGGCAATCTACTGACACCGGGCATCTATCTGCTCTGCCTGATCGCCTGGGAAGTGATCTGTCATGTCCTCGCTATACCGTCATGGCTTCTGCCTGCACCCTCGGAGATCGCCACCGCGGCGGTGCAGTGGGCGCCGGAACTTGCGGTCAATTCGCTTGTGACACTCCGTGAGACTGTGTTCGGGTTCCTTCTGGCCTTGGCGCTGTCGTTGTCGCTTGCCGGGCTAATTGTTTTCAATCCGCTTGTGCGAAAGATCATCTATCCGCTTCTGCTTGGCCTGCAGTCGATTCCAAAGGTCGCCCTTGCGCCGCTCGTTACGCTATGGCTCGGCTTCTCCGAATGGCCGAAGATCATCATTGTCGTGCTCGTTTGTTTCTTTCCGATCCTCATCAACGTTGTAGCGGGTCTCGAAAATGTGCCCAAAGCCATGCTCGATTTGATGCGTTCAATGGGCGCCCCTCCGCATCTGGTGCTACGCCGACTGCGGCTTCCTGCTGCGATGCCCGCTCTGTTCACCGGGTGCAAAGTCGCGATAACGTTCGCCGTGATTGGGGCCGTCATTGCCGAATTCGTCTCGGCGCAAAGCGGTCTTGGCTATCTTATCGTGACGTCTACATCGCAGTCGCAAACGCCCGTCGCCTTTGCGGCCATTATAGCCTTAACCTTGCTTAGTGTGTCACTCTTCTATGTGGTCGAATTTCTGGAGAAGCGCGTCGTGACCTGGTCCGTCTGACAGATAGGCGCCGGTCTCCAGGCACAAGCCATGAGATGATCTAAGATGATAGAAACTCGCCGCGACAGGAAAGGTCGCCGGATTGTGACGGATAGCGCGGCTCGTGAGCGTGTTGACGAGATTTTTCTACAATGGCAGACGGAGCGACCGGACATAGATCCCATTCCCGTCCGTATCTACGGCCTGATCGGCCGTATCCATATCCAGTCTACCGCCTTCATCGACGAAGTTCTTGCCCCTTATAATCTGGTGCGCGGAACGTTTGACGTGTTGACGGCACTCCGCCGCGCGGGTGCTCCTTACTGCCTGACCCCTAAGGAACTAACTAAACACCTGCTCCTCAGCGGCGCCGGCCTCAACAGTCGTATCAACAAGCTCGAAACGCTTCACTATATTGCCAGGCTTCCCGAGCCGAACGATCGCCGTACGGTGCGGATTCAACTTACCGCTGCCGGCGAAGCGGTCATCAATCAGGCAATTCCAATAGTCTTCGAAGCGCAATGGGATCGTATGAAGCTATTAGGTCCGGCGTCTCAGAAACAGCTTGTTGAAGAGCTCATCCGCTTTGCGGATGCCATCGATAGCTCAAACTCCGACGTGTCAATTCAGCAATTCGCACATGGCGACGATGGACAAGAGTCGGCGTAACCTCTGGCGATTCAATCACGAAACAAAGACGAGATAGAGGATATTGTTTGACGTGCCGTGCGAGCGGACGGTGCCTAAACTTCCTGTTTTGCGCTTCTTCCGCTTCCCGCGGCGCTTCCCTGATTGATATTTAAAACGAGGAAGATCGCGGCCCTTGTCAATGGCGCGACGACTGGCTGAACTGTCGGGTTGGGCAAAGCGGTGCATTCCCTTCGGCTGCGCGCGGTACGCAATTCTAGCCCGCAGGATTTCAAAGTCGCAAATGCAATTGCCTGCAGAGTCTTCCGAGACGCGGGAGTCGAGCGCCTGTCGAATGCCGGCTTGTCACCCGCTACCGCCTAAGCGAACCGCTGTCGCCACTGGCGCCTTTGCGCCCCTGTCAGCCGTCTCATGCTACTTGTTTTTTCCGAGGCGGTCATTCTGGTTGAGCTACTGGCATGATTGAAAGCGGGCTATTCTGATGCCCGCGCATTATTTCCTGCGAAGTGCTGCGGCAATCGCGCCGCAACCTCCGCGGGCGCTTCGTGCGTTGGAAAATGGCCGACCCCGGGCAGAACTATTCGCTCGAACGGGCCGGTGAACTTTTCAGCAATCTGCTCGCTCGTCTTGGGTGGATTGACCCCGTCCAATTCGCCCTGAAAATAAACCGTCGATAGCGCGATCGTTTTGGTTGCCTTGATCTTATCGTCAAGCCATTTGCTGATTGGATCTGGTTCGGATTCGTCCCAGCGAGAACGGTAGCTGTGCAGAGTCACATCGACCCAGTCTGGATTCTCGGACGATTCCGCCACCCGATCGAAGTCGGTTTCGTCGAACCAACCCGGCGGTGACCAAGTCTCCCACATAATATGGGCGAACCCCTTGGCGTCGTCGCGCACAGCCTGTGCGCCACGTCTGGTTGCCTGGAACCAATGATACCATTGCAGCCGCGCGTGCCAGAAGGGTTTGCATCGCCAGAAGACCGTCCGATTGCGGCTTTTAAACTGGGAAAAATAAACCTGCCTGCTTCGGCCATTACTGCCGGCCGCTTTGTATCCATACACCAGCCATCCCTTGGCCATTGCGTGACGCTCCGAAGCGGTCGCCCTGCTGGCAGTTCTTCGTTTATGAAGCGAGCAGGACGCTGTCGTGCGCGCGGTGTCATGTCGGTGGGGGGCTACCCGCGTGGACGTCAGCGCCAACCGAGGGCGGGCGCGACATGGGTGAGGATTGCCTCGATGACATGTGCGTTGTAGGCGAGGCCCAACTGGTTCGGGACCGTCAGGAGCAGCGTGTCAGCCTCGGCGATCGCTTCGTCTTTCCTGAGTTGCTCAACGAGGACGTCCGGTTCGGCAGCATAGCTACGACCGAAGATCGCGCGCGTCTTCTCATCGATAAAGCCCACTTGGTCCTCTCCCTCGGCTCCGCGACCGAAATAGGTACGATCACGATCGTCCACCAGCGCAAAGATACTGCGGCTGACCGAGACACGCGGATCGCGCGCGTGACCGGCCTCCTTCCAGGCCGTGCGGAAAGCCCGGATCTGGGCGGCCTGTTGGATGTGAAATGGCTCTCCGGTCTCGTCGTCTTTAAGAGTCGAGCTTTGCAGGTTCATCCCGACCTTCGCCGCCCAAATCGCCGTGGCGTTGGAGCCAGCACCCCACCAGATCCGGTCGCGTAGCCCCTCTGCATATGGCTCAGGGCGCAGCAGGCCCGGCGGATTTGGAAACATCGGCCGTGGATTCGGCTTCGCGAATCCGGCGCCGCGCAGCACGTCAAGAAACACCTCCGCGTGGCGTCGGCCCATGTCGGCGTCACTCTCGCCCTCGGCCGGGCTGTACCCAAAATGGCGCCACCCATCGATCACCTGCTCGGGTGAACCTCGGCTGATCCCCAGTTGCAAGCGGCCGCCGGCGATGAGGTCGGCCGCGCTCGCATCCTCGGCCATGTAAAGCGGGTTTTCATAGCGCATGTCGATGACCGCCGTGCCGATCTCGATGCTTTTGGTCTTCGCGCCTACGGCCGCCAGAAGCGGAAAGGGCGAAGCGAGTTGGCGCGCGAAGTGATGGACGCGGAAATAGGCGCCATCCGCTCCCAGTTCTTCAGCTGCGATAGCCAGGTCAATGGATTGCAGGAGCGCGTCAGCTGCCGAGCGTGTCTGCGACTGCGGTGAGGGCGTCCAATGGCCAAACGAAAGAAAGCCGATCTTTTTCACGGTAGCACAGCCTGGCATGGCACCGAGATTATAGCGCCAAATGCGCTCGCCGGCCGTTGCTTTGAAAGCATCAAACCAGCCATCGTCTTCGCCTATGAATACGAGGTCGCCGGCCGTTGCCAGCACTCCGTCGATCAGGGGCCGCGGTGCCTTGTATTACTAGGCGATCTTTCCGGTCTCGACGTTGAGAGCGACGTTCTCTGTCTCCTATCATAATGTCTCCGGATGCTCACGTCCGACGACGTTGGCGCTCGAGATTGTCGACCGGCCTCTGCCTAGGTTGCGAATGAAAGTGTAAAAGGCGGGCGTGAACAGCAGCCCAAATCCGGTCACGCCTAACATGCCAAAGAGAACTGCAGTTCCGAGCGAACGGCGCATTTCCGCGCCTGCCCCGGTCGCGACAGCCAGCGGCGCGACACCGAGTATGAACGCGAACGACGTCATCAAGATGGGTCGCAACCGTGTGCGAGCCGCATGCACGGCGGCATCGCCAGCGCTCGCACCCTCGTGTTCCTTTTGGCGGGCGAACTCGACGATCAGGATTGCATTTTTAGCGGCCAAACCCACCAAAACCACAAAGCCGATCTGCGCCAGGATATCGATCGGCAATCCACGAGCGAGAAGTCCCGTGACCGACGCGAGGAGGCACATCGGCACGATGAGGACGACGGCCAAAGGCAGCTTCCAACTTTCGTATTGTGCAACCAGGACCAGAAAAACAAACAACGCGGCGGCGCCAAACACCAACAAAGTTGGCGTTCCCCGCTCTTCCTGCTGGAACGCCAATTCAGTCCACTCAAAGTCGATCCCGTTTGGAAGAACCTTGTGCGCCAATTCTTCCATGCGCAGCAAAGCCGTTCCGGAGGCGATGCCTGGGGCGCCGACGCCTTGCACCTCTGCTGCGGGATATAGATTGTAGCGCGGAACCCTGTAGGGGATCGTCGTGTGTTTCAACTGCGCAACGCTGCCGATCGGCACCATCTGCCCAAGAGAATTGCGGGCCTTAAGATTTGCAAGATCTTCCGTCGTCCGCCGATATCGTCCATCGGCCTGGGCAATGACCTCGTAAGTACGACCGAGATAATTGAAGTCGTTGACGTATTGGGAGCCAAGATAAACCTGAAGCGTGGAGAAGATGTCGGTCGGAGTCAGGCTGAGTTTCTCAGCCTTTTCCCGATCGATATCGGCGAACGTGGACGGAGACGCGGCGTTAAACAGCGTGAAGACACCGGCAAAATCAGGATCCTTGTTGGCCGCTGCGACAAGAGCTTTTGCCGCGCCCACCAAGGCTTGAGGACCAAGACCCGCCCTGTCCTCCAACATAAGCTTGAAGCCGCCAGAGCTCCCGAGACCTTGAACTGGTGGAGGCGATATTGTCAGCACATACGCATCTTTGATGACGGAAAGCCGTCTCCTGAGATCAGCCAGCACGGAATCCGCGGTAACACCTTCCAGATCGTGATTATAAAGCGAAGGAAGCCCCGAAAAAATCGTCGCGGTGTTTGGCGCGACGGTTGAGGTCGTGGCGTCGAGCCCCACAAACGGGGCGTCGTGCTCGATGCCTTTCGTCGACAGGATGATGTCGTTGGCCTGCCGGACCACTGCCTCGGTTCGAGACAGGGCTGCGCCAGGCGGAAGTTGTATGATTGTGATCAGATAGCCCTGGTCTTGCTCCGGAATGAATCCCGTCGGCGTTCGTGCGAACTCAAGAGCGGCAAGGCCAATCAGACCGACATACACAATCAGAACCACACTCAGAGTTCGAACAAGGCGGGCTGTAAGGCGGCCGTAAGATGCCGAAAGTGTCTCGAATCCCCGGTTAAACAATCCGAAGGCCCAGGAAATAACGTTTCCCACTGGCCCGTGCGACGTGTCAGCGCCATGCGCTTTGAGCAGAATTGCGCAAAGCGCCGGGCTCAAGGTGAGGGAGACAAAGCAGGAAATCACCGTCGAGGCGGCGATCGTCACCGCGAATTGACGAAAGAAAAGACCGGTGATTCCAGATAGAAAGGCGGCAGGCACAAAGACGGCGCATAAAGTGAGCGCAATGGCGATAAGTGCGCCGCCGACTTCGTCCATGGTGCGATGCGCTGCCGCTGACGGCGACATGCCCAATTCCAGGTTCCGTTCGACATTCTCTACGACGACGATCGCGTCGTCGACAACAATGCCAACGGCAAGCACGAGGCCAAATAAGGACAGATTGTTGATCGATATTCCAAACAGCAACAAGACACCGAATGCCCCCAACAAGGAGACGGGAATAGCGATCACGGGAATGATCGTCGCCCGCCAGGTTTGGAGGAAGACAAAGACGACGCCGACCACCAGCAGGATCGCGACAAAGATCGTAACGATGACTTCGTGTATGGACTTCGAGATGAAAATCGTCGGATCGTAGACGATGGTGTAGGCGACGCCTGGGGGAAACGCTTTACTCAATTCGCGCATCGTCGAGACGACTTCTTTGTCGACCGCGAGCGAATTTGCTCCCGGCTCCGCGAAAATGAGCAGGGGAAGTCCGTAGTAATGATCTACAAACGCGCTGCTTCCGTAGTCCGCGGCGCCCACCTCGACGCGCCCGACGTCGCGCACGCGCGTCACACGGCCCGCACCATCTGACTTTATGACGATGTCGCCAAATTCCTCGGGCGTCGCCAGTCTTCCACGCGCTTCCACGCCGATCTGGTAGGCCGCGGCGCTGGGAACCGGAACCGGCGGCCGATTGAGCACGCCGGCGGCAACTTGCAGATTTTGAGCTCGGAGTGCATCCAGAACCTGAGAGGCGCTCAAGTCGTGTGCGGCGACCTTGTCGGGATCCAGCCAGATCCGCATTGCATATTCACGGCCGCCTTGAAACTGGACGTCACCAACGCCCTGAAGACGCGCCAATTCGTCCTTCACGTGAAGGGTGAGATAATTCGAAAGGTAGAGCGTGTCTCGCGACTTATCCGGCGAAAAAAGGTGAACCGCGAGAAGAATGCTCGGCGTAGATTTTCGAACTTGTACGCCGAGGCTTTGTACATCAACCGGGAGACGAGGCAGCGCGTCCTGCACACGGTTTTGCGTGAGCATTTGCGCGACGTTGAGGTC
Source organism: Methylovirgula sp. (assembly GCF_037200945.1). Taxonomy (NCBI): domain Bacteria; kingdom Pseudomonadati; phylum Pseudomonadota; class Alphaproteobacteria; order Hyphomicrobiales; family Beijerinckiaceae; genus Methylovirgula; species Methylovirgula sp. The sequence goes on from NZ_JBBCGP010000001.1 coordinate 1,509,222, forward strand.
TGTTCCGATCCGGAAAGTCACCGTGATGGTGAGATTGCCATCTCCGGTCGACTGGCTGCTCATATAGAGCATGTTTTCGACGCCATTTATCTCTTGTTCGAGGGGCGTCGCGACCGTGCGCGCCACTGTATCTGCGGACGCACCCGGCAATGAGGCGGTGATCTGCACCGTCGGCGGGACGACTTCAGGATATTGCGCCACTGGCAAAACGGCGAGAGCGCCAAGGCCGAGAAGCGTTATGAAAATGCTGAGAACAACCGCAAATCGCGGACGATCGATGAAGAAGTGGCTTAATCGCATCGGCGTCAGTCCACGTCTTGGTTGGTTGATGAATATCGAATCGTGCCATTCTTCGGACTGACCTTGCTTCCCGGCGCTGCGTAGAGAAGGCCGTCGATGATCACCTTTGCGTCTGGTGATAGACCCGAGGAAATGACACGAAGACCGCCTCGTAAATCACCGGCCTGTACCGCCTTCGGAATAACTGTGCCGTCTGCGCTGACCGTCAAGACAACGTAGCTCGATTGATCGGGTAAGACGGCCGCATCCGGCAGCATCAAAACCGGCCTCGGGGGCGACGCGGTGACCCGTACGCGAGCGAACGCGCCGGGCGTCAGGTCGAATTTGGGGTCTTGGATCGTTGCTCGCGCGTGAATTGTCCCGCTTGAGTGATCGAGCTCATTATCTACGAAATCAAGGACGCCTTCTCGACTGAAATGGTCGTCGTCGTTAAGGGCAATCTTTATCCGATTTCCCAGGCCACCGCCGGCTTGCGCGCGATAACGCGAAAATGTCTCGTAGTCCGATTCACTCATATCGAAGTCCAGGTGGATCGGATCGAGAGAGACAAGCGTCGCGAGGAGCGTGGTTGGGCTCGTCGCGGCCCGGCTGCCTGCGATAAGATTTCCAATCGAAACGAGATGTGTGCCGATGCGCCCCGTGAATGGCGCTGTAATCCGGCAATGATCAAAATCAAATTGGGCGTCGCGAACAGCAGCTTTAGCGGCATCGATCGCCGCCACGGCGCCTTGCAGATCCGAGGTGCGTTGATCCACGCTCTCGACGGTACCAAATGATCGGGTGGCGAGCGCTTGCGCGCGTGTCAACTCTTGATTCGCCAACACTAATTGTGCATTTGCGCTTTTCAGCTGCGCCTGGGCCTGCGCGAGCTTAATTGCATAAGGCACCGTATCGATGGTGAAGAGCAGATCGCCTTTACGAACTATAGCGCCATCCTTGAAATAAATTCCGGTCAATATGCCGCCGACCTGCGCTCGAAGTTCGACACGATCAACGGCCGAGAATTGTCCGAGGAAAGTCAGCTCTTTGTCGATTTGCCGTTCGAGGGGTGTGCTGACGATGACTTGTGGGAGTGATTGGGCGCCGGCATCCTGCGGGCCAGCCTGACCGTCGTGCAGGAAGAAATGGCTAGATCCCACAGCCAAAATGAGCAAAAGCGTCGCGGCTGCAACAATCCATATTATATTTCGTGTCCGCCGTGACGTTGGTTTGGCCGACTTTTGGATGCCTACTCGGCTGCTAATTTCGTCCACGGCATGTCTCTCAATCTTCATCGCAGCTTCTTCGCCGCAGGAACACGGCCGGACGCTTCGGGGGCGCCCGGTGTTTTGCAATTTAAGCGATCGCGCCGCCATCGACCGTCAACGTCGTCCCGGTGATGTATTGTGCCTTTGGGCTCGCAAGGAACGCCACGGCATCGGCGATGTCGTCGACTGTACCATAGCGACCGAACGCAGTCATTTGCCGGAGCGTCTCCGCAAACGGGCCGTCAGCCGGGTTCATGTCGGTGTCGATGGAGCCGGGCTGCACCAGGTTGACTGTGATCCCCTGCGGACCGACTTCCCGGGCAAGCCCCTTAGTGAAGCCGACCAGCGCGGATTTCGATGCCGCGTAAACGCCGAGTACAGGGGAGGGCACGCGGTCTGCGAAGAAACTTCCGATGGAGATGACACGACCGCCTTTGCCGAGATGGGGAATGGCCGCCTTGCTGGCGACAATCGGCGCACGGACATTGACATCCAGAATCGCGTTGATGTCGTCGAGCGAAATGTCCTTTAGTTTCGAGATTCGAAGGATGCCTGCATTGTTAACCAGGATGTCGAGACCGCCAAGCTCAGCGACCGTCTTCTCGACCGAGGCCAGCACGGCGGCGGCATCTGCGCTATCGGCTTGGATCGCAACGGCGCGCCGACCCTGCGGTTGGATGGCGCGCACGACCTCAGCGGCGCGATCGGCGGATTTCTCGTAGGTGATCGCCACATCCGCGCCTTCGGCAGCCAGCGCCTTGGCGATCGCTGCCCCGATCCCTCGGCTCGCGCCCGTGACCAGGGCCCGTTTTCCTGTGAGCGTCATTTTCAATTTCCTTTTTGTGTCGATCGACATATAAGTCTTTAGCTGTTTGAACGGGGCCGTCAATCCAATTATGTCTTCCGCGTTACAGAAATAAGGAGGTGACCGTGGTTATCGGTCGGCCGCGCGAGTTTGATCGCGAGGCAGCGTTGGACGCGGCCATGCACCTGTTTTGGCGCAAAGGATTTGCGACGACATCGATGAAGGACCTATGCGCCGCAATGGGCATCGGTTCGCCGAGTCTCTACGCGGCCTTTGGTTGCAAGGAGACGCTGTATCGGGAAGCAGTTGCGCGATATCTCTGTACCTGTGGGTCGCCGCTCTGGAACAAGCTCACCGAGGCCCCCACCGCCCGCGCTGGGGTGCGAAGCTTTCTGCTGGCGGCAGCTGAAAGCTTTCCTGAATCCAAAACGACGCCGGCCGGCTGCATGGCGATGCTAGGCGCAGTCAGCGACGAATGGCCGGCCTCGATCGCCGAGGATGTCAGAAAGGCGCGGCTCGAAAGTCTACGGATGTTTCGGTCGCGGCTGGAGGACGCCGTCGCGGAAGGCGAGTTGCCAGCGTCCGCCGATATTGATCGGCTGAGCCGGTTTTTTCTTGGCATTTTCCAGGGGATGGCCATCCAGGCTCGTGACGGCGCGACCCGGGCTGAGTTGAAAGGCATAGCCGAGGCGGCGATGATGGCTTGGCCGACCGACGCCGCAGACTAGAATCCGAGATCGGTTCCGTCCGACGACGCAGAGCGCTCAAGCGCTGGGCAAGGGCCAGCCAAGCTTAAAGAGCGGACCGACCAGGGTCTCTGCTCTTACGACCGCGATGAATTCTCGGGAAGGTCCGTCAGGATACGGTGGACCACATCGCTGGCATTTCGCACACCTTCGGCATCGGCAAAATTCGTGATGAGCGGAGTATGGCCCATCCCCGTAAGTTTCTTGTTGATCGTCTTGAGCTTCTGTTCGATCCATTCGTAAGGGTGCACCGGCCTTCTATTCCCAGCGAGATTCGAGACTATCGCCACAAGCGCTCCGCGGGCCTCTAATTCCTTAGCTGAGCGGCGCCGTTGCCAACTTTCGTCGCGCTCTTTCGCAGCGTCGTCTCGCGGCACTATTCGCCAAGAGTAGCCGACCGCATCGAGAAGGTTTCGCATATGTTTCAGGGCGGCCTTGTGTTTTTTCGGTTCGAGGTCCCTTAAAATCTCGACCAGTGGATAGAGGTTCTTTTTGATGATCTGCAAATTGAGTTCGACGTCTGGGGCAGTCGGCAGATAGGTGGCCGAATCTTCCGGTAACTCGGGGAGTACGTTGCCGCAGATAATTTCGAGTTCCAATATATTGACCGCGTCCAGCACCGTTGCGATGAAACGTTGTTCCGATTTGTTTGCCGCCTTTATCTTCGGCCACTTGATGGCTTTAACGCGGTCGATGAAGTCTCGGAGTTTTTGTTTGTCCCGGCGCTTCATTCTCGCCCTCGCGATTCCTCAGTAATCCCGCCACCATCGGTTGCCGCGCAGGGATTATCAATCCTCTCCGCGAAGCGTTCCACAGAGACAGAAACAACCGCGCGCGTTCTGCAATCCGGAGCAGCGATCGCGGGCGGCGCTAGGTCCTTTTGATCGCAGTTTACCGATGGATGGCAAAAGACCGCTTTTGATGGCATCGAGTCCGAATCGACCAATGGCAACTTAGTGCCCCTCCTGAGCATTGATGAAACGAAAGACGTTTGCCGAAAGCAGACACTGACGATCATTCTGGGCTCGCAGTGATGGGAAGGTGCTGCGATCCAGCCTGACTTAAAATTCATTTGGCATCGATGACGACGCAAGTTATTTCCAACGGACGAACCAGCCGCGAATGTCGCTCAAGGATGACAATCGGTGTCGGCGAAAAGTGTTCGGTCACGACTGCGAGGCATTTCTTGGGATCTAGAGAACAGAAATCCCAAGCGTTCACATACTCTTCAACTGCCATCGTCTTGCATTGGGTGATTGCAGCATTGATCCTGGTGAACGTTGTGCTCGGTTTCGGCGCGAATTACGTGCCGGATGAATATGTGCGTCAATTCGTTGATCTTCATAAATCCGTTGGCATCACCGTGCTCGGCTTGGCGATTCTTCGCATTCTGTGGCGTTTAATGCACAAGCCGCCACTGCTGCCCACCAGTTACTCACCCTTCGAGCAATTGGCCGCGCATTCGGTACACTGGATGCTTTATGTCCTAATTTTTGCGATACCGGTCTCCGGATGGCTGCACGATTCCGCTTGGAAAGAGGCGGCAACACATCCAGTCTTTCTGTACGGTATCATCCCATGGCCGCGGATAAGCTGGATTCAAAACATCGAGCCAACCACAAAGGAACGTCTCCACACGATCCTCTTCAATATCCACGTTTATCTGAATTACGCGCTCTACCTCCTGTTGGCGCTCCACATCGTCGGCGCACTCAAGCATCAGTTTTGGGATGGCGAGGCTGAACTGCAGCGCATGATCCCCCCGAGGCGCCGGTAATTTCCAAGATGGAATCATAATGGCCCTTCGTCTGTACGATCCCTGGTCACGATCTCGGGCTCTTGCGAATCCACATCTTCGCGGCAGCGACAATGAGCTGCAACGTCATCTTGTCGATTTAGATATTGCCTTCGCCAAGACCTCTCCGCGTCGATTGCCGTCGACGACGCCGTGGCCAAGCTTCATTATTCATGGCGCGGTGCTCGCATTCTTTTTCATTCTTCTTTTTCGCGCTTTTAATCCGCATGGCCTTTTCTCTTGGTCCGCTGGCTTGATTTATATCTCGTACGACACTCTGCTGACCGCCTTTGTTTTCGTAATGACACTTCCACTTATCAAGCGGAAGGCATTGCCTTCTCCCACCCGTCCGATGCCGACACTTTCAGTGCTCGTTGCGTGCTACAATGAAGAATTGAATGTGGGGAGAATGATCCGGTCGTTGCTTGCGCAATTGGATCCGATCGAGACGATTCTTATCGTCGACGATGGTTCTGACGATGGGACAGCCGATATTCTCGGAGGCGAGTTTGGGCTTTCCATGCCTCAACTTGGTTCGATGAGTGGGCCTAGCGCTCTGTATCCCACGCTCCAGTGGCTGAGGTTGCCGCACGCTGGAAAGGCGCGCGCGCTGAATGCTGCCTTGGTATCGGTCGATACCGATCTGGTTGTGACGGTAGATGGGGATACCTTTCTAGACGTCAGCGCTGCACGGGCAATAAAAGTCGCGTTCGCGCTTGATCCGTCGCTGGTCGCTGCCACTGGCGTTCTCACGCCGGTCTGCAGTGAAACTCTTTCAGGCCGCTTCTACCAATGGTTTCAAACATACGAATATATCCGCAATTTTTTGGCGCGGTACGCATGGGCGCGTACCGATTCCCTGCTGTTGATTTCTGGTGCTTGCGCCGGTTTTCGGCGAGACGCGGTTCTAACGGTTGGCGGATTTGATCCCGACTGCTTGGTAGAAGACTATGAACTGATTCATCGCCTTCGCCGCTTTGGCGCGGATCATGGGCAGCGCTGGACAACGACCGTCGTCGCTGGCGCGAAAGCGACGACCGAAGCTCCAAGCACGATCACAACCTTTCTCCAGCAGCGTCGTCGTTGGTTTGGCGGTTTTCTTCAGACTCAATTGTTATATCGCGGCATGGTTGGGAATCCGCGCTACGGACGCGTTGGACTCATAATGTTGCCGGTAAAAGCACTTGATACGCTTCAACCCATCTATGGCCTGATCGCCTTGGGACTTCTGCCATTCTACGTTGCCACCGGACACCTGCACCTGCTTTTCCCGATCGGCGCGTGGATCATTGCAAAGATCGCGATCGATTTCGCATTTGGACTCTGGTCGATTCATCTTTATCGCCGATGGGTCGATCCCGCGAGCTCAGCCAGGGTAACGGTCAGCATTCTGGCCTCTTTTATTGAGCCTTTTACGTACCAAGTGATGCGACACACAGGTGCGGCGCTCGGCTGGCTGACGTTTCTCCGGGGCGGCCGATGGAACGAGACGCCTCAGTGAGCGAGGGACGATCTGATTGCTTCTTGTGAGCGAAAGCTTCTTATCGACCGTATGAGGGGCGGTCGCCGCTCCATAGTGCAAATCGCTCAAAGCTACCAGTCTGCTTACGGTCCGGTAGTGCCTTCCGTAATGGGCCTTTGGGTGTCAATCCTCGTTTATCCATCCGCCGGTATCACGCTTCCGTCCGTGGTCGGCGTCTTGCCGCCACAAGATGACATCAGATGGAAAGTCGGAGCCGATCTCAGTTGCGCGCTCGAAGCGCAAGGCACTACACGGTTTTCCGACCTTCCGCGTCCCGGCGAAGGGACCTCGGAGAACGTCCTTACGGACTGTTCAATTCATCAACAACATTACGACTTCATGCCGAAGCGGCGCCTTCCTCCCGGTTCCAGTGGAACTCGCTGCCATCGACCCACATGCGATGCAGGACAGTGGCCAGCTTGCGGGCCACAGCCACCAGCGCCCGCTTGGCGCCTCGCCGGCGGGCGACCATCATCCCCCAGGCTTTCAGCGACGATGGCCGCGCCTTGAACAGCAGGACCAGGGCGGCTTCATAAAGGGTAGCACGCACCATAGCGTCGCCAGCCTTGGTGATACCGCCGCTCACGTCCGTCTCGCCCGACTGGTATTTCCGCGGCGTCAGGCCGAAATGAGCGCCGACGGCACGCGATGATTTGAACCGCGCAGGATCGTCGATCGCCGAAGTAAAGGTCAGCGCCACCACCGGCCCAACGCCCGGTGCCGTCATCAACCGCCGACATATCCCGTCCTGCCGCACGATCGCCAGCAGTTGGCGGTGTAGCTTGGCGAACTCCGTCCGCAGCGCTTCCCGGCACCGCAACAGTGGCTCAATGACGCTTTCCAGCATCGCCTGGCCAGCGATCAGCTCATGCACTCGGCCGGCGAATCCCAACCTGCTCGCCAGACCAACCTTCAAACCGAAGCCCCGCAACAGGCCGCGGATCGCGACCTCAATGTCGATCATCTTGCCGAGCAGCAGCTTGCGCGCCGTTAGCAGGACCCGCGTTTCCTGCGCCGGCAGCGACTTGCGATGCACTGAACGAAACCAGCCCATGCGCAGCAGCTGGGCAATGCCGCGGGCATCCTTCCGGTCGGTCTTCACCGTCATTGCCGAAAGGGCCGCCTTGACGTGCCGGGTTTCCAGCAAGACCACTTCGTAACCGGCATCCGTCAACCCCGCGTGCAGCCACTGCGACAGCGGACCCGCCTCAAGCCCGATCCGGATTACAGGAAAAGCCAAGCCTGCAAACAGCGCCGCCAGCGCAGCCGGCTCGCTCGAGACCTTCGCCTCCCGGATGATCTGGCCTTTCTCGTCCACAATACACACGCTGCTCTGTTCCAACGAAACGTCGATCCCGGCATAATACTCCATGGCAGTCCTCATACTGTTTGGGGCCGTAAGGACCCCGTTGATCTACACATCATCAGTATCGGGGACTGCCACCCCTACCGGCTAGAGCCAGTGCGCCGGCCCATTACGTCATCTCAGTTTGAAATCTGCCTGACAGGTGCGTGCAAGAAAGGCCCGGCAGAGGGATCTGGCCGGGCGGTTTTTAAGCTCTGGATGTGTGTGATCTCAGTGGCCATCGAGGCCGAGGTGCTGTTCCATGCGTCTAACGCGCGCCTCAAGTTCGGCGATGATATTGCCGTGGCCGATGACTATTCCACGACGGCGCGGCGCAATCCGATGATCTGGTCGGAGAGGTCTTTGCGCAGCTCATTAAAATCGGCGGCGACATTGACAAGCCCCGAGTTAAGATCAGAGCGCAAGTCGGCGATGTCGTTCTTCGTTGCCATTGGCTCTATCCGTTCACGGATGTCGCGCAAGAGGTGAAGGACAATATCTTCGGGTTGGTCGTCAGGCATGGGTCTTCCTTTTAGAGTCAGTATAATCTGGTCTTGGCGGAATTGGTAGCGTGAGCGGGGCGAGATAAAAAGCGGATTATCAAGCGTAAGTTATGGTGACAACTTGATTTTTCTCTGACTGGCGGTGTTAGGGTGTCGGCGCTGCAGGTGCTTTCTTCCGGTATGGCCATGCTCCATCCGTTTGTTGAAGGCCTTTGTCGGGTCAATTCTAATCTTGTGTTCTTATCTATACGCCGGGCTCATGATCGGCCTGTCAGATTTGCTTTGTTCGATGATGCAGCCTTTGTAAGTTGTGGGCAGTTTCGGCATCATTCTTTCGTAGCCAATAATGGTCATGACGTGAATCGTCGGCTCCTTGGCGCAGCGCGCGATCACGATCGAGAATTCAGGGGTGAGACTGTATTCCTTGGTGAGTTCGCGCGCGACCTTGCAAATGTCATCATGGTCAATTGGTTGGGCTGACATTAAGGGTGCGCTCCTTTTTCTGGGGAGAAAATCAGTTCGATTTCTAACTAGGCTCAGGACCCATTAAATTGTTGCGTGAGGGTTAGCGGATTGATTCAATGGGGATGTCGGGAGGCATCGCCATGGCTGATTTGTTGTTGCTGTCGGAGGCGCAGATGCGCCGGATCGAACCGTATTTTCCATTGTCGCACGGGATTGCGAGGGTTGACGATCGGCGGGTGATCAGTGGCATCGTCTTCGTCATCAGAAACGGTCTGCGCTGGCGCGATGCGCCGCCCGGCTATGGTCCGCACAAGACGATCTACAATCGGTTTGTGCGTTGGAGCCGCCTCGGCGTGTTCAACAAGATCTTCGCCGAACTGGCACGCAAGGCCGGCAAGCCATCTCGTCTGATGATCGATGCGACGCATCTGAAAGCGCATCGCACCGCCGCCAGCCTTTTAAAAAAGGGTCTGTTCCCCGACGTATCGGCCGCACGAAGGGCGGCCTGAACTCCAAGCTGCACGCCGTATGCGATGGTCAGGGGCGCCCCGTCATCATGCTGCTCAGCGAAGGCCAGATGAGCGATTATAGGGGCGCGGCCCTGATGATCGATGCTCTACCGTCCGCGAAGCAGTTGCTCGCTGACAAGGGCTATGATGCCGACTGGTTTCGCCGGGCTCTTGGCGAACGCGGCATCGTGGCCTGCATCCCATCGAAGTCAAACCGAAAAAAGCCGATCGAACATGACCGCGAGCTCTATCGTCAACGGCACAAGATCGAGAACATGTTCGGCAGGCTCAAGGACTGGCGACGCATCCACACCCGATACGACCGATGCGCCCATACATTCATGTCTGCCATCTGTATCGCAGCCGCCGTCATCTTCTGGCTCTAATCAATGAGTCCTGACCCTAAGGCACTACCTACGGTCCCATTACGTATGGCGTCGTGTCATGGGCCAAGATCATTTGCTATTCCCTATAAATTTGGTAGAGTTTAAGCTCTTCGATGATTATGGCTCTTATCCGCCGGACCTCGGGGAAGCGAAGGGGGCACGAATGACAGAGCGTTATGTTGGCGCGTCGGGGCTTAAAGTCTCCTTGGCGGGCCTTGGCGCCAATAATTTTGGTGACAGGGCGTCGAACGATGTCGCGAAAGAAATTATCCATGCGGCGCTCGACAATGGCATAACTTTCATCGATACGGCCGATGTCTATGGTCGCGGTAGTTCGGAATCGATTCTGGGCGATGTGCTCGGCGCGCATCGGAAAGATGTGATCCTTGCGACCAAATTCGGACGCTCGATGGATCCTGCCAAACATAAGGGCAACGCGTCGCGCCGACATATTATCCAGTCTGTCGAGGCGAGTCTGACGCGTTTGAAGACGGAGTGGATCGATCTCTATCAATACCATTTTCCGGACCCCGACACGCCGATCGACGAGACATTGCGCGCCCTCGACGATCTCGTTCACACCGGCAAGGTCCGCTATATCGGTCTTTCAAACTTTCCGGCTTGGCAAGTGGTCGACGCGCAGTGGAAGACCAAGGTCGCCGGCCTAGAGCCGATCATTTCGTCGCAAAACAATTACAGTCTTCTTGATCGTTCCGTCGAGAAAGAACTTTTGCCGGCGCTGCGGGCTAACGGTATCGGCCTCTTGCCGTATTTGCCGTTAGCAGGCGGCTTTTTGACTGGCAAATATAAGCGCAATACCCCCTTGCCAGAAGGCTCGCGCTTTGCCCGCCTTCAGCGCAATGCGACACGCTTTCTCAACGACGGCAATTTCGACATTCTCGATCGCCTCACGAGTTTCGCGGCAGTACGAGGCAAGACGGTTGCCGATCTTGCCCTGGCATGGTTGGCCGCTCAGCCGATTGTCGCAAGCGTCATCGCCGGCGCCTCAAGCCGCGAACAAGTGATCGCCAATGTGAGATCGCTCGATTGGAAGTTGTCACCCGAGGATATCACGGAGCTCGATCAAATAGGCATTTCCAACTGCTTCGAAAAAGCAGCGTAGCCCACGCTTCCCGTAATCAGAACTGCAAGCAAGGACAGAGCATGAGTGTTTCATCAGCGAAACGCGAACCAGGAGATCGAAACGCGTTGGAAGCGACTCGAAATCGTGCCGGGCAACGTTACGGCCTGGAAAATTTCGCCTTCCCCGAGCGAGGCAACGAGACGCTTGATCTTTTATTTTCGCACCGCTCGGTGCGGGCCTATCTTCCAGATCGTTTGCCGGAAGGAACACTCGAGGTGTTGGTGACGGCCGCGCAGTCCGCGTCTTCCTCCTCCAATCTTCAGGCCTGGAGCGTCGTCGGGGTTGAGGACAAGGATCGCAAGGCGCGGCTCGCCGCGCTAGCCAACGATCAAAAACACATTATTCGCGCGCCGTTGTTCCTCGTTTGGCTGCTCGATCTTGCCCGCCTCAACGCGCTCGCCAATGAACGCGGCCTCTTGGCCGAGGGACTCGATTACATCGAGAGCTTTTTAGTAGGTGCCGTTGATACATCGCTCGCCGCGCAGAACGCTGTCGTCGCGGCGGAGTCTCTCGGCCTCGGGACTGTCTACATCGGCGCCATCCGTAATAAACCGGCCGAAGTGGCCAAAGAGCTTGGATTGCCTGCTCACGTCTTCCCGCTTTTTGGACTTGTTGTTGGTCATCCGGATCCCGGTGTGCCGACTGGTGTAAAACCGCGGCTGCCGCAGCAGGCGGTGCTGTTTCGTGAGCGATACGTTTGGGACGAGCCGCAGCGCGCCGCTATCGCAGCGTACGATGAAACCATCAAAAATTTTCAGCAAGAGCAGCACATACCGGTGAAGGCTTGGAGCGAGCAAGCGCTCAACCGCATCAAGGATGCGCCGGGGCTGCATGGTCGCGACCGCCTGCGAGATGCTCTGGCAGCTTTGGGCTTCGGATTGAAGTGAGTTGTGCCGGAATCGCCGCTCGGAGATTCAGTATGCGTTTGGCGCTTGTCCGGTCGCGGCGCCTGCTGGCCTACCATGGCTCTTCATAAGAAAAGCAAGAGATCCAGCGAGACAGTGAGGATCGATGCGCATTCGCTCCGCTCGGTAGCTCTGCGGGTCCTTTAGTCTGATTTCTGAGAGATGACGATGGCAGCAACAACGTGGGATATGGGATTTGCGCCGGAGGATGACTGCGATCTGACGCTTTCCACCGATGTATTGGTGATCGGTGGCGGTCCCGCGGCGGCTTGGGCAGCCTGGTCTGCAGCCACCTCCGGCGCAAAGGTGGTCGTGGTCGATAAAGGATATTTGGGCAGCAGCGGCGCCGCGGCGGCTAGCGGCAACGGTGTGCTGACGGTCCCTCCAGCGGAACGGCCGGAAGTGCTGATCCAGCGTTATCGCCAGGGAAACGGCCTTGGAAATCCACGCTGGATTGAACGGGTGCTCGAATGCACCTGGCAGTCAATGCCATTATTAGACGAATGGGGCTATAAATTCCCTCGTGAAAACGGAGAGCCGGCCCGCAAGAGCTTTTACGGCCCAGAATATATGCGCGTCATACGCCGACGCCTCCTTGCTTTAGGGGTCCGAATTCTTGACCAAAGCCCCGCCCTGGAACTGCTGGTCGATCGAGACGGTGTTGTTGCTGGTGCTCGCGGCCTCCAGCGGCAGGAAAATCGTCGCTATAGCGTACGCGCCGGTGCGGTGGTGCTCGCGACCGGCGGCTGTTCGTTCTTGAGCAACGCGCTCGGGTGCAACGTCAATACGGGCGATGCATCCTTGATGGCCGTGGAAGCAGGCGCAGAACTTTCCAGCATGGAGTTCAGTGCGCAGTACGCCATTTCTTCGGCCGTCAATGCCACTGCGACCCGCGGTGTACCCTATGCTTGGGCGACCTATACCGATGCTGACGGCAACGACCTGGGCGGGATCGAAGGCGGCCGACGCAGAGATGATTTCCTGGCTACTGCTTTGCTAAAAGGCCCGGTCTTCGCGCGTCTCGACAAGGCTACGCCCGACATTAGAGCAGTGATCGAGAAATCTCACTTCATCGCCTTCTTGCCATTACGCAAGGCCGGTATCGATCCCTACACCCAGCGCTTTCCGGTCACCCTGGTGCTGGAAGGAACAGTGCGCGGTGTGGGCGGGGTCCGGTTGACGAGCGACGATTGCGCCGCGTCAGTACCGGGCCTTTATGCCGCCGGCGACGCAGCCACACGCGAGTTTCTGGCAGGCGCCGCCTCCGGCGGCGGTGGTCCCAACGCAGCGTGGGCCATCTCGAGCGGTCGCTGGGCAGGCGCGGGTGCCGCGCGCTTCGCACTCGCCTTGAGAAGCGATGCGTCCGACCGGCCGCTCCGCGCGACGGGGCAGGTGGGGCTGCGGCCGGCCGAGGGCAAACAGAAATTCGACAGCGACGCCATCATCAAGGGGGTGCAAGACGAATTGTTCCCGCTCGATAAGAACTATTTCCGCACGGGCGTTGGCCTCATAACGTCTCTGCAGAAGCTTGATAGTTTGTGGCGCGAGGTGCGTTGCACTCCGCGAGTCGATGATCCGCGCAGCATTGAACGCTCCCGGACAGCCGCCGCGCTTGTCGCCGCGGGGCGCTGGACATATCGAGCCGGACTTGAGCGCCGCGAAACCCGCAGCCTTAATCGCCGGACGGACTTTCCGCACACAGATCCTGCCCAGCGTCACTATCAGGTCACCGGCGGTCTGGATGAAATCTGGATCCGCCGCGAGCCCGTAGAAAATATTCCTGATTATTCTCATTCAGCGGTGGCGTAATGATCACCTTGCTCAGTAAAAGCCGTTGCATTGGTTGCGACATTTGCGTCAAAATCTGTCCAACCAACGTCTTCGATCGCGTTGCGGGAGACATCCCCGTCATCGCCCGTCAAAGTGACTGCCAGACCTGCTTCATCTGCGAAGCCTATTGCCCAGCCGACGCACTTTACGTTTCACCGGAATCCGACCGGGCGGTTGCGGTGCCGGAAGAACAATTGGCAGAAAATGGAAGTTTGGGCGAATACAGGCGCATCCTGGGGTGGGGAGCTGGTCGAAGCAACAACAGCGATCAGGATACCGCCCACCTGCTTCGTACGCTCCGCGGGCCTTTTCGCGCTAACGCATAAGATTTCGATAGACCTTGAGCCGCTATTTGCTGGCAGGCGTGGTTTGCCAATCTTAATTTTTCGCGTGCCTCGCGCAATCTAAAGGTCCGACCAAAGTGCGGCCGCTCGCGACCTTCGCTTTGCTCGGTAAATGTTCGCACGCGATGATTCGTCGGCACGGATGCCAATGTACTCGTGAGCCAAATCAGATCTTCTGATGGACGGTGCCATTGTGAAGGCTATGGTGTGTGGCGATGTGAAGCCAGCGCAAGCGCGTGGTATCGCGGCGCTCTGCTCAGCGCTCTCTTATTCACCAGTTGGCGCAGAGGCCGCCGCAAACGTAGACGGCGATAAAAATCAAAATATTAATTGATAGACTTGCCACGACGATTTCTTTCTCGTCGAAGCAACAGTACAAAAAATTATTTCGCTTCTCGGCCTTTTTTGAGAGCGGCTATCGCGAAGGCTTTCATTTTCTCCGGCGGTCACACGCTGCGAGTCTTTTGTCTATAAAATAGGTAGATAATATATTGTTTTGATTTCGCGGTGCTGCTACAACCAACGAAATCGGATGCGGGTGCATCGAGAAATGAGGTTGCCGTCTGATCGCCGATAAACGGCCATCGGCCGTCATCGGTGTCTGACCGGCATGCTCATCTTTGAACCCGCGACTGCTTTGTAGGCGATGAGCTTCCGCAGAAAAACCACGCGGTCCTCGCCTGACGGGCATTCCGACAACACAGACATTGGGGTCACGGGGGTGGCAATGAGTAAGAGTCAGGTTCATCGTAAAAACTTGCGGTCCATTCTCTTGGCGTCGACAGCTTGCGTGTCGATCGTGTCTCTGTCCGGTGGCCAAGGTCACGCGCAATCGGCGACGAATTCCAGTCAGACGCAGTCCGGCAGTAAGGCCGCCGCGGACAAACACACTAAAGTGGACAGCAAGCCCGCGCAGCATTCGGCGAACTCTAATGCCAGTTCCGAGACTCAAGTTGAGACCGTCGTGGTGGTCGCAAGAAAGTTCAAGGAGGATCAGCAGAAAGTTCCGATCCCCATCACGACTCTCAGCAGTCACGATATTCAGCAGAAAGATATAACAAACTTTCAGGAATTGGTGCTTCAGCTGCCTGCGCTGTCTTTTTCGACGACGAACAACAAGCAAACCCAGTTAGGCATCCGCGGTATCGGCGTCAATGGATTGAACCAGGACGGCTTAGATCCGAGCGTTGGTGTTCTCGTCGATGGCGTTTATCAACCGCGCCTTGGACTTATTTCCAATGAATACGTCGACATCGCTCAGGTCGAAGAACTGCGGGGCCCCCAAGGCACGTTGTTCGGCAAGAACACCACGGCAGGTGTGATCCTGATCAATACGCAACTGCCGAGTTTCGTCCGATCGGAAACTGTGGAGACCGATCTCGGTGAATATGGAACCCGCCAGTACAAGATGAATCTCACGGGGCCGATCAACAATCAGCTCGCTTACCGCTTTACTGCCTATGATGACCGAACCGATGGCTATGTGAAGGACATCCAGAATGGGCTCGGTTACGAGCAACGTAACAGCCAAGGTGGCAGGGCTCAGCTTCTCTATACGCCGACAAACGATCTTACCGTCCGCTTCGTCGCAAGTGGAGATCATCAAGACTTTCGCACGGGCGGCAGTTACGTATTCGACGGCTATTATCCCACGACAGTCACAGGGGGGAATCTAGCCCAGAGGGCGCAAACTGCAGGCCTGCCGTTTTCTACTCAGTATAATTCCTATCTTGCTTCGATAACCCAATATCAGTCGACGGAGGCGGCCACGTACGAAACGTCTTTGCATGTCGACTGGAATACCGCTTATGGCACGTTGAGCGACATTAGTGCATTCAACTATTGGGAGTTCGTGCCGAACAACAACGGTGGTCAGCCATTTATTCAATATACGACCTTTGGCAATACCAACAACGTGACCAATGAGTCTCAGGAGCTTCGCTGGACATCGCCACGCGGCAAGCCGGTCGAATGGCAAACCGGGCTTTATATCTATGCGATGAATTTAGCATCCACCGGAACCGAAACGCTGGGCTCGCAATTTAACCTTGCCAGTGGCAGCAACAAGCTTCCGCAATCTGAGCTGACAGGTCTTAACACTGGCTTCCATTATAATATCGATGACATGCCTATGCGGCTTACAGCGGAGGCACCTGGCACGTCACGCACCAGTGGGATCTCAATGCGGGGGGTGCGCGAAACATTCGAGCGCAAAGGCTGGAATTACAATGGCTATGTCGTCAACAATCCTGGCGGGGTGTCGGTTGCGACGATCAACAGCAGTGGCCTTTCACTTGGCCCGATCGCGCCCGGCACGGCGGAGGTTAGTGGCGCTTCGTTAGAATACCAGGTCGGATCAAGTTATCATATCACCAATGATCTCCTGAGCTACGTCAGCTTTTCCAAAGGCGAGAAGTCAGCCGGCATCAATCAATCTCCGCTCACAGCGGGGCAACTCGCGGCGGGCGGTTCGCAAGTTCTCCAGCCCGAAGAGGCGACCAATCTCGAGATCGGCGTCAAATCGGAGTGGTTTAACCACCGTCTATTGTTGAATGCGACAGCCTTCAACGAAATCGTGACCAACTTTCAGGGGACGGGGGTCTTTCAAGTTCCAGATACGAACACGACTCAAACTTTTATTGCCAATGTCGGCTCGATTAAAAGCCGTGGCTTTGAGCTAGATAATAAAATCGCGCCCTTCGAAGACGTCAATCTCTATGGTTCGTTTTCTTATACGGATGCGTATTACGGATCGTACGCCAACGCCAGTTGCCCTGCCTATTCTACGGCACTGCTCTGCAATTTAACCGGACGAAGCGTTCCGTTTACGCCAAATTCTACGTCATCGAAACCGCGGAATATTCGAAGCAAGTTGCGAACAACGTTACAGCCTACGGTTTTGATTGATGGCAATTGGCGCTCGGGCCAGAACTTGAGCACGACGCTTGATCCTTACTCAAATATAAGCGGCTATTTCACTGGCGATCTTAGGGTTGGCGCGCGGTTTGATATCGACAGCGGACCGGTTCACTCGCTGGCGGATATTTCGCTCTGGGTGACGAATTTTACCAACGCTTACTACTTTACTGCCTTGACCGGAACGAGAGCGGCCGGCCTCGTTCTTGGTACACCCGGGCAGCCACGTACCTTCGGAATCACGCTGCGCGGCACGCTGTAATCGATCACAAGGACGCGAACTGCATCGGACTTGTATTTCAACGGGTTCAATTACGTTGA
Source organism: Methylovirgula sp. (assembly GCF_037200945.1). Lineage (NCBI taxonomy): Bacteria > Pseudomonadati > Pseudomonadota > Alphaproteobacteria > Hyphomicrobiales > Beijerinckiaceae > Methylovirgula > Methylovirgula sp. The sequence continues at coordinate 1,526,305 of NZ_JBBCGP010000001.1, forward strand.
CTGGGTTCTAAAAGTCTATAGATTGAGTATGAATATAGAGTGTTGACGGGGGCAACATGCGGACCTGGGCCCGGCAGTTGGCGATTTATGTGGAGAGATACAGATGGGTGCTGTCGTAAACCTGAGAAAGCAAGCGGAAGAGAGCGTCTACGATATCGATCTCGTGGCCGACGTTCTTGTGATCGGCGGCGGTCCTGCTGGCTGCTGGGCAGGCTTGGCGGCGGCGCGCGCCGGTAGCCGGGTTGTCCTCGTGGAGAAGGGTTACGTTGGCACCTCGGGGACTCAGGCGCCGTCCGGGACGGGCGCTTATTATCTCAAGCCAGACGACCCGATACAGCGCAAGAACATGATCGAATCCCGCCTCGCGATCGCGCATGGATTTGCCAGCCTAGAATGGATCGAGAAAGTCTACGATCAGAGCTTTATCAACCAAGATCTGATGTCGCGGTGGGGGTATGCCTTTCCGAAAGCTGAGGATGGCGCGAGAAATTTGGCGGCATGCGGTGCGGCCGACGCGGTGCTATTCCTGCGCAAGCAGCTGGAGCGGCATGGCGTTACCATCCTCGATCATAGCCCGGTCCTCGAACTTCTCACGAGCGATGCGTCGTCGCGGGGCGGTTGGGACCAATCGAAAAGTCGGCAAGACCTGGCGCGTGAAATCGGGCGCCGTCGTCTTGGCGACCGGTGGAACGGCGTTCCGCTCAGGCATGGCGGGCGGCCACAACAATACGGGCGACGGCTATCTTCTGGCTGTCGAAGCCGGGTGCTCAATTATCCGGAATGGAATTCAGCGGCCAATACGGAATTACTCCGAAGGGCAGCGCCTGCACCAAGACCGCTGTTTATGGCTCTTCGACCATGCGGGATGCCAGCGGGCAGATTGTCCGCAGGGGCAAAGGCACGACCGTTGCCGAGATCGAAACCGGCCACGTGTATTGCGTATTGGACGGTTATGACGAAAGGGGCCGTGAGGATATCCAGCGCTCTCAACCGGATGACGTTCCAATTTTTTGAACGCCATCTTCATATTGATCCTTTCACGGAGCAATATGAGGTCGAGCATCTCCTCGAGGGGACAGTAAGAGCTTCAGGTGGCATCGAAGTCGGGACGGGCGCAGCTACCACCATTCCGGGTTTATTTGCTGCGGGTGATACGACGTGCGCGAAAAACTCGTGGGCTCCAACCAGAGCGGCGCCGGCCCTGCTACTGCGTGGGCGCTCGCGTCCGGCTCGTGGGCTGGCCATTCGGCCACGCTATTTGCGAAGCGCTTTGGAAACTCTGTGGCGTCGCGCAAAGTCGAGAGCACGGGCGGCGCTGGTTTGCGGCCGACCGGGCACAGACGCACGGATTTGGATGTCGATACGCTGATCCGCGGTGTTCAGGACGAAACCTTGCCCGTTGCCAAGTTCTATCGCCGCAATGGCGAGTACATGACCGGCGCGCTTAATAAGCTCAACGGATTGTGGAACGATGCTCGCGAGGGTTTGGCTGGCGATGAGACATTGAGCGGAGCGGCTGCGGCTCGCTCTGTCGTTCGTGCGCGCGGAGGCTGCTGCAATGATTGCCTCGGCGCGATGGATATTCGCCAGCGCACTTGAGAGAACAGAAAGCCGCGGCCTGCATCGCCGCTCGGATTATCCGGATCTCGACCCCACCCAACATCAACACGTCGTCACCGGCGGCCTCGACGATGTTTTGGGTCAAACGCAAAACCGGTCAGCAATTCTTATCTCGAGGCGGCCGCGTCATGATTGAACTGATTTTCGCCGATCGTTGCAACGGGTGTGGGGCGTGCGACTCGGTCTGCCCGACCAACGTCTTCGAGATGGGAGACGATAACGTTCCCTATATCGCGCGCCAGGAAGATTGCCAGACCTGTTTCATGTGCGAAGCGCATTGTCCGACCGATGCGCTCTATGTGAGTCCCCTGCGGACGCCTCACCCGGTTGACCGGGAGGAGGTGTTGGCGTCAGGAATTCTCGGTATTTTCGACGCGCGGTTGGCTTCGACCAGCACGAGCCCGGTAGCTATTGCTATTATGGCGATTATCACCCCCGGACGTCTTATGGGCCGAAGGATTCGACTCATCCGGATGCGAAGATTTACGCTCAATTGGCGGAAGCGGAAAAGCGCGGGGCTCGTCGATGTCTCAGAGCGTCCGCCAATTGGGCAGTTTAGCGAGGTTATCGTCTAGCGACGATACATTCTCGTAGGTGGGATGTTTTGGATGGGTAAAGGGGCGGTTGCGGTCAACGTAGCCATCTCGCCGTGCTGGGCATTCATCCTCACCGCATCGCGATGCTGGAGTTTCATTTTGCCGTCGATCAAGATCGTGTTGTCTTCGGTTCTTCTTAGCTTTGCGCTGGCGCTTTCAGCTAAGGGAGAAGATCTGCCGAAAGTTATCCGGTTCGCGGAAGTCGGCTTGCCTTCGCACGGTAAACCCTATGGCGTCGGCCTTGTGCCCCTGGCAATCCAGCAGGGGTTCTTCGAGCGAGAATTTGGCAAGGACGGTCCCAAAATTGAAGTCAATTATTATATCGGGACAGGTCCTGCGATTAACGAAGCGATCGCTGAAAACGAGGCGGACTTCGGAACCTACGGCGGACTGCCGGCGCTGATCGGTCTCTCGGGTGGAGTTCCGGCGCATGTTGTCTTGACGCGTCGTTCCTCAGTCGCTTCATCTTACGTATTTGCGGTTCATCCGAATTCTTCCTTCAAGACCGTTGCCGATCTGAAGGGGGCGCGGATCGCGGTCCAGAAGGGGACCAATCCGTACATGACACTCGTGCAGATTCTCGAGGCTGCGCATTTGAGTGAGACGGATGTGAACATCGTCAATCTTCAGGGGCCATCGGCGGTGGCTGCCTTTGAAGCAGGCTCGGTCGACGCACTTTTTTAGCGGGACATCGCTTCTCATCTTGCGGAATAAGGGCGCTGTTCGCTTGATTCAGGCCCCTCGAGACAAGATTGAACAGCAGACGAGCATCTCGGCAATTTTGGTTGGCAGCGACTTTGAAAGTAGCCATCCGCAGACCGTCGCTCGGGTTGTGAAGGTTTTGGTGCAGATCTGCCATTGGGCTTCTGAGGAAGCCAATCGTGACACGGTGATCTCCTATCTCGCAAACGTCGGTTATGGGCGGGATATTACCAAGGAAGAATATGCCGGGCCGCTGAAGGGTCGATTTGACCCCACCATCAACGACGGCATTAAGTCGGGCTTCCAGGAAATTTCGCACTTTGCCGTTACGCATAAGTTAGTGCGTCAGGCGCCGAATTTTTCCGGCTGGTACGAATCCAAGTACGTCGAAGCGGCGTACAAGGATCTTCATCTCCAGGATTATTGGAAAGATGTGCCGTGAGCACATGGGTCAGCCAGAGCAGTGGACGATCCGAAACGGCTAACGGAATGTCGCCTTGAACATGAACCTCAGGTCTTTCGGCTTAGAGTCAAAGCGGGTATCGAGCGCGTCGATCGGGCTGACCCACGATTCTCCCGCGCACCGGCCGGAGGCACTCGCAAACAATATCTTGTCGAAGAATGCTTCCGTTGATCGCGGCTCTTTGCGGTTACGGCATGTCGATAAATCGTATGAGGTCGACGGTCGCGTACTCGAGGTCCTGAAGGGGATCGATCTCGTCGTAGAGCCTGGCGAATTCGTCAGCCTCGTCGGCGCTTCGGGCTGCGGGAAATCGACGATTCTACGATTGATTGTCGGCCTCGACATCGAACACGGCGGCGATATCCTTCTGGACGGGCGACCGGTCACTGGCCCCGGACTCAATCGCGGCATCGTTGTTTCAGGAACACAGATTGCTGCCGTGGTTGACGATCGAACAAAATGTCGGTCTCAGCCTCGCGGCCACGAATCGTCCGGCCGCGGAATGCGCTCGGCTTGTGCGTGATCACATCAACCTTGTAGGTCTGGATGGGTTTGAGCGAGCCTATCCGCACCAGCTTTCGGGTGGGATGGCGCAGCGTGCCGCCATTGCCCGTGGGCTTGTCAATCAGCCCGAAATTCTGCTGCTTGACGAGCCGTTCGGTGCATTGGATGCCCTGACGCGGGCGCATCTGCAGAACGAACTTCTCCAAATCTGGAGTCGTGAGCGCATCACCATGGTGATGGTCACGCACGATGTCGAAGAGGCAGTATTTCTCAGCGACAAGATTGTTGTCCTCGCCCGCGTCCGGGGCGCATTCGGAAAATAATCGATATCGACTTGCCGCATCCGCGTGATCGCGGCGACCCGCGTTTCATCGCTCTGCGCCGCCAAGCGCTAGACGAGTTATCTCCATAAACGACCCGAGTGCTTTTGGATTTGAGAGAGATATCTCGTGGCTTACACGGATGAACAGATCGCTCCGAATGTCGTCAATGCCGCGAGGCCGGCTGCCGCACAGACGCGGATAGATTTTCCTAACATCGGGGGCGTGGTTTGGCGTGTGGTCCAGGCATTCATTGTCCCGGGCATAATCTTGGCCATCTGGGCCGAGAATTCGCATTACGGCTGGATTTCGCCAAGGATCTTGCCGCCGCCATCCGCCATTGTGAATACGTTCGAAGCCATGATCGCGAATGGCGATATCGGTAGCAATCTCGGCATCAGCCTTCTGCGGGTCCTCGAAGGCTTTCTTTTCGGCGCGACCTTGGGGCTGGCCCTTGGAATCGCGATGGGACTGTCGGACGCTGTCGAAGCGTGGATAGGGCCGCTATTCCGCTTCGTCACGCAAATTCCCACGCTGGTCTGGATTCCTTTACTTATGCAACTGCTCGGCATCGACGAAGCGCTTGAAGCTTGTTGTGATGGCGAAAGCCTGTTCGATCCCGATCACCATGACGACTTCCGAAGGCATTCGGAATATTCCGCAAAAATACCTGGAAGTTGGTCGGGTCTTGGCGTTGCCGCGGCATCTTCTATTGCGGAAAATCATTCTTCCGGGAGCATTGCCGTCGATCTTCACCGGGCTGCGGCAAGGCATCGCTCACGTCTGGATATCGCTTGTCATCGTTGAAATGATGGCCTCGACGAACGGCATTGGCTATTTGATGTCGTGGGCGCGTACTCTTTTCCAACTCGATGAAGTGATCGTCTGCATCGTGCTGATTGGTGTCATCGGATTCACGTTGGACTTCAGCCTGCGCCGCGTGGAGCTCCGGCTTCTGCGTTGGCGCGGAGGGCCCGCGTGATGGGCGCGAACAAAAAAAATGGGGCGCGGCGATGGCGGGGCGCGATTCTTCCGCTTTTGCTTCTTGCCCTTTGGTGGGCTTCGGCTCAATTCGATTGGGTAAGTTCTTCCATCTTGGTCACGCCGGTGCGGATGCTTTCCGTTTTGGCTGATCCAGCACTTCGAGACGCGCTATTTGGCGGCATGGAGGCCAGCGCCGTCCGGCTATTCGAAGGCGCGATATTGGGCATCACGATCGGAACTGTTGTCGGTTTTACGCTCGCGCTTTCTGGTTTGGCAGACCGTCTTTTCGGACCGAGCCTAAACACGGTTCGTCAGATCGCAATGTTCGCCTGGATTCCCCTTTTGACCGCTTGGGTTGGAAACGGTGATCTCGGGAAGGTCGCTTTTATTGCCTTCGGATCTTTCTTTCCCGTCGCTATGGGAATTTGCGAAGGGGTCAAAGCCGTCCCGCCGCAATTGAAGGAAGTGGGCCGGGTCTATTGTCTAAGCCCCTGGCTCCTTTTCCGCAGGATCATCCTTCCCGCCGCAACGCCGGCCATCGTCACATCCTTGCAGCTATCGCTTTTGCTCGCGTGGATATGCACGATTGGCGCCGAATATCTGATGGGCGGAATGGCGCAGGGGATCGGAACGTTTGTCATGATGGGAGAAGATCAAGTCAGGCCAGATATCATCTTGCTCGGCGTCAGCGTCATTGCGGCATCCGGTTTTGCATTCAACAAATTTGTTCGCTCGACGTCCCGTTATCTTTTGCGCTGGCGTCAGGCATAGACCTCGCCAGATCGTTCCTCTCAACTGAATCGTTGAGCAACATCCCGTACTGACGACGGAAACGCTGAGTCGAGTCAGCCAAGGAAATTTGAAGACCATTTATCTATAAAAAAGGTAGAGAATATGGATATTAAACGCTATCCTCTGCACGAATTCAAATCGATACGTGAAAGGCAAGCCATGACGTCAGCTTTGGCGCCGCAGTTGAACTTCTTTCCCGTCGGCGGCGAAGCCGCGGCTGCAGAAAATGATGGTGCGCATTCGCTTCTGAGATCGCACGCGTTTCGCCCTGCTTACCTCGCGCAGGGTGGGGCGATTCTGGTTTATGCACTTGCGCTTGCGGGCTTGTGCTATCTGGCGAAGCCGAAGCCGGTGCCGCAGGATCAGCCGATCGAACTGACCATGGTGGAGGATGATGCGCCGGCGCCGCTCGATACGCCGGACACGGCGCCGACCCCGCCTGCGACATCCGAACAGACGCCGACCCCACCTGACGCACCGCCTGTCACAGATCCGACTCCTCCCGAGCAGACGGCGCTGGCGACGCCCGACACGCCGCCGCCGGACCCGGATCTGCCGCCCCCGCCCCGTTGATCAACAGGAGACGGTTGCCCCCGTTGCGCCGCCGCCACCCCCGCCCGCCGCGGTCAAACATCGTCAAAGGCCGCAGGCTGTCGCGGCGCGCACGGCAAGCTCGCGTCATACAGCGGCGGCTCCGGCCGCTGCGAGCGGTGGCTCCAGTGCCGCACCTTCCTATTATGCCAACGAGGTTCACGCGCGCATTGCCAGCGTCGCCAGCGACACCGCGCCGGACGGTTTCAGCGGCAGCGGGCGCGTTTCCTACCGTATCGTGATCGGCCCCTCGGGCGAGCTCATTTCGAAAAGCATCACGCCATCAGGAAACGTGCTTTTCGACCGGGCCGCGGCGGAGGCTTTGGCGCGTGCCGCGCCATTCCCGCCGAGCGGCATGGCGCGGCCCGTGTCCCTCCATGGGGCCATCGCCTTCAGTCAGTGACATCTTCAACGAAGGAAGCTTTTTATGTCAGATCCTGTCAGTGCGCCGGTGGCCTCCGTCGCCGCCAGCCTTTCGCCAATCGATTTGTTTCTCCACGCCGACCGATCGTCAAAGGCGTCATCATCCTGTTGGTTCTGGCTTCGGCCTGGGGCTGGGCGATCATCGTCGACAAGCTCATCCGGCTCAGCGTGCTGAACCGGCGGGCCACAAAACTCATCGCCAGCGTCAAGTCCGGCCTTCCGGTGTCGACGATCGCCGAAAGCTTCGTCGGCGCTTCGGAAAAGGATCCTTTCGTTGCGGTCTACCATGCGATGGTCGAGGAGAACCGGCGTTCGGCCGACCTCATCCACACCGAGGCCCAAACGGATAGCTTGCAGGATCGCGTACACCGCGTCGCCCAACTCGCCAGTTTGGGTGCGCTTGAGCATTTGCAGAACCGGCTTCCCAATCTCGCGACGATCGGCGCCGTCGCCCCCTTTGTCGGTCTCTTCGGAACCGTGTGGGGCATCATGAACTCGTTCCAGGGCATCGCCAGTTCCAACAATACAAGCCTTTCGGTCGTGGCGCCTGGCATCGCCGAGGCCCTGTTTGCGACGGCGCTGGGGCTGGCCGCGGCTATTCCGGCGGTCGTTTTCTATAATCGCATCAGCACGGACATCGGCGCCTACGCGAAGAAGCTGAACACGTTTATCGGCGTGTTCGAGGTCGAGCTCTCGCGCCAGCTTTCCAGGAGAGGAGATCGCAATGGCCTTCGCGTTGCGTAAACACGACGAGGATTTCGGCCCGGGCGCCGATGAGCGATATGAACGTCACGCCGCTGGTCGACGTGATGCTCGTTCTTCTCATCGTGTTCATGGTCGCAGCACCGCTGATGGCACAAGGCGTGCCGATCAATTTGCCCAAGGTGCAGACCAAGCCGCTCAGCGATCAGAAGCCGCCGATCGGCGTCAGCGTCGATGCGGCGGGACAATATTACGTCGATACAAAGCCGGTCGCCGCGCAGCAACTCGTCCCGACGCTCGACAGCGAGGATCCGTCAAAGGATCGCCGTATCCATGTGCGCGCCGATGCGAACCTGCCTTACGGGAAAGTGGTCGAAGTCATGGGCCTGATCAACAGCGCCGGCTTCAGCAAGGTCGCCCTCGTCTCCCAGCAGCCAGGCGCAGCCGCACCACCCTCGCCAGCCACACCGGCGCCAGCACCAGCGGCGACGCCTGTTGTCGCGACGCCGAAGCCTTGAAAGGTTTGCAGATGTCCGGAGCCCTGACAATCCCGCCGAAGGTCGTCGTCTTCAGCGCCAATACGCATCGCCCCTCGAAGGCACGATTCCTCGCGACGGCAATCGTGGAAGAGGTGACGGTGATCACGCCGCTCGACGTTCGTTTCTTTGACTTGGCTGACGCCGGGCCGGGCGTCGGTGCTTTTACGCGGGCCGAGCTTCCGCCGCAGGCGCTGGAAATCGTCGAGGCGATCGAGAGTGCCGACGCACTCATCGTTTCCGCCCCGGTGCACAAGGGCTCATATCCGGGACTCTTCAAGCATCTCATCGACTTCGTCGATCTGACGACCTTGATTAACAAGCCTGTACTGCTCGCCGCCAAGGGCGGTGGCACGCGTCACGCCTTGGTTATCGAGCATCAGTTGCGGCCGTTGTTCGGCTTCTTTTTGGCGATGACTGTTCCGACCGCCGTGTATGCCAGTGACGCCGATTTTAGCGACCATGTAATTGTCGATCCCGTCCTTAAAGAGCGAATTCGAATTGCCGCGTCGCAATTCGCAGTTCTCCTCAAGACGTACGAACGTCATTTCGTGACTGCAGCAGTGTAATTAGAAATTACCGGCGGGGCATGTGAACAAGCAATCGAAGCAAAACCTCAAGAGATTTGCACGCTGGTTTATCAACAAAGTAGGGCTGGATGTTACCCTTGCAGAATTGCAGCAAACGGGAACAGTGGATCTCAGGGCGCTGCCTCACGTTCTGCCGCGTATTCTGAAGCTTTCCGGACGCCACAGGGCGCGATTGACGCTCGCGATCATTTCGACCCTCGGTGCGACAATTGTCACGCTCGTAATTCCTCACCTGCTTGGCGTCGCCGTGGACCAGGCGCATACGCTATTGAGCGTCGGTGCCGGATCTTACGCGAACGCACGGCACGCACTTTGGGTTACGGCGGCGTTCCTGATTGCGGCTGCAACAGGGCGTGGCCTGCTCACGATGATATCGAGTTACCAATGCGAGTGGATTGGCCAGAAGATCGCCTACGATTTGCGGCTCGCATTTTTCGAAAAGCTACAGAGACTGAGCTTTGAATATCACGATTCCGTTCACTCCGGCGATCTGATTACCCGCGGCATGCTCGATCTCGAGGGCATGCGCATGTTTATCGAAAACGGAGTCCAGAAAGCGTTGACGCTAGGGCTTTTGCTCGTCGTGGGCGCCTATCTGATGTTTCGCACGGACCCAGTCCTCGCGGCCTTGGCTTTCAGCTTTGTGCCTTTTGTCAGCTGGCGCGCCGTGCGGACAGGTTTGTTTCTCAGGCTGACGTGGACCAGACTCCAGCAGCGCATGTCAATTTTAACGCGCACCATCGAGGAAAATCTGCAGGGCGTTCGCGTGGTCCGTGCCTTTGCGGCCGAGCCCTACGAGCTCGATAAGTTCGACGAATCTGCCAATGACGCGCTCGAAATGTCCAATCATCGCATCGTGGTGAGAACGCGCGCTGTCAGCTCGATGACTTTTGCCTTTTATCTCGCGATGGGACTTGTGCTCTGGATCGGCGGCCATCGCGTCATCCAGGGGCGCATTTCGGTCGGGCATTTGACCCAGTTTCTGACCTTCATGACCATTCTGCAGATGCCCGTCAGGCAAATTATTATGATCATCAATACCGCCGCACGCGCCGTCGCGTCCGGAAGCCGGCTTTTCGAAATATTGGATCGTGAGCCGTCGATCCGAGACGGGCGCGATGCGTCGGATCTCAGCATTACGAACGGCGTTCTGAAATTCGAGGGCGTAGGTTTCGCGTATGAGAACAGTCACGGCGTCGCGCTCAGCGATGTCACCTTCGAGCTTCGGCCGGGGCGCGTTCTAGGAATTGTGGGCGCTCCTGGTTCCGGTAAATCGACGCTCGTCCATCTCATACCGCGTTTTTACGATGTCACCGAAGGTCGCGTCACGATTGATGGGCATGATATCCGAGATGTGACGTTGAAATCCTTGCGCAGCGCCGTCAGCCTCGTGCCGCAGGATGTGTTCCTCTTCGCCTCGAGCATCGGTGACAATATCTCTTACGCAGATCCCGCAGCCGAAGGGCCGCATCTCATCGAATCGTCATCGATTGCGGACATCCATAATTACGTGGAGTCTCTGCCGCAAAACTATGCGACGATCTTGGGCGAACGAGGTGTCGGGCTGTCGGGTGGCCAGCGACAGCGCATGTCTATCGCGCGCAGCCTTGTCCCGCGTCCAACCTTCCTCATCTTTGACGATGCGACATCAGCGATCGACGCGGCGACTGAGCAGCATGTCCGCGATGCGTTGCAAAAATTCACGGATCGGCAAGCCGTCGTCATCGTTTCGCATCGCATAGGATCGCTTCGGCACGCGGACGAGATATTGGTGTTGGACGACGGTCGTATCATCGAACGTGGAACGCATCGATCGCTTCTGGCTGCGAACGGCCGTTATGCGACGCTTTACAATATGCAGTCGGAGGCGGCGGCAGACGCACAGAGCGCATCCGCGATCTACGAGCGGGAGGCATCGTGAGCGCGTTCGACATAGGCGGCCGCGGAGGCGGCGGTATTCCCAATCACGGCGAGTTGGGTGAAGAGATTTTTGCGGCCTTCAACCCCCGCATCGTGCGTCGGTTCCTCGGCTTCGTGAAGCCTTATCGGTGGCAGGTGCTGCGCGTGCTCGCCGCGGTCATGATTTTTGTCGGGACGCAGGTCTCGATTCCATTGGCCATACGCAGCGCCGTCGATGACGCCCTAGGGCGAAGCGGACATGTTCCTTATGATTTTATCATGTTGGGCTTTCTGGTGCTGGTGATTGTCAACGCGGTATCAAGTTTTTTTCAGGAACGGAGCGCCGCCATCCTGGCGCAACGGGTTATCTTCGATCTTCGCCGCGCGATGTTCGTCCATCTCCAACATGTGCCGATGTCATTTTATGACCGGACTCATGCCGGGCGGGTCATGTCGCGTATTCAAGGCGACGTGAATTCTTTGCAGGAGTTTCTCGAAACGTCCGTGCAATCGATCGGCGATAGCTTCCTCCTTGTCGGTATTACAATTGTCCTCATCGCCATGGATTGGCGACTTGCGCTCCTGACGCTGACCTCGGTGCCGGTTCTGGTAGCTATCCGGGCGGTTTGGCTGCCGTGGGCGAAGAAAGCGTTTCGTCTGGCGCGCGACGCGTCTTCGATCGTCAATGCGACGCTGGCCGAAAACATTGCTGGTGTTCGGACAGTGCAGGAAGCGCAACGTGAGGTATACAACCTCGCGCATTTTCAAGAGCGAGCCCAATACAGCTTTCGTGCGCAAATACGATCGGCTTGGGCAGCGCAGATCATGATTCCGACGGTCGATATCTTGACGGGTATTGCGCAGGCTATTGTCGTCATCGTCGGCGGCGCGTCTGTGATGTCGGGGCATCTTGCACTCGGCGTCATGATTGCGTTCATCTTTTATGTGCAGAGATTCTTCGATCCCATCCGCACGCTGTCGCTTCAATACACTGTTTTGCAGCGCGCGATGGCTGCGGGTCACCGAATTTTCGAGGTTCTTGATGTCCCAACCGAAGCAACGGACACGCCGAATGCGGTGACGCTGGCTGACTTCACGCCGTCCGTTGAATTGCGGAATGTGACTTTCGGTTACAAGGCCGGCGCGCCGATCCTGCATAATCTGTCTCTTAAGGTCGAACCGTGCCAGGTCGTTGCACTCGTTGGCCAGACAGGATCCGGCAAGACAAGTGTCACAGCGCTGGTGCATCGGTTTTACGATGTGTGGTCTGGCGCGGTGCTGGTTGGCGGCCATAATGTCAAAGATATAACGCGGGACTCGCTCGGCCGTGCCGTCGCGATGGTCTTGCAGGAACCATTCCTGTTCTCGGGCTCGATCTTCGAGAACATCCGCTATAGCAGCGTGTGGGCGACGCGCGACGATGTCGTGGCGGCCGCGCAGGCCGTTTGTGCGCATGAGTTTATCATGAAGCTGCCAGAAGGTTACGACACGAACCTCGGGCAGCGAGGACAGAATCTATCGATCGGTCAGAGACAACTTCTCAGTTTTGCACGGGCCCTCGTTGCGGATCCGAAAATACTCATCCTCGATGAAGCGACGGCGAGCATCGATAGTTTCACAGAACAAAGCATTCAAGCAGCGCTACGCGTACTGTTGAAGGGCCGAACAAGTATCGTCATCGCGCATCGCCTGGCGACGGTGCGCGATGCCGACAATATTATCGTCCTGCGGAATGGCGCCATCGCGGAGCAGGGGGATCATGAGAGCCTGCTGCGGCAGGGCGGTCTCTACGCCGGTCTCTGGCAGAGAAATTACGCCTCATTCGACGATCAAATCTTCGGTGCACTTGATGTCGGGAATAGGTAGTGGACGCAAGGACGGTATGATCGACAGGTTGTGATTGCGAGCCCTTACCAGTGTGGAAGGCAAGTTAAGCGATTTTTGTTGGAGATGGCATGCGCATTTTTCGTGAGCTTCGAGACTTGAGCGATGCGCCACGCGGCGCTTCGCTGGTTCTCGGCAGTTTCGACGGCGTTCACCGCGGTCATGCGGCGCTCATTGCCGCCGCGCGCGCGCGTAGAAATCCGGTCGGCGTCGTGACTTTCACGCCGCACCCGCGCCTTCTGACACAGCCTCGACAGGCGCCCCTTTCTTCTGACGCTCGCAGAACAGAAATATTCCGCTCTACGCGCGCTGGGTGCGGACTTTTGTGTCGAACTGCCGTTTACGCGCGAATTTGCATCTATCTCGGCTGAAGACTTTGTCTCTGCGATTCTGGCTGGCCGCCTCCGTGCCGGCCATGTCGTTTGTGGCTATAACTTTCGCTTCGGCGCCGCGCGGAAAGGTGACGTCGCATTGCTCAAGCACCTCGGCGCACAACTCGGTTTCTCCGTGGGGAACGTCGGTCCCGTGCTAGGGGACGATGGAGAAGCCTATTCATCAACCCGCATCCGCAATTGCCTTCGATCTGGTGACATCGCCGGCGCCACAGCTGTCCTTGGGCGGCCATGGACGATCGAAGTGCGTTTTCAAAGAGAGCCACATGCGCGTTATGCGCGCGGCTATTTTAAATTCGGCGAATATCTGAAGCCATTACCCGCGCACTACAATGTGCGGGTGCGGTCGGAAAATGACATTCTTGTCGATGCACGTCTCATCGTCTCGCAACAGACTCATATTGGGTGGCTCGAATTGCCGATACACTCTTCGCGGCAATGGGAAGGGAATATAGAACTCGAGTTGATCGAGTTAATCAGGCCGGTCTTCGTCCGGGATTGGCGCAGCGAAACCGACGTCGAAAGGACTTGTTACATCTGACGCGTCTTTGCGCCGCCGGGCGCGGCTGTCGAATCTGTCGTGCAGGCGACGGTTAGTTGTCGTGGCCTCTTTCGTCGCCCAAGCGCGTGTAGGACATCACCAGATAAAGCACGGCTTCATTCTTTCCGCGGTTCGCATAGCGATGCGGAACGTCGGCTTCGAAGACGATAGCGTCGCCTTTTCGTAAGGTCTCCGACGGTTCTTTGCCGGATGTTATCTCGACCGTCCCGCGCGTCACGACGAGGCATTCGACGGTTCCAGGAACATGAGCGACGGCGTCCTCGGTATGTCCGGGCGCAATCCGCAATTCATAGAATTCGACCAGCCTCTCGCTGTTGTAGGGAAAGAGCGCGCGCGATGTGAATTGCCCGTCGCTCGACGACAAGACAGCCGTGTCGGCGGACCGAAGAACAAACGTGCCGCGTCCTTCGCGGGAAGAGATCAGGCTGCCAAAAGGAACACCAAAGACGTTGGCGATTTTCCAGATCAGGCTGATGGTGGGGACGACTTCGCCGTCGTAAATGCGCGACAGGCTATTCCGGCAGATGCCCAAGAAGTCCGACAGTTTGTCGAGCGAAATCCGTTCCCGCGCCATCAGGCGGCGGAGGCGCTCTCCGAGGATCGTCGAAAAATGACGAAGAGGCTCATCTCGATTTGCGGGTAATCCGACCCCGAGCACACTTCTGCTATTCCCGCCCGCCACGTCTGTTACCCCACAATCTATAATGACTATAGACTATAAAGAAAGATGCCTTTAGGTCAAGGACGACGCGCGCGTTCCCAAAGCCGCTCTGCTTCACGCGCGTTGCGGCCTTTCAGCGACATAATGGTCGTCCGATCAAGAATGAGCGCCATTGAATCGCGGACATCAATCATGAGGTCGCGAATCTGGCAGGCGTTCTCGTCCGGACAATCGCGACATGGGCGGTAGGCCGTGCGGCTCGCACAAGCTATAGGAGCCAAAGATCCATCGAGAATGCGAATTATCTGGCCGACCGTGATTTTGTCGGCTGGTCTAGCGAGATGATAACCGCCGCCCTTGCCGCGCCGACTCGTGAGAATTCCCGCATTGCGCAACTCGACGAGAATGGCATCGAGAAATTTGCGCGGAATATTGTTCTCCGTGGCGATCTCTTCCGCGAGACACGGGCCGTCATAGGTCGCAAGATGCATGAGCGCCTTGAGGCCGTATTTTGCTTTGCTTGTGAGCATCGAGACGAGCGGGACCCGGCGTTAATCCTTTATGCCTAGTCGATTTTCAGAAAGAGAGCAATTTTCTCTTTGCCGTGCTCCCTCGATGCAATTCTTCCCGCGCCGCAAAAAAAGATGCGGAAAAGATCGAGACCGATGACCTTGGAGTCGTTTCGGAAAAACGAATGTTATCTAGATATATCTTGAATTTAGTTATATCGTGATATACATCAACTAAGATGAGACACAGAGACAAGGAGGGCCCGGGCCATCATTTCGCATCCCCGGGCGATCCATCGAACCTTCATCATCACCACCGTCATCATGGTGGCCTTCACCGGCACGGCGGCCGTGGCCGACTCTTCGACTATGGCGAACTGCGCCTCCTCCTCCTGGCGATGATCGCCGAGCGCCCGCGCCACGGGTATGAGGTTATCAAGGCAATCGAGGAGCGATTCGGGGGCAGCTATATCCCGAGTCCCGGCGTGATTTATCCCACGCTCGCGTGGCTCGACGACATGGGTTACGCCGCGATCGATGCTGTGGAGTCAGGCCGCAAGCTCTATCGCCTCACCGCCGAAGGCGAGGCCTTCCTCGTTGCCAATCGCGCGGCCGCCGACGAGTTGCAATCGCGCCTGCGCCCGGAGGGTGGCGGCCCGGCTGCCGCTCCGGCGCCAATCGTGCGGGCCGTGGAGAACCTGAAGCTCGCCCTTCGCCTGCGCCTCAAACGTGGGACGATCGACCAGGCCGCCGCGGAAAGTATCGCGGCCGCGCTCGATGCGGCGGCGCAAACCGTGGAGCGCAGTTGACTCGCGGCTGCGGTCAATAATTCGACGACACCTCACACGACAGGATTTACGCATGGACGAGAAGATCGCCGCAGTGC
Source organism: Methylovirgula sp. (assembly GCF_037200945.1). Lineage (NCBI taxonomy): Bacteria > Pseudomonadati > Pseudomonadota > Alphaproteobacteria > Hyphomicrobiales > Beijerinckiaceae > Methylovirgula > Methylovirgula sp. The sequence goes on from NZ_JBBCGP010000001.1 coordinate 1,541,921, forward strand.
TCGATGCCTATCACGCGTTGATCCGCGAAGAACGCGATAAGCCGTGGACGACGGAAGATAATGGCCAGGATCGTCGCCTGCGTGCCGTCGGGCCTGACACCGGACAGGTCATCAACATTCTGGCTAAAAGCCTCAAGGCGCCGACCATCCTGGAACTTGGTACTTCCTTCGGCTATTCCGGCATCTGGCTGGCGGAGGCTGCGCGGGTAAGTGGTGGCCGGCTGATCACGATGGAACTGCACGATTACAAGTCCGCCTTCGCGCGCGACATGGCGATCAAGGCGGGGCTGGTCGATTATATCGACTTCCGGGTTGGCGAGGCCGTGCAGATGATCGGTGATCTGCAGACCGATGTGGACTTCGTTCTCGTCGATCTCTGGAAAGACCTCTATGCCCCGTGCCTTGACGCCTTTTATCCCAAGCTCAATCCGGGCGCGATCCTCGTCGCCGATAACATGATCTATCCGGGCGACGAGGACGTGAAACATTACGGCCGTGCCGTTCGCTCCAAAGCCGGCATCACCAGCGTGCTGCTGCCTGTGGGCTCGGGGATCGAAGTCAGCCGCTTCGAGCCGGCCTGACAGGAAGAATTTTCGGAGTTCGTGATGGCGCATGAAATCACCCGGCATCGGCTGGAGCCGAAGCGTCGAAGCCTGACCGTCAAGGAGAAAAGCCGGATCACGCCCGGCATGATCCGCATTCTGTTCGCGGGAAACGACCTCGCAGATTTCGCGAGTTTGGCCCCGGACGATCACGTGAAGCTGTTCATTCCGTCGCAAGCAGGCCAAGGCGAGCGGCGTGACTACACGCCACGACGTTACGATCCAGTGGCGCACACATTGACTATCGATTTCGCGATGCATGACGCAGGTCCGGCGACGCGTTGGGCGATCGAGGCCGAACCAGGCGATCGGATCGAGATCGGCGGCCCGCGCGGTTCAACCGTGGTGTCGCCGACGTTCGACTGGTGGCTTCTGATCGGCGATGAGACCGCGCTGCCCGCGATCGGGCGCCGCATTGAGGAAATGACAGAGAGCACGCGCATCATCAGTGTCGTGTCGGTCGCGGCTCAGGTGGAGGAACAAACCTTTGCCACCCGCGCGCACTATGAGACTGTCTGGGTTCACCGGCCGCTTGATCGCGCCAACGATCCTGCCCCGCTGCTTTCGGCGCTCCGGACGCTTTCGCTTCCGGAGGGAGATGGTTTTGTCTGGATCGCGGCCGAGGCATCCGTCGCGCGTGCCGCGCGCGATTACCTTGTCAATTCATGTGGCCATCCGCTCGTTTGGATGAAGGCAGCCGGCTATTGGCGTAAGGGTGTCGCCGATGCCCATGACAAGTTGGCCGACCGATCGCCGGGCAGATAGGGAACCGACAAAATCCTGGGGGGACGGGTCCCTCAGCTAGCGTAAGAACAGTCGGTAGGCATCATTCGCGGTTTCATCCTCAAAGGGATAACCGAGCGAGGCAAGACGGTCATCGAAGCGGGCGCGGTCACCTGGTGCCACTTGAATACCCACTAGAACGCGACCGTAATCGGCGCCATGATTGCGGTAATGAAACAATGTAATGTTCCAGTCTGCGCCGACCCCATTCAGGAATTGGAGCAGGGCGCCCGGTCGCTCGGGAAACTCGAAACGCAGAATTAGTTCGTCGGCAAGCGCAGGTGCGCGCCCGCCTACCATGTAGCGGACATGCAGCTTGGCTGTTTCATCGGCGCTGATGTCGAGTACGCCATAGCCAAGCTTTTCAAGTTGCGCGATGATCGCCGCCTTCTCGTGCGTTGCATCGGTCAACTTCAGGCCGACAAAGACATGCGCTTGGCTACCGCCAGCATAACGATAGTTGAATTCGGTAACGGTGTGGCTGCCCAGCACCTGGACGAACCGCCGATAGCTACCGGATTCTTCCGGAATGGTGACCGCGAGCAGGATCTCGCGTGCCTCACCGACTTCAGCCCGCTCGGCAACATGGCGGAGCCGGTCGAAATTCATGTTGGCACCGCTATTAATGGCGACGAGCGCGCCGGAGCGCCGCGGGTTGGTCAGCGCATAAGCCTTCAAACCGGCGAGGGAAAGAGCGCCAGCCGGCTCTGCCAGTACGCGTATGTCTTCGAAAGTATCCTTGATAGCGGCGCAGATTGCGTCGGTATCGGCGAGGATGACATCGTCGAGAAGTTTTCGGCAGAGGCGGAAAGTTTCTTCCCCAGCCTGACGGACGGCGACGCCATCTGCGAATAGACCAACGCGATCAAGAACAACACGTTTGCCTGCTGAAATTGCCGCTTTCATGGAGGCGGCATCGACAGGTTCGACGCCGATCACCTTCGTCTCCGGCCGGAGGAATTTGACATAGGATGCGATGCCGGCCGCGAGGCCGCCGCCGCCGATGGGGACGAAGATCGCCTCGATCGGGTCTGGATGCTGATGCAGTATTTCCACACCGATAGTCCCCTGGCCGGCGATGACATCGCCGTCGTCGTAGGGGTGGACAAAGGTCAGTCCATGTTTGCTTTCCAGCGCCAGGGCATGATCGTAAGCCTCGTCGAACGTATCGCCGCGCAACACGACCTTGCCGCCCCAATAGCGCACAGCGTCGATTTTGATCGTCGGCGTCGTTACTGGCATGACGATGGTGGCCGCGATCCCGAGCTTGTTGGCCGACAGCGCCACGCCCTGCGCATGATTGCCGGCCGATGCGCAGATGACGCCCGCGGCTTTCGCCGCGTCTGAAAGCCGAACGATGCGGTTGTAGGCACCGCGAATCTTAAATGAAAAGATCGGCTGAAGGTCTTCACGCTTCAGGAAGATCGAGGAGCTGAGGCGGTGCGCTAGTCGCACCATCGGGTCAAGAGGTGTCCGCACCGCGACATCATAGACGCGGGCATCGAGAATTCTGCGGACGTAATCGGTCAATCGGCACCCGTTTATTTTCTGACCGCTCGGCTCGCGTCGCCTGACGATTCGAGGTTGAGGAAGGCCGGTCTCCTATGTGAAGTCAATGTCCCTGAAAAAGGGCAGAGGCAGCACGCGATATCCAGCCGTGCCAGGAAGATGGCGACGCATCGGGCCCGACACTGACGGTCGCCGTCATTCCAACCGCGAGTTCGACCGTCTTGGGGACCGAGTCAATGTGAACTCTAACGGGAATCCGCTGCGCCAAGCGTACCCAGGAGAATACCGGGCTGACAGAGGCTAAGCCGAGGTTGCCGCGGGACTCATTTGGAATATTGATGCCTCTCGCAATGCTTTCGACATGCCCAGACACAGGATCGCGGAAGCCCAAGAGAGCGGCGACTGCACGATCACCAATTCTAATATGCGAGAGCTTTGTCTCTTCGAAATAGCCGGCAATCCAGAAACTATCCGAGTCTACGATGGATATATTACCAACGCCTAGCGTCGCGAAATCGCCCGGTCGCAGGAGAAGGTTCGTCACATAGCCATTTACAGTCGACACCACTTTGGTTCGCTGTAGGTTCAGGCGCGCTTCATTCAGCCGCGCGACCGCGAGTTTATAACTCGCCTCAGCTACTTTAGCCGAGCTACCATAAATCTCCTGCTCTTCAGGCGAAATTGCGAGATCAGTTAGTTTTGCCCTACCGGCGGCTTCGGCTTTTTTCAGTGTCGCGTCGGCAAGCGTGCTCTGGACATTTGCGGCCGCGACGTCCACGGCAATTTGGAAATCCGCAGGATCAATCTCGTAAAGTATGTCGCCCTTGCGAACCGTTTGATTGTCTCGAACAGGAATTCGAATAATGCGGCCGGAAATCTGCGGTGATAGATTGACAACATTTGCCTCGACCTCGCCGTCGCGAGTCCAGGAACCGACGAGATAATAATGCCAAAAACCGATCGCCGCGATTGCAGCAAAGCCTAAAATGAAAAATGTTGTCGTGATTCGGATCGTTTGGCGGGCGAAGGGGGTCATAGCGTATCAACTCGAAGACATGACGCGATCAAAACAATATTATCAAAACGCCGAGGATCGAAATGTAGATGCAAGCCTCCGCGAGGGATGGATTCCAGAACCATCTCAATGTCCCCAGTTCTCTCAGGCAGTATCGTACAGGGAGGTAAAGTGCTGCCGCGACGATCATGTAGGCGATGAGCGGCGGGAAGAATATGCCGAATATATTGGTCTCCTTCCACATTGGCTTAATCCTGCAGAACGTCTTTAAGTCGCAAGGAACTCTTCTGACCGCTCACGATGAGCCGGGCCTCGAAAATGCCTGAGACAACTTGAAGCGCATGAGATATCGCGGAGGAGTCTTTATTTGCAGACACCTGTTCCAGCACGGCTTTCATCGCCGTATCCGCGGCTTCGGAATCGTCACCTGTGACCCAATTATGCATCTCCCGAACGGCCCCATCCCGCGAATGCCCATTTGTCGTTGAGAATGCGAGGCCCCGGGAAAGGCGCTCGAGCGCGATCTCCAGGTCCGCGAAATCGATCAAACGTTCAAGGTCGCCGGGCTCGATTGAATCCGCTTGAGCAAGCCAGGTCAACGCCGTGCCCAAACGATCGCATTGAAGAACCTCGGTGATTGCCTGGTCCCGGAGACGACCAATTCGGAATGTCTTACGGAGTTCGAGAGCGATATCGTCTGCAACGCGGTTAAACCGTCGTTTGGGCGCGACGGGTAGTATGACAACAAACGAAAAGAACAAAAAGACCGCTGATCCCCCGATCATGAGCGCATTATTCGTGAAAGTTAAAAAATCATAAGTCTGTTGGTTGGAGGGATTCAAAAGCAAAGTAAAATAAAGCAGCATGTTAATGCCAATCAGCGCCGTGTGGGGATGGCGCGCCACCAAACAGATCGCAAAAATAGCCGGCATGGTCGCCAAAGCAAAGAGCTCGAAACTCGACGCGATCGGCAACGCCAAAAATGCCACGACGCCGGCGATGCATGCGGCCGGCAATACGGCAAGTGACGCGTATATGGCCGATCTCGTGGGATTGATTTGCATCCCAAGTAACGCTGCAAATGCCGAAAGCTGAATGAGCATAAACGATGAGCCGCTCCAGCCTGAGACAACGCAGAACCTCGCGCAAAGACCTGCCGCTATCATTGTACGGACGGCGCTGAGGGCGGCAGCCCAATAATCTCGATAAAAGGTAAATTGTGGGGCTGTGATTTTCTGATTCGCGCCGTTTACAAGAACATCCAGACCATCCGCGGCTAGCCTGTGCGCGCATATCAGATCGCGCGCGCGTTCCAATATGAAAGCTTCCAGCGGCGTCGCCGCTTGATAGCTTGCGAGATTTCCAGTGGTGCTGTCGAGAGCGCGCCTTGCCTGCCCTAAAATCGTATCGACGTCGGCATCTATTGCGATCGCCCTTAGACCGCGATCGATTGCACGGCTGGCCACCAACATGCGGACCAGTCCTGCGATGGCGTTTCGGGCGCCGGCGCTTCGCGTCTTGCCGTCTGCAAGCTCCGCCGCTGCGTAAATAACTTCGCTGTGAAGCGAAACGATCGAATATTCGAGCTTTGTATAAGTAAGGGGGTCGGGTGCTTCGGATCTATCGAGAATCCGCCGGGCCAATAAGCGGACTTCCACGAGACGCGCCTCCAATGACGAAGCAAGCCGTTTGTAGGTTACGTTTCGAGTGAATACCAGATTGACGAGCGCAACAGCGGCGATTCCAATTAGATTGGCGGCGACGCGGTTTATTGCCGTGTCAAATACATTTTGCGGCGTATCGATGTCCGTCAACAGAATGATTCCGACGGTGTAACCGCAAAGGACGGCACCATAAGCGCCGAAGTCTCGCAACAAAGATGCGACGAATGAACAGAGACCGAGCCATAAGCAGAATGCTATCAGCAGCGGGAGTCCACTTTGCGGAAACTGGCTCGCGAGGAAAAGAGCGACAACACCACCGATAATCGTGCCGACCACGCGGTAGAAGGCTTTGGAAAGCGCCATGCCCTGTGTCGGCTGAGCGATGAGCGCCGCACAGATTCCGGCTGACGCGGGTGTTTCAATCTGAGCCCAAAACGAAACAAAATAGGCAAGCAGAATGGCGATTGATGTCCGAGCCGCAAAGCCAAGCGCATCCGGATAAAACGTTGGCAATTCAAGCCAGTTTTCGTCGCGGAGACTGGCAGATCCGAAACTTCTATCGCTGGCGGGTTCGCGGGTTGCGGCTGACAAAGTGTTTCCCCCGATGTGAGCCGAGCTGAGATTAAGGCTTTTGAAATGAGTTTCCACTCCGCCAGGCGTCAGCCAACAAGAATCCTGCATGCCGGCGCAGCGCGTATGCTGAGTAGTTTTTTATATAGCACGAACCCTCGGCTGAGCGCGTCGGACGAAATCGAACCCAGATTCTCCGAACGCGCATGTGTACGATGGACAATATTCCCGCACGTGAATTACTTTATCGCATCGTGCGAAATCGGAATTTTTCGGGCGTTTTCGATCGTCATCAAACTCAAGAGGTATGATAGCTTCGAGGTTGTCTGAAATCCAAGCTTACCGTTTGGCTCCAGCCAAGCTCATGCAGAGGGTTGCGCATGACCGTCCGTAAATCGATCTCCGCTTATCACCAGCCGGCTGGCGGATGGGGCGCACTCAAGGCAGTTGCCGAGGCGCTCGATGAGCAAGGCATCGCCGTCAAGGGCACCACATCGCTTTTGCGGATGAATCAGCCCGAGGGCTTTGATTGCCCCGGATGTGCGTGGCCTGACCCAAAACACACGTCATCCTTCGAGTTTTGCGAAAACGGCGCGAAGGCGATCGCGTGGGAGGCCACAGCGAAACGGTGTGCGCCGGAATTCTTTGCTGCTCACACGGTTACGGAGCTCGACACGTGGAGCGATTATGATCTCGAAATGGTGGGACGTGTCACTCACCCGATGGTCTACGATGCCGCTTCCGATCATTATAAACCGATCTCCTGGGACGATGCCTTTGCCGTCATTGGCCGTCATCTGAACGGCCTCAGCAATCCAAACGCCGCGGACTTTTATACATCCGGGCGCGCGTCCAATGAGGCGGCATTTCTCTTCCAGCTTTTTGCCCGCGAATACGGCACGAATAATTTCCCCGATTGCTCGAACATGTGCCATGAGGCCACGAGCGTGGGCCTGCCCGAGTCGCTCGGCGTCGGCAAAGGCACGGTCCTTCTCGAAGACTTCGATTCTACCGACGCTATCTTTATCTTCGGTCAGAATCCCGGCACGAATAGTCCGCGTATGATGACGACGCTGCGCGATGCATCGCGGCGGGGTGTACCTATCATCTCTTTCAATCCGTTTCGGGAGCGCTCACTTGAACGCTTCCAGGCGCCGCAGAGCCCCATCGAGATGGTGACACTGACGTCCACGCCGATCAGCGAGAGTCTTTATCAGGTGCGTGTCGGCGGCGATGTCGCGGTGCTCAAAGGGCTGATGAAAGCCATGATTGAAGCCGATGACGCGGCGATAGCTGCTGACGCGCCGCGAGTCGTCGACGTGGACTTCATTAACGGACACACAAAGGGCTTCGAGGCGCTTGCCGCCGACCTGCGTGCGGCGTCCTGGACAGCGATCGAACGAAAGTCCGGCTTAAGCCGTGCTCAGATTTGCTCCGCGGCGATGGTTTACATGAACGCGCCGACCGCGATCCTTGTCTTTGGCATGGGGATCACCCAGCATCGCTATGGCACTCTCGCGGTTCAGCAGATTGCCAATCTCGCGATGTTGCGCGGCAATGTTGGACGACCGGGTGCTGGTGTTTGCCCGGTTCGCGGGCACTCGAATGTGCAGGGGGATCGTACCGTCGGCATCACGGAAAAGCCGACCGCGGAATTTCTCAGTCGCCTCGAAAAGCGTTTTGGGTTCAAGCCGCCGAGCGCTCACGGGCATGATGTCGTCACCGCCTTGGAAGCCATGATCCGTGGCGAGTCGAAAGTCTTCATCGCGCTTGGCGGAAATTTCGCCGCAGCGGTGCCGGATTGGATACAGACCCGAGGCGCGCTGCGTAAACTCGATCTCACCGTACAGATTTCGACGAAGCTCAATCGCAGTCATATGGTCCATGGCCGCGAGGCGATCATTCTTCCCTGCCTCGGCCGTTCCGAGATCGACATCCAGGCGAACGGCCCGCAGGCGGTCACCGTCGAGGATTCGATGTCGATGGTGCATGCGTCGCGCGGCATGAACGTTCCCGTAAGCGAGCATTTGCGCAGCGAACCCGCAATCATCGCAGGAATGGCGCGCGCGACGCTGGGTCCCGGATCAAAGGTCGCTTGGGAGGATATGATCGCCGATTATGATCGGATACGGCTTGGCATTGAAGCCGTGTTCCCGATTTTTCAAGCCTATAATGATCGGATCAGAGTTCCCGGAGGCTTCCATTTGACCTCCACCGCTCGCGAACGAATTTGGATGACACCGTCCGGGCGGGCGAATTTTCTCGTCTTCGACGGACTCGACGAAGATTTGCCGGAACGCGATCCAGAGGTTCTGTGGCTCACCACGGTGCGCAGCCATGATCAATACAACACGACGATCTATTCGATGTCGGATCGTTATCGCGGTGTTTTCGGGCAACGCGATATCGTCTTCTTGAACACCAAGGAAATCGCCAAACGTGGCCTCGCCAATGGTGACCGTGTTGATCTGACGACGGTCTCCGATGACGGCATTGAGCGGGTGGTGAGCAATCTGCTGATTGTCGAATATAAGTTTCCAGACGGGTGCTGCGCCGCCTATTATCCCGAGACAAACCCGCTCATTCCCCTTTATGCACGCGATCCAAAAAGCCACACACCATCGAGCAAGGGCGTGCCGGTGCGGCTGTCACGCGCAAAAGCGCATACGAACAAAGCCGCTGCGCTTTCCCTCGCAGAGGCGACTTGAACCATGAGGGCCGATATCCTCTCGCGACTGCAGTTCGCCTTCACGATCGGCTATCACATCCTGTGGCCGACCTTCACCATCGGCACGTCTGCGTTCGTCGCCTGGCTCAGTATTCTCGTCTGGCTGACCGACAAACCGGTTTACCGTGACCTCCTGCGATTCTGGATGCGTTTGTTCGCACTCGGTTTCGGAATGGGTGTCATCACTGGGATCGTGCTCAGTTATGAGATCGGCACCAATTGGGCGGGCTTCTCCCGCGCGGTCAGCAATGTCGTCGGTCCTCTGCTAATGTACGAGGCCGCAACCGCCTTTTTTCTCGAGTCCGGTTTCATCGGAATCATGCTTTTCGGTGAGGGACGTGTCTCGCGCGGTCTGCATGTTTTCGCCTGCGTGATGGTGAGTCTTGGGTCATTAATAAGCGCCACCTGGATCATCGCGGCCAATTCGTGGATGCAGACCCCGTCCGGGGCCGTGGCGGATTCACATGGCATATTCCACGTCGTCAGCTGGTGGCATGTCATCTTCAACCCGTCTTTCCCTTATCGCTTGTTGCATATGGTCTGCGCCAGCTTTCTTACATGCTCCTTCGTGGTCGCCGGCGTATCGGCTTTTCATCTTCTGCAACGGCGGCATGTCGATGCGGCACGGACGGCCTTTTCGATGGCGCTGTGGGCAGCTCTCGCGTTGGCTCCGCTGCAAATTCTGCTCGGCGATATGCAGGGCCTCAACACAAGGCAATATCAACCGACGAAACTCGCCGCGATGGAGGGGCTCTGGACTACCGAGAAAGATGTTCCCGCTGCGGTCTTTGCGTGGCCGGACATGAAGTCCGAAAAGAACCTCTACGAGATCAGTATCCCGCATCTCGCGAGCGTTTATCTCACCCATACCTGGGATGGCGAGGTTCAGGGCCTGAAGGCAGTGCCGCCCCGCGATCGGCCTTATGTGCCGATCGTATTTTTCGCCTTCCGCATCATGGTCGGCGTTGGGCTGATCCTGCTTGGGCTTGCCGTAACGGGCGCGGTACTCCGCTGGCGTGGCCGTCTCTTTGAAACGAAATGGTTTCAATATCTCGCGGTTCTGGCGACGCCACTTGGCTTCGTTTCGGTCCTTGCTGGCTGGACCGTCACTGAAACCGGGCGCCAGCCGTTTGTCGTCTATGGGATGCTCCGAACCGCGGATGCCGCGTCGCCCGTCGCTGCTGGCGCGATCACGACGACGCTCGTAGGTTTCTTCGTGATTTATAATATTTTGCTGCTTGGGTTTCTTTATTTCGCGGGCCGTTTGGTTCTCAAAGGACCGACTTGGGGACCATCCTACGGGGGCACCTTCCGGCCGGGTCTCGATCGCGCCGCCCCGACTGTCGTCGGCGCCCCGGCGGCGACGCCGACGAACGTCGGCAGTCTTTCTCCCGGAGAATAAGATCGATGCCCCTGTTCTTTGCGCTTCTCGCGGCCTTTTCCGTCGCTCTCTATGTGCTGGCGGACGGTTTTGACCTTGGCGTCGGCATCCTGTTCCTCTTTGCGCCCCGGGATATCGATCGCGACAGGATGATCGAAAGCATTGAGCCCGTCTGGGACGGCAACGAAACCTGGCTCGTCTTCGGCGGCACATTGCTTTGGGCCGCATTTCCGGCGGCTTATTTCGTGCTGCTGCCGGCGTTTTATCTGCCCATCCTCTTCATGCTGTTTGCGCTGATATTCCGCGGCATCGCCTTCTCGTTTCGCGCTGAAAGCGGACGCTTCCGCCGCGTTTGGGATTTTGCATTCGCCGGCGGTTCGCTTCTAGCCGCCTTTTGCCAAGGCCTGGTGCTTGGCGGATTCATCAGTGGCGTGAGCATGTCGAACGGCATGTTCAGTGGTGGACCATTTTCATTTTTGAGCATTCTTGGCGTTCTCTGCGGCATCGGCCTCATCGGTGGCTATGCGCTCATGGGCGCAGGATGGCTGATCTGGAAAACGGAAGGGTCGACACAAATCTTCGCACGGGAAATCGGGCATGCGGCGTTGATTCTGACGACGGCGTTGATGGCGATCGTGAGCGCATGGACGGCCTTCAGCCAACCGGCTGTCGACCAGCGCTGGTTCTCATGGCCGAATATCGCCGAGCTCGGCCTCGTCCCATTGGTCACGATAGGGACTCTCGTCGCAACATGGCGCGCGTTGTGGGGGACGAGCGACACGAGGGTTTTCGTGTTGTCCATCTTTACGTTCTTGCTTGGGTTTCTCGGTCTTCTCGTGAGCCTTTGGCCCTATGTCGTCCCGCGCCACATAACAATCTGGGACAGCGCGTCGGATCCCCAGACTCTTTCATTCATCGGCGCCGGGCTTATCGTCATCATCCCCATTGTGCTGGCCTACCAATTCCACGCTTACTGGGTCTTCCGGGGCAAGATTCCAGACCATGCGATAGCAGATGACGGTATCGAGCTAAATCCTGGGATTCATGCGCGTCACACTTGCACGCAGGATAACGTCCTTCATCTCAGTTGATGTGGTGACCGTCAGGCTCTTGAGTTTGGCGGATGTTTCGCTGGCGCGTAGCGAGCCGTCGGCCTGAGGACTGTCTCGTGGCCCCGACCTACATGGCTTCGCCTTCGACCGCTCTGCATTTGATATAATCGCCAACATTGGGCAAACGAGCCTAGCATCTTCACCGCGGCCCGCTAGTAACGGCAATGGCCATGGCGTGCCGCCAGCAGTAGCGATGGTGATGATAGCCAGTCCTAGCGCCCGGTTCGCGGACTCGACCCCGCGCCGATGGCGCCTCCCACGATCGCTCCCACAGGACCCGTCGCGCGATTACCTCTATGCGTGCCTTCCTCGGAACCCAAAAAAGCTGAGTTGCCCGGTGTCGGTATGTTAATACCAGTTAACCACGGCGCAAAATATTTGATGGAACTGTTCAATTTTGCTCAGAACTCACTGATCGGCTGGCGAGATATTCGTGCCTGTGCTCTGCGGACCTAGCACCGCGCTATAGCGCCGACCACGTCGATTCTGCGAATATCTTCCTCCGCAGTGTCGATAAACTTTGAAGCCGCCACATGAGCGGCTTCCTTTTTGAGAGGCTGTCAACATTAGGGAGCATTAAGATGACTGTCGAAGATCTTCCGCAATATCCGCAATGGAAACGCGCGCTCCAAAATATGATCGAGGCTTGGGAATCATACAAAGTTATGAGTCATCTATTCGACCAGCATCCGGAGGCGCTCCGGCGGAAGTCGAACTTTGAGATGGCAAAGGCTCAATATTTAAGAGTTGCCTATGAGCTAGAGATGCCCGGCTATCTGGTTGTTTCCGCCAGGGACGTAGATTTTCGGCACGCCTGATTCCGATCTCGGCCGTCAGATCATCGTTCTGCCTGATCCCTCATTCCGCGCGAACGGCGAGCGGCAAGGGCTAGGGCAGCGGAACTTAGCCGCCGCATTAACGTTCACGTCGGCGACGTCTGACTCCATAGGAAAACCGCATGTTCGAAGTCATTTCGGCTAATTCCATTATCGTCTGGTTTGTATGGGGATTTTTTATGGCTTTGGGTTGGGCCCTCGGCACATGGGTGATGACCTGGATTCTTGGCTATGTACCTCTTTCACGGCGGCGCTGAATGCGATGGCGACTCGTGAGGGACATTGTGGGGAGTTTAATGTTACGGTACGGTGACGTTCGTGGAAGGCTGCGAAGCTCGTCCATCTAACCATGCAATAACGCCTTCAACGGTCTCGCCATAGAAAACCTCGTATTCACTCCGCGACACGTAACCGATATGCGGCGTCGCTAGAACATTGTCGAGAACTCTGAAAGAGTGTTTCGTCGGCAGAGGCTCAATATCGAAAACATCGATCGCCGCGCCCGCGAGCTTACGCCCGCTCAATGCCGTAACCAGAGCATGTTCATCCACGATCGGCCCGCGAGACGTGTTGATCAGCCAGGCTGTTGGCTTCATCTGAGAAAGTTCGCGCGCGCCCACCAAACCTCGCGTCGCGTCGGCAAGCACGAGGTGGATGCTGACGATATCGGCATCCCTAAAGAGTTCATCTTTGGAGACGAGGCGCGCGCCCACCTCGTCAGCTCTCTCCTTGGTCAGGCGTTCGCTCCAGGCAATTGTCTCCATGCCAAAAGCGCGCCCAATGCGTGCGACCTCGCTTCCGATATTGCCAAGGCCCAAGATGCCAAGCGTCTTTCCTTTGATTTCTTCTCCGACGGATTGCTGCCAACCTCCCGCCCGAAGTAACGCGTTTTCGGATGCAACGTTTCGGACTCCGGCGAGAATAAGCGCCCATGTCAACTCAATGGGGGCAGTTGAGCTGCCTTTGGTGTTATTTACGATAATGCCATGCTCCTTGGCTGCGCCGCCGTCGATTGAAGTGTTCCTGCTCCCTGTCGATGAGATGAGCTTCAGACGCGGCAGACGCTCGATGATTTGGCGAGAAAGTGGAGTCCTCTCGCGCATGACACAGACGATGTCGAACGGAAGCAACCGATCCACAAGGCGATCAGGATCCGAAATATGGTCGGAGAATACCTCTATCGAGACACGATCTCGAAGCGGAGACCAATCCGCCATTTTTAGTGCGATGTTCTGGTAATCATCCAGGATGGCAAGCTTAATAGGTCCTTCATTCGCGTTCATAACTGTGCTTCTCCTCAAGGATGATATAGGATCCGCGACATTGGCATCGTCGCCACCGGAGGCCAACCCAGTTTAGCCTTCAATCCGGCAATCGCTTAACGATTCGCGGTGCTCAATAATGAGCTGCGGACTTCGCCGCGATAATCCTCTCGTCATAACCGAGTCGATCAGAAAGCAGAGGCAATGGCTGAGCCTACCGATTCACAATCGGTTTTGGCGGCGATTATTGAAACCCTGATAAGGGGAGCGGATCCTCGGGCGTGGCCGACACTATTTAAAGAGTAGCTCCTCTTCGAATCAGGTCAGCTTTGAACCGCGGATCAATTCGAACTGATTGAAGCCGGAACTGGCAACGCGGCAAGATCGTCGTGTGGCCGCACAGCAATGTGGCCGCCCGATCGTTGAGGGAGGCGGCAAAACCGATAGTGAGGAATGGTTCAATATGGCTAGAGAACATGGTCAAGTTTGGAAGCGGCCGACGATGGCACGCTATGTCGTGTCGGTCGATAATCAACCAAAGAAAAGCTTCGATACGCGCGAAATCGCCGATCAGGAAGCGCAGAAAATCTCAGACGGATTCCCAAAAGTCGTGGTTAAGGTCATCGATACGGAGCGTGACACCACAACTTCCGAGCATTCGGAAATTGCGAATAACACGGGCACGGATCAAGCTTAATTGGTGTCCAAGCTATGACCGGCTAGTTCGAGCCGTCCGGGCCGAGCATGATCAAGTTCCGTTCATCCAAATGGGCATCGACAAAGCGTCTTTTGATCCGGTCCGATTTCCACGATTTCTATGCGACCTTCCGGCCTCCCGCGCATTACCCCCTTGGCCATGCTGGCCTAGGAGTTAGTGGTGTGGAGAACAAAACAAGAAATATGCTAATCGCTGGTTTAGCGACAATGACCCTCGTGGTTGGTGGGATGGGCCTTCCGTCATCCGCTAACGCTCGTGGCGGAGGGCATGGTGGCGGAGGGCACGGTGGCGGTGGCCATGGCGGCGGTGGCCACATGGGTGGAGGCCATATGGGGGGCGGTCATTTTGGCGGCGGTGGCAGGGGTGGCCACCGCTTCGCAGGACGCGGCGGTTATCGGCGCGGATATGGCGGCGGCTATGGGTATGGCGGCGGCTACGGTTATGGGTATGGCGGATGCGATCCATATTACGGATGCGGGTACGGCCCCGGCATTGTTGGTGGTGTGATCGGTGGTCTCTTGGGCGGAGGACTCTGAACGAACGCAGCACCTATCGCGGTGGAATCACGGAGAGGTGCGGCTCCTAAAGCGGCGGTTCTCCAAACGGATGCGTAAGGCAGCGCGGCTTGGAATCAAAAAAAAGCCTCTCGTAGCTTAGGCTTCAGCGAAACCGCGAGGGATAACCGTGCGTGAGGGGAACAAAAGTCTTCTCAGGAGTCTGGCACCAATGAATCCTATCACACTGTTTTTAACCTTCGTCTGCGTCGCCATAGGGCTCGCACTCGGAGCGTTGGGTCATGTTTATTGGGGCATCCCATTTGTGATTGCGGCGGTCGTCGCTGCCACCGGGCTTAAAATGGCGAACACGTGGGAAAAATTCGTCATTCTACGTGCCGGCCGATTGCGCGGCGTCAAGGGCCCTGGCCTCTTCTTCATAATTCCGATCATCGACAATGTGGTGGCTGTTATCGATGAACGCATCCAGACCACCGCCTTCAGCGCCGAAGAGGCACTGACAAAGGATACGGTGCCGGTGAATGTGGACGCAATCATATTCTGGTTCGTCCACGACGCCCAAAGCGCGGCTCTGAATATTACGAACTATCGCGAAGCCATTGACCGGGTTGCCCAGACATCGCTCCGTGAAATGATCGGGTCGTCGATGTTGGCCGCGCTGTTATCCGAGCGGACTGCCGCTGATGAATTGTTGCGCGGTGAAATTGGCCGCAAAACAGCGGATTGGGGCATCTCAGTGAAATCGGTCGAGATCCGCGATGTCGCGATCCCCGTCGCATTGCAGGATGCGATGTCGCGTCAAGCCCAGGCCGAAAGAGAAAAACAAGCAAGGGTAATTCTCGGATCGGCGGAGGCAGCGATCGCAGGGCAGTTTGTCGAAGCTGCTATGACGTATGCGGATCACCCAGCAGCTCTGCAACTCCGGGCCATGAATATCATCTATGAGACGACCAAAGAACGAGGAGCGACAATCCTGATCCCGACGTCGATGGTCGACAGCATGAACCCGGTCGTAGCTCTCGCTTTGGCCGGGGAGAACAAGGCGGCGCCGGCCAAAGCAGATGCATCTCCGCTGCTGAGTAAACAGTCCCCCCAGCTGCAGAACGGCTCGAAAGCGGCGGAGGGTCCACCATTGGATAAACACTAAACTCCTAAGGAGCGCAGACAGTCATCTTCCGAAGTGATCGGCATAGCCCGTTACGACCGCCGCGCCTGCCGACCGCTACAAACTTCTGCGGCGGTCGAGACGAGAATGCAAACATAGGGAGGATGCACAATGTCCAAGGATCATGACAAAGCCTCGCACGATCACAGGACGCGCGGCGCCATAAGATCGATCATCAAACGCGAGACCAATGGCTTGAACGGGACACCGGCCTTCAAGCCGCGTGGCACGCCTCCAGCATGACGCGAGATGAATTCATCCGGCACAATGAAGGTCTAATCGATAAGGTAATAGTCGAAAACCTGGATCAGACGCGCTAACGGAATCGCTTGGACAAACCTTGAATAGCGTCCGCGCATTCTATGACAGCGCCATGAGACTTCAGGAAGCTATGACTTCCGATTTCAAGGGGTTCTCCTGGTCAAGCTGATTGTCCTCCATTCCGGCCGTCGATGCAGGCTTTGACCTTGCAAGCGCGTACGCGGAGTTGGCGTTCAATTTTGCGCAGACTCGTCTGAACCCGCTGTGCCAGTTTGCTATCATTCAGTCTGAGAGAGCGCCATGTCAGATAAAATGAATGATTTATTTTATGTTTTCGGCGGTGATGATAGTCCGAGCTGCCCTCAATGTGCGAAACCTATGGACCTCACCGGACGTAGGCCGAGCACGCTCCTCGGCGACGCCTACGAATGTCAGAAATTCACTTGCAGATGCGGATTTGAAATTGAGCGCGATGCGGACCGCGCGTTGAATTTGATGACCTCTAAAACCACGCATTGAGCCAGAGCGCAGATGCCATTCAGTAGAAGCGCCCTTAGTCACATGTTGCGACGGAGCCTCTAGCGAACCGTCGGCGTTCATATCGCGGGCAGCGAAGAGTGGCCGTCACAGCATGAATTCGGCCAACGAGGCCACGCATAAGAGACTTGAGTGATTGCGAGAGCAGCTCGTTAACGACGCCTGCAGATATAGCGGCGCGCGGGTCAACCATATCTGCCGTGGCGGGTTGGGCTTGCGAGGTTCAAAATGTATAAATTATTTACCTGTGCGACGGGCGAGCACGATTTCCGACTCGTGATTCTTGTGGGCGCACTTTGCGCCTTGGCAATTGCTGTCGCCGCGAGCCTCTTCCGCCGTGTCCAAGCCAAATCACGGCAACAAAAAGTTCTTCTCGATGCCGCTCTTGAGAACATGACTCAAGGGCTTTGCATGTACGATGCAGACGCACGCATTGTGCTGTTTAACGAACGCTACAGGAAGATGATCGGGTTGCCGGCGGGCTCTCTGAAAGACCGCACCCTGCTCGACCTATTGGTGCAACGGAAGGCATCTGGGGAGTTTTCGGGAGATCCAGAATCTTACTTTGCCCAGCTAACCGCGAAGGTGCGCGAAGGTAAATCGAACAACACCATTCTGGAGATATCAGCTGGGCGGACGCTTCGCGTGGTCGATAAGCCAATGCAGGGAGGTGGCTGGGTTACGACCCTCGAAGACCTCACGGATTGGCAGGAAGCTCAAGCGCAAATCGCGCACATGGCCCGCCATGATGCGCTAACCGATCTGCCGAACCGCAGGCTGTTCCGCGAGGAGTTGGAGCAGGCGCTTCATCGTGGAACCCGCAAGGGGCAGATCGCCGTGCTATGCGTCGATCTCGACAACTTCAAAGATGTGAATGACTCCTTAGGACACCCTCTTGGTGACGAGCTTCTCAAGGAAGTGGCGAACCGCTTGCGCGGGTGTGTTCGTAGGGGCGATACTGTGTGCAGATTGGGAGGCGATGAATTTGCAATCGTGCAAGTGAGTGAACCTCGGCAATTAGAGGTATCCTTGCTTGCAAGCCGCGTCGTTGACGTCTTGAGCGCTCCATATAGCATCGAAGGGCACGAGGTTATTATCGGAACGAGTATCGGGATTTCCATAGCGCCTGACGACGCGAGCGACCCTGACCAATTGTTGAAGAACGCGGACTTGGCGCTTTATCGCGCCAAGGCGGACGGCCGAGGCACCTATCGCTTCTTCGAGACTGGAATGGATGCTCGTGCGCGGGCTCGACGGTTGTTGATGCTTGATTTGCGTGCTGCGTTGTTGCGAGGTGAATTTGAGGTCTATTATCAACCGATCTACGACCTTGAGTCGGACCGGATCGTCTGTTTCGAGGCGCTGGTCCGCTGGAATCATCCTCTTCAGGGAATCGTCTCACCGGCGGAGTTCATTCCCATTGCCGAGGAGACCGGTTTGATCGTCCAGATTGGCGATTGGGTGCTCCGCAAAGCCTGCGCGGACGCAGCCGAGTGGTCTCGGGATGTTAGCGTTGCGGTAAATCTATCTCCGACGCAGTTTAAGAACCGTAACCTTGTAGCGTCGGTCATCTCGGCTTTGTCCGCTTCAGGATTGGCTCCGAGCCGACTGGAACTCGAAATCACAGAGTCTGTTCTCTTGCAGGATACAGAGGCGACACTGTCAGCCCTACATAAGCTTCACGAATCTAACATACGGATTTCCATGGATGACTTCGGGACCGGCTATTCTTCGCTGAGCTACCTACGCAGCTTCCCATTCGACAAAATCAAAATAGATCAGTCCTTTGTGCATGAGCTTGCTTCACGCGGCGATTCGATTGCCATCATCCGCGCTGTTGCAGCTCTCGGAAAAAGCCTAGGGATTGTGACCATTGCCGAGGGTGTAGAGACAAACGAACAATTAGCGCTTTTGCGCTCGGAAGGATGCACGCAAGGGCAAGGCTACCTCTTCAACGCTCCACGGCCAGCAGCAGACGTCGAAAAGATGCTGTCCGAGCGGCGCCTGCGCGTAGTTGCATGAAATAAGCCGCGGAACCTTTTCTCAAGGTCCTCGCAAACTCACGCCTGTCCGGCGGTCGCGTTTGCGATGACGCCTCGCGCACCCAGAAGCCGCCGTTCCATTTTCGACCCGCAAGATACGTCGCTTCGCCGGCGACGCCAAACGCCATCAGACTCTTCGTTCCGGCCCCTACCGGAACGCATTCGCACTTTGGCTTGCACCTGCTACTTCTTACCCAACAACACCGTATTTATTTGGCCCTTTTCGACCTGATCGATGACAAGTAATTTGGCAGGTGTCGAACCAATGTTGGCGCCCTGATGCCAACGTCCGATCGTTTCGATGATGAAATCACCGGATCGATATATTTTGCTCTCGCCGGTTTGCGTATCGGTGACCTTAAGGGTTCCCGCCAAAACATAACCATAGCGTGGATAGGGGTGTTTATGTACTGGCATAATGGCGCCAGGCGCGATTTGATACATTGATACGAGAACTTGCACGTCCTTTTGCGGTAATACGATTGGCTGTCCGCTGGCGGTGACTGTAGAAGACAAAACCGGTACAACCACGATATTCTTAATCTGCAACGCATTTACCGGCGATGCGAGAAGTCCCAAGCCGCCAATGAGCCAGAAATATTTCACTACGTTTCTCCAGTTTGCCGATGGCCTCGACCCGAGTGTAGCAGAGCCTGCGCGAGCGCTTGAGCGAGCGCCCAATAATGGTGCACTCGCTCAATAGTTTAGCCGGCTTTGCCTCTTTGGAAAGAAGCCATTCCGCGATCAGGGCATTTTCGTCATCTAGGGTCAGGACTCATTGATTAGAGCCAGAAGATGACGGCGGCTGCGATACAGATGGCAGACATGAATGTATGGGCGCATCGGTCGTATCGGGTGTGGATGCGTCGCCAGTCCTTGAGCCTGCCGAACATGTTCTCGATCTTGTGCCGTTGACGATAGAGCTCGCGGTCATGTTCGATCGGCTTTTTTCGGTTTGACTTCGATGGGATGCAGGCCACGATGCCGCGTTCGCCAAGAGCCCGGCGAAACCAGTCGGCATCATAGCCCTTGTCAGCGAGCAACTGCTTCGCGGACGGTAGAGCATCGATCATCAGGGCCGCGCCCCTATAATCGCTCATCTGGCCTTCGCTGAGCAGCATGATGACGGGGCGCCCCTGACCATCGCATACGGCGTGCAGCTTGGAGTTCAGGCCGCCCTTCGTGCGGCCGATACGTCGGGGAACAGACCCTTTTTTAAAAGGCTGGCGGCGGTGCGATGCGCTTTCAGATGCGTCGCATCGATCATCAGACGAGATGGCTTGCCGGCCTTGCGTGCCAGTTCGGCGAAGATCTTGTTGAACACGCCGAGGCGGCTCCAACGCACAAACCGATTGTAGATCGTCTTGTGCGGACCATAGCCGGGCGGCGCATCGCGCCAGCGCAGACCGTTTCTGATGACGAAGACGATGCCACTGATCACCCGCCGATCGTCAACCCTCGCAATCCCGTGCGACAATGGAAAATACGGTTCGATCCGGCGCATCTGCGCCTCCGACAGCAACAACAAATCAGCCATGGCGATGCCTCCCGACATCCCCATTGAATCAATCCGCTAACCCTCACGCAACAATTTAATGGGTCCTGAGCCTAGTTCACATAGGTGACGTCAGAAATATGAAAGCAACGATGGCATTGCGGGACGAGGGTAAATTTCGGACGATACAAGTGTGATGGCCCTGATCCCGCGCGCGCTGTAGCATGCGTTGGCGCGGTTTCGAGCCGAAGAACGCGTTGTGTGGCAATCCCCCGCGGTTATGTAATGGCCAAACGAACGAAAAAAGCAGTTTTGCAGCGGAAACAACCCGCGGGTTCCGGCCGATTTGCGTCGCCTCTCTTGCAGGGTCGCGAGCAAGACATAGCTCTGCTTGATCACCTCCTCGATCGAATCGATCAAGGTGGGTCGACACTCGTAATCAGCGGCGAGCCCGGAATCGGGAAATCTGCGCTCCTTAACGTAGCCCAGCACCGATTCTATCAACGCGGCTTCTGCGTACTAAGCATGACGGGAGTCCTCGCGGAAGTCCATTTACCGTTTGCGGCACTCGAGCAAGCGTTGCGACCGCTGATGAAGCGGACGACCGGCTTGGTTCCTCGCCAGCGAACTGCCTTACAAGCCGCTTTCGGTATGCACAGTGAATCGGAAGCGCCTGATATCTTCCTGGTCGCACTTGCGACGCTGTCACTTCTGACCCAAAGCGCGGTGCATGAGCCAATCTTGTTAGTTGCCGATGATGCCCAATGGCTAGACCACGCAACCTTTGACGTGCTGGCCTTCATCGCGCGCAGACTAAGTGCGGATCCTGTTCTCCTGCTGGTGGCCATGCGAGATGACTTCAACCGCTCTCTCGGCGACGCCTCTACCCTGCGGCTTCGACTTTCTGGGCTCGATGACGGCGATGCCGAACGCTTATTGGATACCTATGCTCCTGGTCTTTCGCCCAGCCTGCGTAGCCGCTTCCTCAAAGAGGCTTCCGGTAACCCCCTGGCCCTCTTAGAGCTGCCTCGCAGTGAGCGGGCATCAGACGCACTTGATAAGCCGTGGCTTCCATTGACGGAGCGCTTGGAGCTCGCTTTCTCGAATCGTCTATCCGATCTTCCTGATAAGGCCCGTACTCTATTGTTCGTCGCGGCGGAAAACGACGAGACATCGCTCCATGAAATTCTGCGCGCGGGTGAGAAATTATTGGGTGAGCCGGTGCGGGTCGATGCTTTGTCATCAGCGGTCGCCGCCAAGTTGATCGAGATTGATGGAATGGATGTGCGATTTCGACATCCGCTCGTTCGTTCCGCGATTCATCAGGCGTGCGATCTCGCGACGCGCCAAAACATTCACGCGGCACTCGCCGCAACCGTTAGCGATCAACTGGATCGCCAGTTATGGCATCGTGCTGCGGCGACGATCGGCCCCGATGACGAGCTCGCAGGCGACTACGACCGAATGGCATCAAGGGCACTGCAGCGAGGCGCCGTTGCCATGGCAATCGAGATCCTCGAAACCGCGGCGCGGCTGAGCAACACAGCTAAGGCCAAAAGCGACCGACTCTTATGGGCTGCCGAACTCGCTGCTGACTTGGGCCAACCCGAATTACTGGACTCCCTTTTGCGCCTGGCGGACGTGGATGAATCGGATCAACTCGCGGCGGCGCGGATCGGTTGGTGTCGCGAAATCAGCCAGCCTCCAACGGTCAATGATCCGGCGAAAATACCCGCGTTGGTTGGCTTAGCTGCACAGGCCCAGGCAGCCGGTGCCAACGATCTGGCGGGCAACCTACTCTGGCGCGCAGCTCAACGCTGCTGGTGGAGCAACGCAAGCAGCGAGCTTCGCACTGCCGTCCTGGCTGCGGCAAACAAGCTGGTCTTGCCGGAAACCGACGCGCGCTTAATCGCGATATCCGCGTACGCTGAACCGCTTCAACTTGGCGCCGATATATTCAAAAAGCTACAGCGACTTAGCAGGACAAGCGGCATCGATCCTTCGATTGCGCGAATTCTCGGCAGCACAGCAAATGTCATCGGCGCCTTCGATCTCGGCGTAAGCTTCCTGACTGGCTCTGCTGCAGCACTTCGTGACCAAGGGCGGCTCAGCGATCTAGCGCGTGTCCTTTTCACTCAAGCCTCGGCTGAGATGGAGGTCGGCGATTGGATGGGTGCGATGAGGGAAGCCGAAGAATCGGCTCGCCTTGCTGAGGAGACAGGCGGCCCGCTGTGGATTGCCGCGGCCACGATTGTGAAAGCAAAGCTCTCGGGGATGTTAGGCAATCCGGAGCGATCCGAAGCATATGCGGCTCAGGCAGAACGCCTTCTTCTGCCCCTTGGCGCCAGTTTCTTGTTGGCAATACTGCAGATCGCACGAGGAGTATCCGCGATTGGGGCGGGGCGGCACTGGGAAGCCTACGCGCACCTACGACGCCTTTTTGTGCCTGCCGATCCGGCTTTCAATTCCGGTATTCAATTCTTTGCGCTTGCGGATTTTGTGGAAGCGGCCACCTTTTCCGGCAACGCAGAGACGGCACGTGGCGTCATTGAAGAGATAGAGCGTGTTTCGGGTTCGACGCGCGTGCCCTGGGTCGAGACGATGCTGCACTATGGCAAAGCGTTGCTTGCGGCGCCTGACGAGGCGGAGCGGTTCTTCCTGCAAGGTCTCGGACCGGCCGCAAAGAATTGGCCGTTTTTACGCGGACGTTTTCTCCTGGCCTATGGTGCATGGCTCCGCCGTCAGCGTAGATCAGCCGATGCGAGGGCTCCGTTGCGTGAGGCCCGCGACCTTTTCGATGCGCTTGGCGCATCGCCTTGGAGCGCTCGCGCACGAGAGGAATTACGTGCTTCGGGCGAATCCAGCCGCCGGCGAACCGAGAATGTATGGGAGACGCTAACCCCACAGGAGCTTCACGTCGCGCAGCTCGCTGTCGAAGGTCTTTCAAATAAGGAAATCGGCGCCAAGCTCTATCTGTCGCACAAAACCATCGCTTACCACCTACACCGCATCTTTGAGAAGACCGGTGTCACGTCGCGATCTGGACTGCGCCCCATTCTTGCCGGCATCACCGTCCCGTAAGCTGACCGCACATCCACCATCAGACTAGTCATTTGATAGAAGCGACAGCCCCTGCAAGCGGGCTATGTTCGCGGTTGTCTGCACCTGCCCGGAGGGAACGGCCGTGAAGCTCCTTTCCTGATCCGTAATCCTAAGCCTCGGAGCCAGCCTGATGGTTCAGCCCGTGCAAGCCGCTACGCCGGATCCTGCCACCGATCCCCGGATCGATCCTCAGGTCCGGGCATTTCTGCACGAGATCAACAAGGACTCGAGCCCGTTCTGGGAGCTTCCTCAACCGAGGCCCCAAGAAATCCTGACGGCGCTTCAAAATAAGACCCCAGTGGACATGTCGGGTGTGACGACGACCGAGCAAACCATCACTCAGGATGGTCAAGCCGTGAAGATATTCATCATGAAGCCAGATCGTGTTGCCGGTAAGCGCGGCGTGTTGCTGTTCATTCATGGCGGCGTCTGGATCGTCGGTAACTTCCAAAACCATCAGCGCCTGCTGCGCGACCTTGTGGTCGGCTCCGGTCAGATCGGGGTGTTCGTCGAATATACGTCCTTGCCGGCCGCGCGCTTTCCTACTCAGCTTGATCAGTCCTATGCCGCGCTGAAATGGGTGGCAACGCATGCGGAAGAGTTCGGTGCGGATGGGAGCCGGATCGCTGTGGCCGGCAATTCGGTGGGCGGCAACATGTCCGCCGCCTTGACGCTCATGACGAAGGATCGCACCGGTCCCAGGATCAGCTACCAGGTGCTGATGATCCCGGCGACCGACGCAAGTGTCGATACTGCGTCCTACTACGAATACGGCACGGGGCGGTTTCTGGCCCGAGCCTTCATGAAGTACGGCTGGGATTTATACGCACCGGACGCGAAGACTCGCGACAATCCCTATGTGTCGCCGCTGCGCGCCAGCCTGCGGGAGTTGCACGGGCTTCCGCCAGCTTTGGTCATAACCGCTGAGAACGATCCGTTACGCGACGAAGGTGAGGCCTACGCCCGCAAACTTAAAGAGGCCGGGGTTTCAGTGATCGCGACTCGTTACAACGGGATGATCCATGACTTCGTTCTGCTCAACGGTATCCAGACGGATCCCGAACCGGAGGCCGCGATTCGTCAGGCGGCAGCCGAGATAAAAGCGCATCTGGCGCTTTGATCCCTTAGAGGATGAGTCTCATGAAATTCACCCACGATACTTCGCCGTTTCCGAGGGATGGCATTTCATAGTCAAGGAATGCAACCGACATTTCATCGGGGAAAGACCGCCAACGTTCACCCACATTGTCTTACGGGAGTCGCAAAATGAATCACCACGTTCGAAAAGCTGCGCTAGCCGCGTGTTTAGCCATCACAGTCCTTGCTCCGGTTGCAGCCTATGCAAAGCACCACCATTACTTCGCTAGAGTCGAGGTCATGCGTAGTACGATAGCGACGATGAAGGACGGGACGAGGTTGCACGTGCAAGTCGTCAAGATGAACGGCCATATGATGGTGGCGATTCCGATGCACGACCTACCGGATTATCTGCGCCAGCAGATTTTTGTTCCTGGGGACCAGTAGTTTTACATGAACCCGTCGGTGGAGCTGAAGCGCTTCAGCCCCGAGTAAATTTTGCACCCACACGAGTAAGCGCATCGATGAGAATGCGACGAGCGATGGGGCTTAGAAAAATGATTGCCCTGATTACGGATAGTTAGCCATGCACGGTTTTGACGACCGACTTACCGCAGTGACAGGAGCTATCGAGGCTAGCTCAGAGTCTAATTTTGGGGCGCGCATCACGGACGAGGCCGAATGGCGCGCGCCTCCGCAGTGCCCGGCGAAAAAGGTTGTCGCGACGCGCTGGCGTACGGGGAAGCAGGACTTAACGGTCGCTCGCGCCGAGACGCCCAAAGACTATCATGTGGTCGGAATCACCATGGCGCGCACAAATTTGCTCGTCTCCATACACGACCGCGTTGCTCTAGACGAAATCGCCATGCCAGGTGGCTTTCTTGTCACCGAACCCGGCGTGGCCGCAAGCTGCATCTTCAAAGGTCCCTTCGATGAACTTCATCTCTTTCTGCCGAATGATCTAATCGCAGAATGTGCCGATGATTCCTTGTGCCTCATGGAAGCACGCATTCGCTCCGAGGCTATTCTAACGCATGATCCCATAAGCAATCAGCTCGCCCTTGCCCTTTTACACACCGAGCATATGCGTGGATCTCTCAGCCAATTGTATTTGGATTCGATCGGCGCGGCTCTCATTGCCCATCTACTCTCAGGGCCGAACCGCCCGAGACTCCCGGTGCGAAAGCGTGCCGGATTGCCGCGCTGGCGGCTCAGACGAGCGATGGAATACATTGACGCCAATTTAGCGGAATGCCTGACTTTGCCAGGCATCGCCCAGGCAGTTGGGCTTTCTTCCATGCATTTCGCAGCTCAATTTCGCGTCGCGACCGGGTTGAGGCCGCATGAGTACGTGCTCCGCCGACGCATCGAACGCGCGCAGCAGATGCTGCTCGAAACTAGCTTTTCCCTGGCCGAGATCGCGTTCTCGGTTGGGTTTCGTTCACAATCGCATTTCACCTCTGTTTTCACAAAATTCCTTGGCCGACCGCCGCAGAAGTGGAAGCGACATAACGAATTGGCTGATGCAGCGCCGGGGGAAATCCAATGAGAGAAGCATCAAGGGTCTGCTTCGTCCGCAGAGATGGAAATAGCGGTTTAGCCAAAAACTCCATTCAGCCAGCGCGGGCCGGAAGAACAGCTCGGTTATGTCAGGGTGTCGCGATCTTTTCATATCGCTCTATTTTGATTTGGAAAATGGCAAGCACCGCACAAAGGTGATTTCCTGCTTTTCCTAAAGGAATCGATATGCGTCTTGTGCCTTTCCTCCTTTTTATAGGCTTCTGCATTCCCGCCGCTGTGGCAACCGGAGAGTCCAGATCGATAGCGGCGCAGCAGGCTATCTGTACTGCCGTCGAAAGCCCGCAGCGCGACGCCAAGAATGTCGCGCGTGACATCTATCGGCATCCTATAGAAACTTTGACTTTCTTCGGTGTGACACCGGCGCAGACTGTCGTGGAAGCGTGGCCGGGCGGCGGTTGGTATGCAGAAATTCTTGCCCCGTTGCTGCGTGATCGCGGAAAATATATCGCTGCGGCGCCCCCCGGAAAAGCTCACGATGCTCTCGTCGCGCTATTTGCCAAGGATACGAAACGCTTCGGCAAAGCTGTCGTTACGACCTTGCAAATTGGTAAGGCGTCCGACATCGCGCCGGCCGGGAGCGCGGACGTCGTGTTGACATTCCGCAACGTCCACAACTTCCTCAAGGCTGGCGACGCAGCTTCCGCGCGGTTTTTTGCCGACTGCTATCGTGCATTGAAACCGGGCGGCGTCCTTGGCGTAGTTGACCATCGTCTGCCGGAGAATGCGGATTCAAGCCTTCAGATTCCCAGCGGATACATCAAGCGTTCTACAATAGTTCGATTGGCAATAGCCGCGGGGTTCAAATTTGATGGTGAGAGCGCGGTCAATGCCAATCCGCGAGATGATCACATGCATCCCAAAGGCGTTTGGACGCTACCGCCATCCTATGCTTTGGGAGATGTCGATCGTGCGAAGTATCAGGCGATCGGCGAATCCGACAGGCTCACACTTCGGTTCGTGAAACCTCGTTAAAACCGGTGCCGGATCGGCATGTCTACGAACTACGCGCCGCCGCCGGATTTTAATCGCTGCGCTAACCTTTTGGATGCCAGAGTTTCACGTCGGTGGCATCGATCGCTCTTGGAATGAGCTTGGCGTCATAGAACGTGTCGGCGATCTTCTGCTGATCGCCGAGGTCGGACTTTTCGACAGGCAGGACCTGATAGCTCCGGCGGCTGTTCACTGCCTCGACGACATCGATTGGAACATTGCCCCAGAGAGGGGATAGGAAGACGGCCGCTTCTTTTGGATTAGCCTTTACCCATTTACCGGCCTCCACCAGCGCATCGAAGACGATTTGCACCACCTCGGGATGGGCCGCGACGAAATCGTCGTTGACCAGGTAAAAGCGCTGATACCCTGATAATCCCGTGGCATCTGTGAGCCGACGTGACGGACTGCGGCTTTCCGTAATGGACAGGAACGGATCCCAAATCGACCACGCATCGATACTGCGCCGCTCAAAGGCCGGCGCGGCGTCGGTGGGGGCGAGATAGGCGGGGTTAATATCGGCAAACGAAAGACCCGCGCGCTTCAGAGCGGCAGCGAGAACGAAATGTGCCCCTGAGCCCCGGCGCACCGCCACGGTCTTGCCCTTCAGGTCCGCCACGGTCTTGATGGATGAATCCGCGTGCACGATGATGGCCTCGGCCTGAGGCGAAGGCGCTTCACGGGCGTAGATGGTGAGCTTGGCGCCGGCCGCCTGGGTGAAAATTGGCACGGCGTCCGCGACGTCGGCATGGAAATCGACGGCGCCGGACGTCATGGGCGAGATCACGTCGTTGAACAGGTACCAGGCAGGCTCAAAGCCCTTCGGACCGAGCTTTCCTTCCAAAGCCTTGTGCTCTTTGAGGATCGTCAACAGCGTCGAAGATCGCTGATAGCTGAATTTAAGCTGCTGCGTTGCGGCCAAAGCCGGGCTCGCGGCAAGGGCCGCTGCGGCGCTCGCGCCTTGAAGAAAGCCGCGTCTGGTGATGGTCATCGAACGTCTCCCATATAATCTCGATAATCTCAGGCCGCGTGGCGGCGCGCTCGCGTCTTCGCGCGCGGGATAATTTCGTGCGCGAACCGGCGCATCTCGGCTTCGAAGGGCTGGAATTGCAGCATGAACAATTCGATTCCCGCGCGGTGAAAGGCGAAGATGCGATCCGCAACCTGGTCGTAGCTGCCGACGAGTTCCGCGGCCGTACCGCCGTTGGTCCCAACCCGCGGGCTCTTAGCCATGGTCTGGTGCATAACGACGTTCGGATCGACGTTAGGCCGGTCGGCTGCTCGCAGCGGCGCATCTTTGGTGGCCAAACCGAGCAAGCGCTCATAAGCGGCGTGGGCTTCCGCCTCGGTTTCGCGCGCGATGACGAACGCCGAAAGCGCGAAGCCGACCGGTGCGCCGTTGCGCGGACGCCGGGCGACATCGTGGATCAGCGGCACGATGTCGTCGATCGGCTGGCCGTTGATGAACCATGTGTCGCCGTGGTCGGCCACCAATGCGCGTGCCGGTTCGGATTCGCCGCCCAAGTAGATGCGCGGTCGTGGCCGGTAAGGATCCGAAGGTCTGAGGACGTAATCGTCGATCGTGAAAAAGCGACCGTGGAAATTGACCCGTTCGCCGGCCAATAAACGTTTCACGATCTCGATCCATTCGCGTCCGTAAGCGTAGCGATCGTCGTGATGCGGAAACGGCATACCGGCCTGTTCGAACTCTGCTTTGTTCCAGGCATTTATGAGGTTGATCGCAAAACGGCCTTTTGAGATGATCTCGATTTGCGATGCCATCTTGGCCAGCACCACCGGATGATAGAGACCCGGCTTGATCGCGGCGATGATCTCGATGCTTTTGGTGATTGCAGCGAGGGCCGCCGCCGAACTCCAGGCCTCAAGCTGGTCAAGCGAATTGTCGTAGGGGTTCATGGTGTGCTGAGCCACGAGCGTCGCATCATAACCGAGTGCCTCCGCCTCAAGCACAAGCGCCTTGTTGCGCTCCCAAGAGGCGTCATAGGGCTCCTCGGGGTCCTGTAGAGCGCCGCGATTGCCGTGAACCGCGGCCCAGACGCCGAAGCGCATTTCATTTTGTGTCACGTGAGCCTCGTCAATTGACCATCAGGCGCCGCAGGATGAGCTCTTCAAGCTCAATGGATTCTGCGGTGCGACTCCTGCGCGGGTGGGGTGCCGGATTAAGCAGGTCCATCGTCACCGCCCCGTTTTCGAGGAGCAGGATACGATCCGCGAGGCGCACGGCTTCAGGGACGTCGTGCGTGACAAGCACGGCGGTGAGGCGCTGTTCTCGCCATGCGTCGGCCAGAAGGTTTTGCATTTCGAGACGGGTCAGCGCGTCGAGGGCGCCGAGCGGCTCATCGAGCAGCAAAAGGCCGGGCCGGCTCACCAGGGCTCGGGCCAGCGCCACGCGCTGCTTCTGTCCGCCGGACAAAACCGTGGGCCACTCCTGCGCTCGGGCCTCGAGCCCAACGGACCGGAGCGCCGCAAGCGCTTGGGCTCGCCCAATTTCGCGAGGCGTACCCGGTTGAAGTCCCACTGTCACGTTATCGAGCACACGCACCCATGGGAGCAGGCGCGGTTCCTGAAACATGATCCGGGCTACGCCGGGTCGAAGGGGTGCATCGTCGAGTAGAATATGGCCGGACGTCGCGTCTTCCAGCCCGCAGAGCAACCGTAATAACGTACTCTTGCCCGACCCGCTGCGGCCCACGATGGCAAGAAATTGCCCGGCGGGAACGCGAAAATCGATATTGTGCAGCACGCTCCGATCACCGAATACTTTACCGACCCGCGTCAGGGTTAGCGCCACGCCCGCATCGTGGGTCTGCTTTGCTGGCACGTGTTCCCGAGCGGCGATACTCATTGCACTTCTCTCCGCCACGGCATGCACAATCGCTCGCTGAATGTTGCGATCGAGTCCGCCAGCTTGCCGAGCAGCGCATAGATCACGATCGCCATCACCACGATGTCGGTCTGCATAAATTCACGCGCCTGCATCGCCATGTAGCCGAGCCCGCTTTGCGCCGCGATGGTTTCGGCCACGATGAGCGTCAGCCACATGATGCCGAGGCCGAAGCGGATGCCGACGAAGATCGAGGGCAGAGCGCTCGGGAAGATCACGCGGAAGAACAGGGTGCGCGTGTTCATGCCGTAGCTCTTGCCCATCTCGATCAAGAGCGGATCGACTGAACGGATGCCGTGTAGCGTGTTGAGATAGACAGGAAAGAAGACACCAAGTGCGACAAGAAACAGCTTCGCGCCTTCGCCGATACCGAACCAGAGGATTACCAAAGGGATCATGGCGAGATGCGGCACGTTGCGCAGCATTTGCAATGTGGTGTCGGACAGTCTGTTACTCAGCGACGACATGCCGTTGGCGAGGCCGAAGGCAAAGCCGATTCCGCCACCTACGGCAAAACCCGCAATCGCGCGGAGGAAACTGACGGCCATCCCGGCGGGGAGTTCGCCCGTCAGCGTCATGTCCCATGCAGTCTTGAGGACAGTGGTCGGACGCGGCAGGACGGTCTCAGAAACAAATCCGAAGACGCAGGCCGCCTGCCATACGAGGACAAGCCCGATAGGCACCAGCCATTTCTGCAGTCCTTCGAACGGCAACCGCGCCAAAAACGTATTGGCCGTGTCGTCCGAACGCGAAACAAGCCGGCGCCGCGCGCCGCCGCCGAGTTCTCTGATCGCCATGCCAAATATCGAGCCGGTTGAGCAATTAACGCATATAGGTGACCGTTTTTATAGACTATTTCAAGCGTTATCGCGCCTTGCTCTGAAAGGATCGTCCAATTGCCGCCGTGTACGGACCGCTGCCGCGGGCCGCATTAAACCAGCGTCAAATGCCGGTACATTTCTTCCTGATAAAGACTCAGGCTGGCCCACGCCGGACGAAAACGAACGTTCGGTCGAGCTTCATCGGGAGCCAAGCGCGTGGGGCACTCCGGGCGCGGCGGGGTCTCGCGCCGGATCGAAGGCATCATGCAGATGTTTGGCATGTTTGCGCGCCTGCGCCGCCCGCGACGCCAGAACGGCATGCGACGCCGAGATTTCCTGTTTGATGCCCGCGAGCTGTTCGTCGACTTGTGACAGTCTGGCGGTGAAGTCCGCGTCCAGTTTATCGACCCGGCTCATAAGATCGGCGACGGCTGGTCCGCTCGCAGTCTGCGTGGGGTTTAACTGGCTTTTCTGGCTCGCGTCCTGCGTCGCACTCCTGGCGTCGACGCTGGCTTTAAGAGCACGGATTTCCTCAGTCATTTGCCGCATTGTGCCGGCCAGATCGTTGGCTTGCGGGCTTTGCTGCACTCCCGGGACTTGGCTCGATGTCACAAGGCCTGACGGCAGATGGCCAGAGGAATAATAGGCACCTCCCACCCAAGCCAAGACACATAAGAAAGCGACGAACGCCAAGCGCGCACTAAATCGCAAAAAACGTATGAAAGGATTTACCTGCCGCGGCGCAATTTTTTCAACATCTTTGGGAGGGACACGTCCGCGGATCGTATCTGCCGGCTGTACCTTTATGTCTGGCACCGCTGCATCTGCCCGCAGCGGGGGCATATCGGCAGCGGAGACGACATTCTCGGCACTTTTGCTGGGGACATGGTGAAAGATGGCGTCCGCCTGCGCTTTTATTTCCGGAGCAGATACGTCCGGCGTGGGTGCCGTTCTGGCGTCAGAAACAATTTCGTCAAGCATGCGCATGCCCATAGTGAGAGTCGAAAAGTGCGTCGACAAACGTCGGGGCCAACGAATTACCGGCTAACCTGCAAGCCGGAAGTGGCGATGTTGCAGCCAAAATGTGGCACTATCGGCAGCGGGGCCGTCGCAGTCTGGTATTTGTGTCGTGCGATGACGTCCCGCTCAGCGGATGCGCCGCACGGCACCGTAGGCGGCACTCGTCGTCATGGAGGCATAGGCCTTGAGAGCCGTGCTGACTTTGCGGCTCCGCGGCTCAGCAGGCTTCCAAGCCTCCAATTCCAAGCCTTCCATCGCGGCGCGGCGCTCGGCAATCTCGCTGTCGGGAATGGCGAGATGTATGCGCCGATTGGGAATGTCGATCTCGATCCGATCGCCTTCCTTGACCAAAGCGATGAGGCCGCCTTCGGCAGCTTCCGGCGAGACGTGGCCGATGGAGAGCCCGGACGATCCGCCAGAGAACCGCCCGTCGGTGACGAGGGCGCAGGATTTCCCCAGTCCTTTCGACTTCAGATAGCTCGTTGGGTAGAGCATTTCCTGCATGCCCGGGCCGCCGCGCGGACCTTCGTAACGGATGAGCACGATATCGCCGGGGACGATTTCATTGCCGAGGATGCTCTTCACCGCCGCGTCCTGACTTTCGAAGATCCGAGCCGGGCCGGCAAAGACCAGAATGGACTCGTCGACGCCCGCGGTCTTCACGATGCAGCCGTCCTCGGCGAGGTTGCCATAGAGCACTGCGAGGCCGCCGTCCTTTGAAAAGGCATTAGACGCGGAGCGGATGACGCCTTTCTCGCGGTCGAGGTCGACTGCGTCGAAGCGGCGCTCCTGGCTAAAAGCGGTCTGCGTCGGCACGCCGCCCGGGGCGGCCGTGAAGAAGTCATGGACGGTGCGGCTCTGCGTGCGCTTGACGTCCCAGCGCTCAAGCGCCGCGCCCATCGACTCGGCGTGAATTGTCGGCGTGTCGGTATTGATAAGGCCGGCGCGATCGAGTTCGCCCAAGATGCCGAAGACACCGCCGGCGTGATGCACGTCCTCCATGTGGACGTTGGGGACGGCGGGCGCGACTTTGCAGAGGACTGGGACGCGACGCGACAGACGATCGATGTCCGCCATGGTGAAGTTGACTTCGCCCTCGTGCGCGGCGGCGAGGAGGTGCAAAACCGTGTTGGTCGAGCCGCCCATGGCGATGTCGAGCGTCATCGCGTTCTCGAAGGCCGAGAAATTTGCGATGGAACGAGGAAGGACTCTCTCGTCGTCCTGCTCGTAATGGCGCCGCGCGAGATCGACCGCGAGATAGCCGGCCTCGACGAAGAGGCGCTTGCGGTCGGCATGGGTGGCGAGCGTCGAGCCGTTGCCAGGCAGGGCAAGACCGAGCGCCTCGGTCAGACAGTTCATCGAGTTGGCCGTGAACATGCCCGAGCATGAACCACAGGTCGGGCAGGCGGAGCGTTCGATCGTCTTCACGTCCTCGTCGGACACGCGATCGTCGGCAGCTGCGACCATCGCATCCACGAGATCAAGCATTTTCACTGTGTGATCGGGCCAGACGACCTTGCCGGCTTCCATCGGGCCACCAGATACGAAGACAGCCGGAATGTTGAGGCGAAGCGCTGCCATCAACATGCCAGGTGTGATCTTGTCGCAATTGGAGATGCAAACCATCGCGTCGGCGCAATGCGCGTTGACCATGTACTCCACGGAATCAGCGATGAGTTCGCGCGACGGAAGCGAGTAGAGCATACCGTCGTGGCCCATCGCGATGCCGTCATCGACAGCGATCGTGTTGAACTCCTTGGCGACGCCGCCGGCCTTCTCGATCTCCCACGCCACGAGCTGGCCTAGGTCCTTCAAATGGACATGCCCGGGGACGAATTGTGTGAAGGAATTGACCACGGCGATAATCGGCTTGCCGAAATCCTCGTCCTTCATACCTGTCGCGCGCCAAAGGCCACGTGCGCCAGCCATGTTGCGGCCGTGTGTCGTCGTTCGGGAGCGATAGGCAGGCACGGATGATCCTCGCAGGTTTTCGCGTCTCCGCGCGGATATCGCCGGACTTTTCAGTCCCTCGCGATGAGGCCCGATTGGAGGGAAGACAAGCCTTGAATTAGCAGGCTGACGCCGGCCCTGCAAATAGGAGCCGGGCGCGTCCGCGACAAGGACGGATCACCCAAGGCCCGGCCTTTGAACCCACCATCTGGCAGAGCGGTGTCAGGATTGCCTACTCCACGCTCCGGGCCGCATTAAAGCGTCGGCTTCCATCCTGCCGACAGCGTCTGGGCCTGCTTGATCTGCGCGGCGGTTAGCTTGTCAGCCATGATGTCGCGATTGCTGGCGGCCGTTGCGCGATTGTCCGCCGGGCCGTGATTGGCGGCGAGATCGAACCATTTGTAGGCCTGAACGTAATCCTGCTTCACGCCTTGTCCGTTGGCGTACAGGAAGCCGAGATTGCTCTGCGCGAACGCGTCGCCGCGCGCCGCAGCTTTGGCATACCATTTGGAGGCCTCGGCATAATCCTGCTTCACGCCCTGGCCCTTGGCATAGATGAGGGCGAGCCCGGTTTCGGCGAAGAGATCGCCCTGCGTCGCCGCCTTGCGATACCAATCGGCCGCTTGCGCATAATCCTGCTTCACGCCAAGGCCCTTGACGTAAAAATCGCCGAGCATGCTTTGGGCGAAGACACTGCCTTGCCCGGCCGCTTTGCGATACCAGTCGGCCGCCTCGGCATAATCCTGCTTGAGGCCATGGCCTTTCTCATAAAGCTGTGCGAGCGCCACCTGCGCCGAGACGAGACCACGATCCGCGGCCTTGCGGTAATAGGTTGCCGCCGTGGTCAGGTCCTGCTTCACGCCAAGACCCTTGGCATAGAGTGGCGCGAGATTCAGCGAGGCTGCTGCGTCGCCCTTGTCCGCCGCTTCGCGGTACCATTTAGCCGCCTGCGCATAATCCTGTTTGACGCCCTGACCGTTTTGATAGAGCAGGCCGAGGCTCGACGCGGCGAACGCATCGCCTTGATCGGCGGCTTTGCGATAATATTGTGCCGCTTGCGCGTAATCCTGCGCGACACCTTCGGCGCGCGCGTAGAGCAGGCCCAGATTGGCCTGCGCCGCGGCATCGCCTTGCGCGGCAGCCTTGCGATACCAAGCGGCGGCTTGCGCAAAATCCTGTTTCACGTCTTCGCCCTTGGCGTAGAACTCGCCAAGTTTGCTTTGCGCGCCGACATTGCCCTTGTCAGCGGCCTTGCGATACCAATCCGCCGCCTGGGCGAGATCTTTGGTGACGCCGGCGCCGAGTTCATAGGCGCGGGCGAGGCTGATCGCCGCGAAGAGATCGCCTTGATCCGCGGCCTTATGGAACCAGTCCGCCGCTTGCGCCAAATCCTTCGGGACGCCGCGGCCTTCCGCGTAAAAATGCCCGAGGTTGCTTTCGGCGACGGCATTGCCGCGTTCTGCCGCTTTGCGGAAGAGCGCAGCGGCCTCAGCGTAATCTTGCCTCACGCCCAGCGCGCCCCTTGCGAGTAGATTGGCAAGGTTGATCTGCGCCGCGAGATCGCCCTTATCGGCGGCTTTGCGATAAAGTTCGGCTGCCTTCGCGAAATCTTTCTCGACGCCGCGGCCTTCGGCATAAAACAATCCGAGATTGCTCTGGGCAGCGGTGTCGCCTTGTGCAGCGGCTTTCTCAAGCCAGCTTGCGGCCTGCGCATCGTCCTTGGCAATGCCGCGACCTTGCGCATAAAGAAAACCGAGGCGCGCTTGCGCGGCGACATCGCCACGCGCGGCCGCCTTGCGATACCATTCGACCGCCTGCGCCACATCCTGTTTGAGACCGCGGCCTTCCGCGTAAATCTCGCCAAGACGGCTTTGCGCGTAAAGGCTGCCTTGTGCAGCAGCCTTTTGATAGAGCGCGGCTGCCGCGGGTTCATCCTTCGTAACGCCGGTGCCGTTTGCCAACAGATCGGCCAGACGCGTTTGCGCACCAACATCGCCCTGATTTGCGGCCTTGCGATACCAGGTGACGGCCTCGGTCGCGTCCTGTTTCACACCGTGGCCCTGGCTTAACAAATAGCCGAGGGTTGATTGCGCATAGACATTCCCTTTCTCCGCTGCCTTGCGCAGCCAGAGCACGGCCTCGTGATCGCTTTTGGTTACGCCTTCGCCGCGCAAATAAAGCGATGCGAGGTTGACTTGCGCCGAGACATCGCCTTTGTCCGCCGCCTTGCGATACCAGGTGGCAGCCTGGGCGAAATCCTGCTTCACGCCCTGACCTTTGGCGTACAGCAGCGCCAGGCTACCGGCGGCGAATGTCGATCCTTGATCGGCCGCTTTACGGTACCATTTCGCTGCCTCGGCATAGTCCTGCGTCACGCCGCGACCCTGCGCGTAGAACAGGCCGAGATTGGTCTGCGCGAACGCATTGCCCTTTTCGGCGGCCTTGCGATACCAATTCGCGGCTTCGGCGAAATCCTGTTTGACGCCCTGGCCTTTGGCATAGATGAGGCCAAGCGTCATTTCGGCATAGGCATCGCCGTGTGCCGCAAGCGGCTTCAACAAACTGAGCGCTTTGTCGAATTTACCGTGCGTATAGGCGGCTGCGCCGTCTTGCAGCTTGTCGGCTGAAGCCGGCAGTGAAGCCAAAACATAAAGTGCCGCGAAGCCGAGCTTGAGGCGAGCTTTAAGGGAAGCAGAAACGGGCAATCCAAGAACCCTTTTTTATGCGACGTAGATCGACCGGATCATCGAGACGAAACCGCGGTGATCGACCACGCCAATTGCGATTAGTGCGCGCGTTTTACCTCATCGTTCAAACGCGCGTAAGACAGATGATCGTCAGCACGACGTCGCTATCATAGATGTGCGACAAGTCATTCTGGCGGATGACGGACGGGTTCGATATTTGCCGGGCGACATGCACTCATGCGCCATCTGACGCTGCAGGCACTCTGCCAGAACGATCGAAAAATCATGCAGCGGATCGGCGCAATTCATTCGGGCCGAAGCGACTTCAAGTGCACTCTTGCCATTCTTGCTCGCCACGTCTTTATCTCATATATAATACTTCCTATAGACTATATGGACTGAATGGGTTCGGTCAAGGACGAGCGTATGGAGGCGATGGGCAATTGCGGGTTGCCCGACGCGAAAGCGCCAGGGGATCGCCTCGGTACGCCCGGGCATCGGGCTCCAGCCCGTTTGACAGGCATATAATAGTCTATAATAATTATGGACTATTCTTTTATGGCGATTGTCCACGAATGCTCGATTCAGCGAACAGACTTTCGGGGCAGGGGCGTTGGCGGCTCCGCCTCCCTTGGCTCAATCTTCTTGGCCTCGCCGCGGTCTTCGTCGCAGCGACACTTGTCACCGCCAAAAATCTGCAAGGCAGCGCCGCCAACGAAATTCTGAACGTCTCCTACGATCCAACGCGCGAACTCTACGGTGCGCTCGATACGCAATTCATCGCTGAATATCAGAAGCAGACCGGCATCAGATTACACATCAAACAGTCGCACGGCGGTTCGTCGCGACAGGCGCGTAGCGTGATCGACGGGTCGCAAAAGGCCGACGTCGTCACGCTGGCACTTCCGACCGACGTTGAGGCGTTGGCAAAGCGGGGGCTGATCGCCGCCGGCTGGCAGGCGCGCCTGCCGAACAATTCAGTGCCCTATACTTCGACACTGGTCTTCGTCGTCCGAAAGGGCAATCCGAAGGCGATCCACGATTGGCCCGATC
This sequence comes from Methylovirgula sp., assembly GCF_037200945.1. Classification (NCBI taxonomy): domain Bacteria; kingdom Pseudomonadati; phylum Pseudomonadota; class Alphaproteobacteria; order Hyphomicrobiales; family Beijerinckiaceae; genus Methylovirgula; species Methylovirgula sp. Next base: position 1,579,302 of record NZ_JBBCGP010000001.1, read on the forward strand.
TCATCAAGGGCGACGTAGCGGTCGTGACGCCGAACCCGCGGACCTCCGGCAACGGCAAATTGAGCGTTCTGGCAGCTTGGGGCGCTGTGACGACGCGCGGCGGCAGCGCGGCGCAGGCGCTCGCCTATCTCAAGGCGCTCTTTCAGCATGTCGCCGTCTTCGATGCGGGCGCGCGGGGCGCGGCCACCAGCTTCGCGGTCGAAAAAATCGGCGACGTGCATCTGACCTGGGAGAACGAGGCGTTGCGCGAGGTCGCGGCCGATAAAGACGAACTCGAAATCGTCTACCCGCCGGTCAGCATTCGTGCGGAGCCGGCCGTCGCCTGGGTCGATGCGAATCTCAAAGACCGAAAGACGGCGACTTATGCGAAAGCCTATCTCGAATATCTCTTCAGCGACGCCGCGCAGGAGACGATTGCCAAATTCGGCTATCGGCCGGTCGATTCAAAGATCGCGGCGAAATATGTGACTCGATTCGGCGCGATCAAGCTTTTTCCGGTCACGGCCATTGCCAAAGACTGGGACGATGCGCGCGAGAAATTCTTTGCTGACAACGGCATCCTTGATGCGATTGCGCCGGCCAAGACAAATTGACGAACCAATTGCAACACTCGCGCTGAGTTTTGAGCGCTGAACCGTGGCGGCGCCGGGTTGAGGGGAACCATATGAGCCTCGCTTTGAATTACGATTGGGACAAGGGCCGTCGCGACCTTGTTGCCGGTCTGACTGTCGCTGCCATCGCGGTGCCCGAAGGTATGGCCTACGCGCTCATCGCGGGTGTCGATCCGAAATTCGGTCTCTATTCGATGATTGTCGTGACGACGGTCGCTGCCATCTTCGGCTCGTCGTCGCAACTCATCAACGGGCCGACCAGCGCGATCTCGCTTCTCGTTTTCAGCGCGCTTGCCTTTCTTGATCCTGAGAACCGCACGGATCTCTACGAGGCCTTGTTCCTGCTTGGCGTCCTCGTCGGTTCGATCCAGATTTTGATCGCCGTTTTCAAGCTGGGAGACTTGACTCGCTACATCTCCGAATCCGTCATCCTCGGCTTTCTGGCCGGCGCCTCGTTCTTGCTCGCGATCGGGCAAATCGCCGGTGCGCTCGGCATCCACAATAAGGGCAATGGCCATATGCAGGTTCTGCAGCGGCTCTGGCTGACCTTGTTTCACGGCGATCATGTCAATTATAAAGCATTGCTCTTAACAGCGGTCGCGGTCGCTCTCGCGATTCTTTTGCGGGCGATCGTGCGACGTTACAAGTTGCCGCGCATCGATATGCTTTTGGTTCTCATCGTTACGGGCCTGATCGCCTACTTGGCGGGCTGGTCGGTGCCTGGCCTCGGCGGCGAGACCGTAATCGAGACTGCCGGAAAGATTCCCGCAAGCTTCCCCTCGCCGCATATACCAGAGGTTAAGACCGAATGGCTTGGCAACCTTTCACAAGGGGCGTTCGCGATCGCCTTCGTGGGGATCATCGAAGCGCTGTCGATCGCCAAGGCGATCGCAAACAAGACCGGACAGCGGATCGATTACAATCGGCAAATCCTGGCCGAGGGACTGGCAAATTTAACAGGCGGCTTTTTCCAGAGTTTGCCGGGCTCGGGCTCGCTGTCGCGCTCGGCGATCAATTACCAGGCGGGCGCCGCAACGCGATTTTCCGGGGTCGTGACGGCTGCCGCCGCGGCCTTGGCCTTGATTCTCTTCGCGCCTCTCTTGCGTTACGTTCCGCGGCCGGCGCTCGCCGGCCTTTTGCTGATAACTGCGGCGCGGCTCGTCGACTTCAAGCGCCTCTTCTACACGTTGAAAGCGTCGCGCTATGACGCGGGCCTTGTCATCATCACAGCTCTCACGGCCGTCGTCATCAATCTCGATACGGCAGTTCTCCTTGGCGTCGCCTTTTCGATCCTGCTTTTCGTGCCGCGCGCAGCGAAGTTGAGGGGTTCGGAGCTGATCGTGACGCCCGAGCGTGTCGTTCGCGAGCGGCTACCGTCCGACCCGATCGATCCGTCGCTCATCATCTTCGATATCGAAGGCGAATTGTTCTTCGGCGCGGCACCGGAACTCGACCGCTACCTGGAGACAATCGAGACTCGCATCGCGGCGCAGAATATCAGGTTCGTGATCCTGCGGCTGAAGCGGGGCGCGCAATCCGGACGTCGTCTGCATCGAACGGCTGGAGCATTTCCTGCGTGAAGAGAATGCACATGGCGTCACCATTCTTCTCGCCGGCGTGCGCAACGACACGCTACGCGCTCTAAAAAATATCGGCTTCGAGACCTGGTTCCCGGCAGATCAGGTTTTCCCGGAAGAAGAAGAGGAATATTCCGCGACGTTGAAAGCCGTGCGTCAAGTTTACAGCCGGATTCCGAAAACTCCGGAAAGTGGCGACGCCGACAATTTCACTGATCCTCTTCCTGGCAAACTCTATTATCTGGTGTGAACATCGGCGCCCTTGGCAACTCGCATCTCCAGCGATCAACGATCGGGCAGGCGCGTTATACCAGGCTGGCCAGCCACCGTTCGAGGGCCTCCGAGGTCTGGTCGTTTAGCTGCGCGCGCTTTCCGGAGATGATCGGCCGCGACTACGCTCGATCGCGCGGCGGGGACACGAGCACGCCGTAAAAGTGTGCGGCGTTATCGCCCAACCAAGCACCAGCTACGTCCAAGCTGCGCCGAAAAAGAGCTTTGATGAAATCGCGCATTGCGAACTCCCGTTTTGAAGGAAACTCAACGCTTGGGCGGACCTAAAGCTCCGCTCATAGTTAAAATAACGCAAAAAATTTGCCAATTCGTTATTGGCGGCCGCCCACCCCCCGGTCAATTCGATTCCGCGCGGTTCCGCACGAGGGTGGCGCGGGAGAGTTTCTAACGTTATCTGGGAACATTTGTAGATCAAGGGACGCCCCATTCTCCTCCCCAAAATGAGGCGGCGGCAAGTATACTGCCGAGCAGTCGTCCATATGCGTGCTCAGGAATTGGATTGGGGTCGGTCTTGTCACTCAGGCTGCGTCTTGTCGTTTCGATAGCCGGCGTGCTGGCCCTCACGCTAATTGTCGGCTGCGCGCTGATCTATTTCGATGCGGTCAAGAAGGTCGACACCGAGATGACGGCCGCGCTCAGCGTCGGGATTCGCACGGTTCAGAACGCCACCGACGACGCCGAGGAAGCCGCAAACCCGCTGCGCCAGCTTCAGCTGCTCATCGGCGATTTTGATGGCAATCGTCACGTCCAGGCGTTCTTGATGAATCCGCAAGGGCTGCCGATCGCCCGGTCCCTGCTGCTTATTCCGACCGATCCATCGCCGGCATGGTTCAACCATTTATTGGCACGCGATCCGCAAATCGTTCATCTCGACCTACCGCCGCCCTTTGCGCGTTACGGCTCGATTCTCTTGTCGACGGATTCCCACAACGAGATCGACGAAGCCTGGAGCGATTTTCAAGTCACGCTTGTCATTCTCACGTTGTTCTGTGCCCTCGTTCTTGTGCTGGTTTATTTCACGCTCGGACGTCCGCTGGCGCTCTTGCAAAAAATGACCGCCGCGTTTCGGACTATTGGCCGCGGCGATTACAGCCCACGCATGGAGGAGAGCGGCGCGCCGGAGATTGCGGACCTCTCGCATTGCTTCAACGACATGGTGGCGCGTCTCGCCAATACAGAACAGCAGAACGTGAAACTGCAGCAGCAACTCACCAATGTGCAGGAGGAAGAGCGCGCCGATCTTGCACGTGACCTGCATGACGAGATTGGCCCCTTGCTATTTGCGCTCAGCGTCGATGTGGCGACGTTGCAACGGCGCGTTGGAGAAGGCCAAAAGCAGACGGGAACTGAACTTGATGTGGTTGCAAGCGCGATCTCGGAGATCCAGCTCCACGTCCGCTCCATGCTTGGCAAGCTGCGCCCCGCGGTCCTGCTCGATCTCGGTCTTGATCAGGCCGTCGACAATCTCGTTGGCTTTTGGAGCAAACGCCGGGAGGATGTTCATATCTCCTTTGATCTCGACTGTGAGAGTTTCGGCGAGACGCTCGACTCGACAATTTACCGGGTTTTCCGCGAGGGTCTCAACAATGCTTTACGGCACGGCAAACCAACGGCTGTGGAGTTGAAGGCGAAGATTGCCGACGAAAATCACGTCAAGGTTATCGTGAGCGATGACGGCACAGGACTGCCTATTGGCGGCGGCCGTTTCGGTTACGGTCTTGTGGGTATGCGCGAGCGCGTTGAAGACGCTGGCGGCTCCCTTTCGATTTCCAACCGCACCGACGGTAAAGGCGTCACCATCGTTGCGACTCTGCCGCTCGATGTGATAGAATCAAATGTATCGGAACCGGTGACATGAAGCTTCTAATCGTCGACGATCACGTCGTGGTGCGTGCAGGTGTGCGACGCCTGTTTGCCGCGCTTCCGGGCACGACTGTCTTCGAGGCTGGGTCCACGCACGAAGCGTTGTCCTTGTACCGTTCAGAGATGCCGGATGTCTTGTTGCTGGATCTCAACCTGCCAAATTCGAGCGGGTTTGAGCTTCTGCGCCGGCTGTTGATCGAAAATCGTCAGGTCAAAGTGGTCGTGCTTAGCATGCACGCCGAACCGATCTATGTGTCGCGGACACTCAACGCCGGCGCACGCGGATATGTCAGCAAGACCGCCTCGGCCGACGAACTCATCGCGGCGGTGCGCGAGGTCGCGGCCGGGGGCCGTTATGTGGAGCGTGAGATCGCGGCACAATTGGTGGTCTCGCAATACGGCGGCGTGAATCCGCTCGAAAAGCTCACCACGCGCGAGGTCGACATCGTTCGTCTGCTCGGCGAAGGGAAGAACTTCGTCGCGATCGCTTCTGCGTTGGGTATTACCTATAAGACCGTCGCCAATGCCTGCAGCATCATCAAAGGCAAGCTTGGCGTCGAACGCACCTCGGACCTCGTCCGCCTGACCTATCAAATGCAGGAGCGGCAGTAGGGCGCTCGCGGGCTCGCGGCGACTTACGGCATTGCCACGACGCCCCACGGCAAGTGCCCGACGTTGACGGACCGGACGGCTTTGAGACTTGCGACATCGATAACGGTCAAATCGTTTGTATTTCCATTGGCGACATAGAGCTTTGATCCGTCAGGGTCGAGAGCCATATGCCAAGGCCGCTCGCCCACCAGGATATAGGACGTCGGTGTGAGCGTTGCAGTATCAACGACGGCAATGCGATTGGCATGGCTTAAGGCGACGAAAGCGAGCTTCCCGTCCTTCGAAAAAACGATGCCGACAGGCTGGATGAGTTCCGGTTGTACGCCTTGAATGTCAAACTCGATCTTTTTGATGATCGTGCGCTTTTGCGCGTCGATGACGGACACTGTGCCGCCGACTTCAGCGGAGACCCAGACCTGCTTCCCGTCATGCGTATATTGCGCCTCGCGCGGGCGCTGATCGACGAGCACGTTGTCCTCGATCGTTAGCGTCTTCGTGTCGATGAAATGCGCCATGCTGGTCAGCTCGGACGTGTTGACCACCGTCGAGAGATCGGGGCTGATTGAAAGGCCCTCTGGCTCCGCGCCGACGCCTACGGTGCCGACAATCTTGCCGCTCGCGCGGTCAATGACAGTGACCTGTGAGTCTTCCTCATTCGCCGCGTAAACCCGTTTGCCGATAGGATCTATCGCGACGAGCTCTGGATCGAGAACGTTGGGAACGCTGCGCGAGACCGCCAACGTCTTCGTGTCGATGACATCCATCCGGTCGTCATCGCCGATGCAAACGAAGATTTCGCGATAATCGGGCGTGATCGCGATGCCACGAGGGCGCGTTCCGACATTTATCACCTTCTTGACCGCCATCGTGTCGGCGTCGAGAACGGTCACAGTGTTGTCCCGCTCACTGGTCACGAACAATGTTACGGCAAAGCTCGGCGCCGCGGCGAGCATCAGCGCCGATGTCGCGGACATGATCGCCAGACAACGCATTGCATCAGCATATTTATTTAACCGCATGGCATTTCGTCTCCGGTTCATCATAGCCAAGCGTGTCCGTGTTGAAACGCGGATGCAGGAATCCGTCAATTGGCGCGATCGAGATCAGCGCGCGCGGCCCTGCGAGAAGAACAGGTTGCCGAAGCTGCAGATCCCAATACCGAAAGGAGAGACCTTGCCCTTTGAAGGCGGCGATCGTGAATTTGTCGGAGAGGATATAGTCGCGCAGAGACTTTGCATCTGACGCATTGGTCCGCAACATGGCCTCCCCGAAGATACGAACACCAAGCCAGGCCTCATAGTCGCGCTCGGTCATCGTGCGGTGGGCAAGACGCACAAAGCGCCGCTGCATTTCCTTACCGGAAAATTCCGTAAACGCCGGATGCCAGGCGACGGCGACCAACCCTTGCGTCCCGACGACCGGATGCGGGTCGGTGCTGTTATAAAGCAGATAATCGCCGAAGGCTTCGTCCTCATCGACGACGAAGATCACGTCATAATCCGGCACGCTCTGGGTAAGGAGCGCCATCTGCTGTTCGGTCTGCTGATGGCCCGTATCGGTGTCGCGTGTGCGTGCGTCGTAGGTATAGTTTCGCTCCGCGACGATTTTGGCGCCGAAGCGTGATGCCGCGCGGCGGACGGCATCAACATAATCAAGATCGTCTGGCTTCACGCCATGAACGAAAAACCAACGCGTCCATTTCTTGTAGAGCAGAAATTGGCCTAGAGCATCGGCGCGCATCGCATTGCTTGGCGAGAGGTGAAAGACGTTCGCGCGGCAGTTCTCCTGACGAAGCGCGTCATCGCTCGTGCGCGAATCAAGAATGATCGCGTCCTTGGCGGCTGGAAGATTGGCGACGGCCAGCAAGTCCTCGGCATCAAGATCGGCAACGATGAAGTGATCCCCGCCGGCGAGTACCTTTTTTGCCTCGGTGACAATATCGGCATCCTCCGGAATGATGTCTTCCACGAGGTCGGTCTGCTGGCCGATGAACCTGCCGGTGATATTGTTGTCAGCCGCACCCACGCGCGCGCCGGCGATCCCTTTGTCGCCGACGACTTGGTCGAGGAACGACAGCGGCGTCGGCTCGCGATAGCGCTTGCCCAGATACACGACGCGGAGGTGGCGTACCGGTTTGGCGCTCGGCGCTTGCGCGAAGAGAGGCGCGGCACCAATCAGGGCAACGCACAACGCAGCCAACGTGAAAACGCATTTGGCTTTATGCATCGATGCTCCGAACCGATTCGACGGCTTGATGGCCGTATAGATAGGGGAAGGGAAATTCAACCCAATGGATCAGAGAGTTTTTCCCTCGGCACCCGCGGTTGGATCGGAGCGTTTCGATTTTGGGCTCGTCGCAGCAAGGACATCAAGGATTTGCGCGGCCGCTTGATTGTCATTGGCCACAGCAAGCTCGCGCGCCGTACGGCCACCCGTCTCTTTCGCCGACAAATCCGCGCCAAGCTGCGCGAGAATGCCGATGATGGTGGGATTATTGTGAACGGCCGCCACCATAAGCGCTGTCATCCCGGCGCTTGACTTGTCATTCACGCTCGCACCATGCGTCACGAGCAAGCGCGCCATATCGAGCGGGGTGACGCCTTCAACGAGCGCCATCGTGCGATTTCGCGGTGGAAGCTGGCTTGCGGTGATCATCAGCGGGGTCAGCTTCTCCGGTCCAACCGGTTTGGAGACGGAAGCGCCGGCGTCGACCAAAGCCTGCGCCGCCGCGAAGTGCCCGTCTGCCAATGCATAGGCGAGCGCCGTGTATCCGTCCGCGGTCGTGGCGTCGACCTTGGCCTTACGCCCGATGAGAAGCCGAATGGCCGGCACGTTATCGCTCGAGGCGGCATGCATCAATGGTGTCCAGCCGTCGCCGTCGCGCGCTTCGATATTGGCGCCATCATCCAGAAGCTCGGAAATGACATCCATGTCGCGTTGCTCGGCAGCGATATGAATCAGATTTTGCCCTAGACCATCACGCGAGTTGACGTCGGCGCCCTTGCTGACCAGATAGCGGATACGTTCAAGGTCACTGTCGACCACGGCGCCATTCAGCGCCGAATTGAGATCGAGGCCGTCCTTCAGCCATTGGTTGACCGTTGCGTCGGCGACATGCGGCGCCTCGCCGGTCGTCGTATCGGTTGGCTTAGTCAGGTGGATTTCCGGCGTGAAATAGGTGCCATGCGCGGGGATGTCGCCCGAAATGATGCAACTGCCGCATTCGACAAGCGGGACGCCGTAGTCTTCCAGAACCTTCTTGATCTCGTCGCGATGCTTCTGCATGGCGTCGTCGAGCATATATTTCAGCACGGCATCGGTGCTGCGCACGCCAAGCGCGAGATTGAACTCGAGCGGGATCGTATCGTCCATGCGATTGACCGGCTGGATGGTCAACGGCGCGCCTCTTTTTGCCTTCACATAGCCGGCGAACGGTCCCCAGACCGCCGCGACATCGAGGTCGCCGTCCGCGACCTGCTGGACCTGCCACCAGGGTTGGTCTTTGACGTTCAGATCGCCGTCGTATGTGACGGGATGAACATCCACCTTCGTAAGGCCCCGCTTTGCAAGCGCTTCGCGCAGAGCCGATGTCTCATAAACCCCGACGCGCAGCTTTTTGAGCTCCGGATCATCGAGTGATTTGAAGGGGGTTATGCCTTTGTCGCTCCGATAAGCAAGAACATAGGTCGTGCTATAGAGCGGCAGTGTCGTCAGCGCGCCTTCCCAATTGGCGGGAATATCAATCAAGACGTCGCAGACGCTGTTATCGAAGACCGCACGGGTGGCGCCGCGCTCGAGCGATGGCCGCCAATAATAGGTAAGCTGCGCGCCAACCGCATTCGCGAGAATCTCGGCGATCTTGTTCTCAAAACCCTCGCCTTTGAGGTTAGAGAACGGGAGGTTGCCGCCATCGGCGCAGAACTTGATCTCCTCCATGTGCATTTTAGCCGCAACATTACGCGCTTCAAGCTTTTGCGCGGAGGTCATGTCCTCGAAGTCGGTTTGGGCAAAGGCAGACGGGAGGAATACGAAATTCGCGACCACGGCAGTCGCAATCGAGATGCTGCGGATGTTCATCGTAAGAACCCTTAAACTGGTCACCAAAAAAAGAAGACCCCGGCGCATACGGGATGCGCCAGGGCTCGCAGTCAAAGCGCTGCTAATCAGTAAACACGGAACGTGAAGAGCGTGCCGCCTTGCGGGATCATGGTCAGGCCAGTGGCCTTCGCCATGGCCGTCGCACCGATCGCGCCAAACTTATCGGTCATGTCGAGACCGGCAGTGACTGGAAGACCAATCCATCCGCCGATACCGCTCCAGACCGAGATATATTGCTTGCCGTCGACCTTATAGGTGATCGGATTGCCGATGATGCCAGAGGCCAGCTTGCGATGCCAAAGGATCTTGCCGGAGTCGCGATCAACCGCGCGGAAGTCACCACCAAGGCTGCCGTAGAACACCAGGCCGCCGTCGGTCACGAGAGCGCCGCTCCAGTTCGGATACGGATCCGGAATGTCCCAGTCTTCCTTGCCGGTCAACACGTCGAACTTCTTGAAGCGGCCGGCAACGCCGGGCTTCTGCTCGTACATGTAGACGTTGGCGAAGACGTAGACCGTACCCTGCTGGAAGCTAACGCGCTGCTGCGGCTCGTCTTCCATGCACCAGTTGTTGGTCGAGCAATAGAACTTGCTCGGATCCTTGGGATCTACCGCGCAAGGCTGCTGATCCTTGCCGCCCATCGCCGACGGGCAAGCCTGTGTATTGACACCAACCTTCAGCGGCGAATGTTCGTAAACCTTGACCGGGCGGCCCGTCTTCAGATCGATCCGCTCGGCCCAGTTGACGACCACGAACTTGCTCGCGCGCAGCAACCCGCCATTCGTGCGGTCAAGCACATAGGCAAAGCCATTGCGGTCGAAATGGACGAGGCCCTTGACGGGCTTGCCGTCGATGTTCGGGAAGTCGACGAGAATGTTCTCGTTGACACCGTCATAGTCCCACTGATCGAAAGGCGTCATCTGGTAGGCCCAGACCGCGTCACCGTTGTCGACACGGCGGGCAAAAATGGTCATCGACCACTTGTTGTCCCACTTGCCGGAGTTACAGCCTTCTTGCGTCGGCGGATTTTCACCGCAACGGGTCGTCGGGCTCCAGTTGCCGGGGTTGCCGTTCGACTCATAGATGAGCTTCAGTTCGGGATCGTAGCTGTACCAAGCCCAAGGCGAGCCGCCGCCACGCTTCCATTCATCGTTCGGATAGGTGAAGCCGAGGCGATGACCGGCAGTGCCGTGTTCGGGGTGATCCTTGTTGGTATCGGCAGTGATGCCGATTTCTTCGTCGGTGCCGTTGCTCTTCTTGCTCCAAACCAGCTTGCCGGTCTTGAGGTCGTAGGCGTCGAGACGTCCGCGCGCAGCGAATTCGTCACCACCGAAGCCCGCGATCACCAGATTCTCGGCAATCATCGGCGCGTTGGTCTGCGTCTCGCCATGCTCCGGGTAGGCATGCTTGACAACCCAGATTTGCTTGCCGGTCTTGGCATCGAGCGCGATCACGAAACCGTCGAGCGTGCCGAATACAACTTCGCCTTCGGCGTAGGAGAGACCGCGGTTCACGGTGTCGCAGCAGGCGCGTGGGACAGCCGATTCATCACGATCGGTCTTCTTCAAATAGTTCCAGATTTCCTTTGGATTGTCCGGATCGGTCAGATCAAGCGCCTGAACGATGTTCGGCCACGCGCTGACCAGATACATCATCGGCTTGCCGTCCACCTCAACCACAAGAGGCTGGCCCTCGTGACCGCGCAACGCGCCGCTCGACTGCGACCAGGACATCTGCAGCTTGTCGACATTATCTTTATTGATGTCGCTGAGCGTGCTGTGACGCTTGAGACCATAATCGCCGCCCGTTACCGGCCAGAGATTGGGGTTTTGTTCACGCTGAACAATATCCTGATTGGCGAAACTGGGACCCGCCAGAGCGACAAGCCCAACCACAGCTCCTGCCAATAGCAAAAGCTTCCCTCTACATGTCATGACATTTCCTCTTCGCTAGGAGACGCGTCGACGGCGGTTCCCCGCCGATCGAGCGCTGGCGTCATGGCACGCGGAAATTTATCGTTGGATGAGAGGCGCAGTCTGCATCGACGCCGTATCCGCGGCGCGTTCTTCTGCGCGCCGAACCCTTCCGTGCCATGTTCCAATGCATGTCAGGAAGAAAGGTAGCGAGCTATAGAAGGGTTACCTAAAGTGGTCGGGAGTTTCTCCCGAAGCGACAAACACGTGCGAGATACTGCCATGCTGCGATGCGAACGATCTCCTGAATGGCTTTCGTCGGGAGGAATTCTCGCCTCTGTTTCGAATCTCACGAAATCAGGTCAGTTTGTTCTCGAGGGCAATCCGCGTGAGGTCGGTGAGTGAACGCGCGCCGAGCTTGCGCTTTAACGCGGCGCAGGCATTGGCGACCGTTTTGTACGACATTTCGATGACGTCGGCGATTTCCATCATGTTTTTGCCCGCATACAGAAGACAGAGGATTTCGCGTTCGCGCGCAGTGAGCTCATTAATACGTTCCGTGCGACCGCCGCGATCAAAGAAGGCAAGCTTCTGCGCCATATCCGCGCCAACGAACCTGTGTCCGTCGGCAACCGCGCGAACCGCGGTGAGGAAACGTTCCGGATCCTCGCTTTTGCCGACGTAAGCTTTCGCACCACTCTCGATGACCCGCAAGGCATGCACGGGATCGTAAGTCATGGTGAGGACGATAATACGTGCCGCCGGGTCGCTCGCCAGGATCGTCTCGATGAGCTCGAAACCCGATATGGAGCCGCGTAGATTGAGGTCGACGACCACGACGTCCGGGCGTTCGGATTCATAGAGAGCCACGGCAGTCTTCGCGTCGCTTGCCGCGATCACGGAAATGTCGCTATCCGAGGCAAGAATCGCGCGACATCCAGCTATGACGACGGGATGATCATCGACGATAAGGACTTGCATCTCGCCGGTTTCGGATTGTGCCAACGCTCAATGTTTTTGAGCGTTAAGTTTTGTTGTCCGAAGCAGCAATGACAATGATAGCCCAAGGATTCTGCCGTTTCTTCCTGCTCGTCGGTCCTCCGAACGCCGTGCTGAGCCATCGCGAGAATTGCTTGAAGAAGACGACTGATAGCTTTGGCATGTGTGATAGGTCAGCGGCGTGTTGCAAATATTGCCATGAGAAAGCAAACGCCGTTTTTCCCGAATGGTGGCACCGAAACGGCACGCGCTCGGGAATTTATCCTCAAAAGTATTAGCAAGTATCCAGAACCCGGGCGGCAAGTTTTCCGAAACTACTCGGAAAAAATTCTCGTTTAATTTCAATGCTTTGAGCCCGCGTGTGGCGAAGCTGCACTAGTGTCCCCCGATAACCTGTCATAATCATGAAACGGGCAAGAAGGCTGCGTGCGAGCAGCCTTTTTAGGGGGGATAAAATGTCATCAGCTCGCAAGGGGCTTTCTTTAAAAGCGGCTCTTCTTTCTTGCGCTCTTCTTCCACTTTCCTTTGAAATGGCGCTCGCGCAAAGCGCGGCACCGGCCGCTGGCGGCCAGCTTCCAACGGTCGATGTCGTCGCGACGACGCCGCTCGGCAGTGATACGAGTGTATTGGATGTGCCGAGCGAAACGCAGATCCTCACCAGCGAGACGATCAGCAATCTCCATCAGCAAACCCTGCAGGATGCGCTGGCGCGCAGCACGCCGGGCATTTCGGTGACCGATTCGCAAGGCAGCCCGCTATATGAATCAGTGGACTTTCGCGGCGAAACCGCGACTCCGGTCCCAGGGACGCCTGAGGGCTTGGCCGTTTATATGAACGGTGTCCGAATCAACGAATCCTACGGCGACGTCGTCAATTGGGATTTGATCCCGCCGTCGGCGATCAGCACGGCACAGATCGTAACCGGCAATCCGGTCTTCGGCCTCAACGCGCTCGCTGGCGCGGTGGTCATGCAAATGAAGAACGGCTTCAATTGGCAAGGCACGGAAATCAATCTCCAGGGCGGTATGGATTATACCGGTCAGGGTTACGCCCAATACGGTGTCAACAAGGGCGATTGGGCCTATTACTTCGACATTGATGGCATTGGCACCAACGGCTTCCGCTATTTCGGCCAGTCGGACGCGGAGCGCGCCTATGGCGACATTGGCTATCGCGCCTGGAACAGCGAACTCCATTTGAGCATGACAGGTGGCGCTGCGGGCGTTGGCATCGCTGGCACCACCCCGCTGCAACTCGCCCAGCAAAACCCCTGGGCCGTTTTCACGACGCCGCAGACGACGGACAGCGCCGCGGAAATGATCACGTTGTCGGATGAAACACACATTACGCCGACGCTGACGTTCAATGGCAATACCTATTTCCGCCAATATGCGTCAGTGCATCATGATGGCAACATCAGCGATTATTTTAATTGCGACGCCGGCGCCGGTCTGGGCCCGGGCGGCACGAATGCGGCCTGTAATGGCACCGATCCAGTCTCGGGTGCCGGCATACCGGCAACGAACGTCAGCAATCCGTTTAACTTGCCCGACGGCCAGCCTTTGGGAGAGATCGATAGCAATTGGACGCATACGCTGAGCACGGGCGCGACGGGGCAATTGACCGATACCGATCGTATCCTTGGTCACAACAACACGATCACCGCCGGCGTCAGTGTCGATCATGGCTGGACCAATTTTAACGGCAGCAGCACTCTAGGCACGTTGCCGCCGAATTTCGTCGTGCCGTTTACCAATAACCTTATCGACGATCCCGATAACTCTATTGTCCCGGTGTCCGTGAAGGCGCAGAATACCTATATCGGCGTCTACGTGCTTGATAACTTCGACATCACGGACAGATTAGCCATCCACGCCGGCGCACGCTTCAACGACGCCATTATTTCGCTGGCCGATATGGGCGGCAATGAGTCTGGTGGTATCGCCACCGACGGAACAGTCGAGCCCAATATCAATGGGACCCAAAGTTTCCACCGTATCAATCCTGTTGTCGGCCTGACATTCAAGATCACGCCGGATATCGCAGCCTACGCGAGCTATTCAGAAGCCAATCGCGCGCCGACGCCTCTTGAAATCGGTTGCTCGAGCCCGCAGACGCCTTGCGTCATCGATAATTTCCTCTCCGCCGACCCGCCGCTGAAGCAGATCGTCGCCCGGACCGTCGAAGCCGGCTTCAAGGGCAGCAACGTAATCAATTGGGGCTGGGCACCGGGCCGGCTTGACTGGAGCATTGCCGGCTATCACACCGAGAACCAGGACGATATTACGAATGTTCCAAGCCCAATTGATCCGACTCTCGGGTTTTTCACCAACGCTGGCAATACGCTGCGCGAAGGTGTCGACATCGGCGCCACCTATACGACCGACCGTTGGGATGTTTATGTCAACTATTCCTACATCCGGGCGATATACCTGACGTCAATAGCGCTTTCGTCGCCGAACAATCCAACCTCCGATCCGGATACGGGCGAGATACAGGTTTCACCTGGCGATAATATTCCAGGCATTCCGAACCATAAGTTCAAATTCGGCATCGATTATGAAGTCCTGCCGGGATGGAAAGTGGGCGGTGACGTGGTCTATCGCTCCAGCCAATATTATTTCGGGGCGGACAACAACACGCTCGGGCCAGGTCTCAACCCGCGGGTCTCTGGCTATGCCACAATCGATCTGCGCACGTCGTATCAGGTGACCAAGGACCTTCAGATCTACGGTCTGATTAACAACGCCGCCAATTTTCGTGGCGCGACCTTTGGCACCTTGTACGAGACAGATTCGACGACCAATCAGCTTACAGGCGGTCCGGCCGGCCTTTTTGCGAGCGAAGACCCACGCGCCATCACGATTGCGCCGCCATTCGAAGCCTTCGTCGGTCTCAAATACTCGCTGAATGACGCGCCGCCACCGGCTCCGCCGCTCGTGGCCAAATATTGAGCCGTTAAATTCCGGCTTCAGGACCGGCGGGCAGTTCGCCGGTCCTTCTTTAAAAAGTTACGACTGACGGAAGCGCGAATAAACAGTTGATGCATATTCATTTCGGGGGGAAGAAATGCGCAAAGCCATTTCAGCAGCAGCGCTGCTTTTGACGGTGGGGACAACTTCAGTCTTTGCGGCCGACTTGCCTTCCACAAAAGGTGCGCCGGTTTATACGCCGGCTCCTCCGGTCCTCAGCTGGACCGGTGTTTATGTCGGTGGCCAGATTGGTATTCAGTGGGGACAGACCAGCTGGGATCGCTTCGATCCAACCAACACGGCTTTGATCGCCTCAGAGTTGCCTTATAGCAATAAGGGTGTCGTCGGCGGCGGTCATATTGGTTACAATTATCAGGTGAGCCAATTCGTTTTCGGCATCGAGGGCGATGTCGAGGACACGAACTTCAACGGTAATGGCACTTCAAATGGCAATACATGGGCGAATACAACGCGCGCCGATATTGAAGCCTCTATTCGAGCCCGAGCCGGTATAGCCTGGAATCAAATACTATTTTTTCTCACGGGGGGCGGTACTTACGCGGGCTTCCATAATACGGCGCAAAATCCTCCCGGCAATTTTTATGCGGGTGACAGCTTTGGCCGCATCGGTTGGACCGGCGGTGGTGGCGTCGAATACGCAATTGATCCCAATTGGTCGATCCTCATCGAGGATCGGTTTTCGGAATATGGTCATCACGATCTTGATACCGGCACGGAATTTATCCACGAGGGTCTGTGGGATAATCGGGTTGAGGCGGGCTTTAGCTATAGGTTCGGCGATGTGCTGCCGCCTACGCCGGTCGTTGCGAAATACTAAGCCGGCCAATCCGGCTTTATGGCTGACGGGACACGCGGCCATCTTCACTTAAAAAATAAAAGAGCCGCTGCATTTTGCGGCGGCTCTTTTGTTGGCGATGTCTGCCGGAGAGAGTCTACTTGATGACGCGATCGAGCTTGATCCCGGCCTTCGTATGCAATTCCTTGGTGTCCACGGTTTTATCTTCGCCCCTACATCGTCGCTCGGAGAAGAAAATTTTCGATGCAAGAACGATAGGGAGATGTGAAAAACGCAGATGACGGAAATCAAGAAAAAATGATTGCCAGTATTTCCTTTTAAGCCAATCTAACTAGAAAATGTCCCAATACGCGAGTGAGATGCACACGAGCGAATCTTGATTTATGATGGGGCGCTCTCTTGGGTGAAAGTTTCGACATCGCGATCATCGGCGGCGGCTACACGGGCGCTGTTCTTGCGCTGCATCTCCTGCGCCGCGCGCGTGCCGGGGCGAGAATCGCTGTTATCGAGCCGCGCGCAGATGTGGGCTCCGGTGTCGCCTATGCGACGCCGGACGAGCAGCACCGCATCAATGTGCCGGCCGACCGGATGGGCGTGAGCGCGGCGCCTCAAGATCGCTTCGACATTTGGCTCAAGACGCAGCATCCGGAACTGATCGGCGACGGCGACCCTGAACGCACTTACGTGCCGCGCCGCTGGTTTGGCATTTTCGTGCGAGACCGGCTTGCCGAGGCGATACGGACTTCGGCGGCCGTTTTTCGTCATATTCAGGCCGAGGCCACATCCGTGCGGACTGCGGAAGGCGGCGCCGAAATTGCCCTCAGCGACGGGAGGAAGTTGCGTGCGCGCCATGTGGTGGTCGCGGTCAGCCATGGATTGCCGGCGTTGCCACGCGGCATTCCCGCGACGCTTGTTGGAACGCCGGGCTTTCTCGAAAATCCCTGGAACGTCGAACGTCTCCGGGAAATTCCGCGCGACGGCGCCGTGCTCATCATTGGCACCGGGTTGACGATGGCCGATGTCATCGCCTCGCTTCTGGCGCGAGGCCATCGCGGTCCAATCACTGCAATTTCGCGGCATGGTCTTCTGCCGCGTAAAAGTGGGCCGGCGAGCGTGCCGCCAGGTCTTGATCTCAGCGCATGGCCGTCGGCATCAGTCGCGCATTACGTGAAATCGATTCGCGCCGAGATGGATCGCGTCGAGGCGGAAGGACTTTCCTGGCGCGGTGTCTTCACCGCCTTGCGTGTCCAGAGCGGATATCTCTGGTCGCGACTCACACATGCTGATAAGCACCGGTTCCTGCGTCACCTCAAAACGTTTTACGACGTCCATCGCTACCGCATGGCGCCGGAAACCTATGAATTGATCGAAGCCGCCGAATCGCGTGGGCAGGTCAGGATTCTGGCGGCGCATGTCATAGGTGTCGAACGCACGGCGCAGGGCTTCGATGTCGCCTTCCGGCGCCGCGGCGCTGCCGCCGACGAAACGCTCCGTGTCGCCGGCATCGTCAATTGCACGGGGCCGAAACAGAAGCTCAGCGCCGATCCGACGAATTTTCTCGGCGGCCTCATCGCCGCAGGTATTGCGGAGGCCGATCCTCTCGGCCTCGGACTTGCCGTCGATGGAGATTTTCGAGTCGTCGGGAACGCGACAAACTTTTACGCGCTCGGGCCGCTCACCCGCGAACGGTTTGGCGACACCTATGGCGCGCCCGAAATCGAGGTTCAGGCCGGGCGGCTTGCCACCCAGCTTGCGGCCGTGCTCACCCAAGAAAACGCCGCGGTTTAGGCAATTTATTGCTGCCGCGCCGCCCGCGATCCCGCCACATTGGGGACTTCTCAGCGCGGACTTTGCTTATGAGCCAACCCATTACCCATGAAGTCGAAACCGATATCCTTGTGATCGGTGGCGGCACCGGCGGCCCCATGGCGGCCATCAAGGCCAAGGAGAAGAACCCAGCGCTCCGCGTGGTCCTTATGGAGAAGGCCAACGTCAAGCGCAGCGGCGCCATCAGCATGGGCATGGACGGGCTGAACAACGCGGTCATTCCCGGCCATGCGACGCCCGAGCAATATGTGAAAGAGATCACGATCGCCAACGACGGGATCGTCCATCAGCCGGCGGTGATGGCCTATGCGCAGCGCAGTTTCGAGATGATCCAATATCTCGATTCCCTCGGCGTGAAATTCGAGAAAGACGGCACCGGCGAATACAACGTCCGCAAGGTGCATCATATGGGCACTTACGTTCTGCCGATGCCGGAGGGCCATCACGTCAAGAAGGCGCTCTATCGCCAGCTTCGGCGGCTGCGCGTCGACATCACCAATCGCTTCATGGCGACGCGGCTTCTGACCGCGCCGGACGGACGCATCGCCGGCGTTATTGGCGTCAACACGCGCACATCGGAATTCATCTTCGTCCGTGCGAAAGCCGTGGTCTTGGCATGTGGGGCCGCCGGGCGGCTGGGCCTGCCAGCATCCGGCTATCTCTTCGGGACCTATGAGAATCCCGCCAATTGCGGCGACGGCTATGCGATGGCCTTCCACGCCGGCGCGGCACTCGCCAATCTCGAATGCTTTCAGATCAATCCGCTGATCAAGGATTACAACGGCCCGGCCTGCGCCTATGTTACCGGGCCGCTCGGCGGCTATACCGCCAATGCGAAAGGCAACCGCTTCATCGAATGCGATTATTGGAGCGGTCAGATGATGCTCGAATTCTATCGCGAACTCGAAGGCGGCAACGGTCCCGTCTTTCTCAAGCTCGATCATCTTGCGGAAGAAACGATAGGCCAGATCGAACAAATTCTGCACACCAACGAACGCCCAAGCCGCGGCCGTTTCCATGAAGGGCGCGGGACGAATTATCGTCAGCGCATGGTTGAGATGCATATATCCGAGATCGGACTTTGCTCAGGCCATAGCGCGTCGGGCGTATGGGTCGACGAACACGCACGCACGACCGTTCCCGGCCTTTACGCAGTCGGCGACATGGCGAGCGTGCCGCATAATTATATGCTCGGCGCTTTCGTCAACGGCGCCTATGCCGGCGAGGACGCCGCGGATTTTTGTGTCGAACACGATCTCGGCACGCTTGATCAAGAGTCCGTCGCCAAGGAGCAAGAGCGCGTGCTGGCACCAACGCGCCGCGATGACGGCCTGACGCCGGAAGAGGTCGAATATAAGACGCGCCGGATGGTCAACGACTATCTGCAGCCGCCAAAGGTCACGCGAAAGATGGAGATCGGCCTCGCACGCTTTGGTGAGATCCGTGAGGATTTGTCGTCGCTCGTTGCGCGTGACGCACATGAATTGATGCGCGCGATGGAGGTCCATTCGATTTTGGATTGCGCCGAAATGGCCGCGCGCGCCTCTCTGTTCCGGACGGAGAGCCGCTGGGGCCTTTATCATCGTCGCGTCGATTATCCCGAAACCGACAACGACAATTGGTTCTGTCATACGCTGCTCGAAAAGCAGTCCGATGGCACCACGGCATCGCGCAAACTGCCGATCGCGCCCTATATCGTGCCGGTGCCGGAAGCCGATCGCGGGTCATACAACCATATGCGGCTGAAGCCTGCCGCTGTCGCCGCCGAATAGGAGTTATCATGCCGCTTGGCACCCATACGACCAGCATGCCGGTTCAGGTCAATGCCGACAAATGTATCGCCGGAAAGGGCTGTACGGTCTGCGTCGATGTCTGCCCGCTCGACGTTCTGCGAATCGATGAAAAGCTGGGCACTGCTTATATGCGCTACGACGAGTGCTGGTATTGCCTGCCTTGCGAGGTTGATTGCCCGACGCAGGCGATCACGGTCAACATCCCTTATCTTTTGCGGTGACGTATGGGCCTGTTCGAGGATCAACTCGGCGATCTTGATGATTTGCTCGAAAAGCTTGGCGCGCCGGATGCCGCGACGCGGCGCGTAGCATTGGCCGAACTTGCCGATCTCGGTGACAATTCCGCGGTGCCTTCCATCGTCGCTGCGTTGAAGGATGAGAATGCCGGTGTTCGGGAGGCTGCCGCACGCGCGCTCGATGCTTTCGACGGCGCGCAGGCTGCGTCGGCCCTCGCTGGCGCGCTGGCCGATCCCGTAGCCTCTGTGCGCCGCGCCGTGACCGAGGTTCTTGCCGATAAGAAGGACCCCGCCGCGGCGCCGCTGCTGATCGATTTGTTGACGCATCCGGAAGCGTCCGTGCGGGCGGCGGCGCTCTCCGCGCTGGTCGGCTTGCGCGACCCGGCGGCGCTGACGCCGGCTCTGGTAGCGCTGCATGACGGAGATTCGGAAGTCCGAAGAAACGCGGCGGAAGTGCTTGGATGGTTGCGTGCGCCGCAGGCAACGCTGGGCCTCGTCGCGGCCTCGCGTGACGAAAACCCGGAGGTTCGCCGCGCTGCGGTTGCCGCTCTCGCCTTTGCTGGCGATGCCGCGCAAGCCGCTCTTGTTGCCGCCGTGACTGATCCCGATTGGCAGGTGCGCGAGAGCGCTGCGAGCGTCCTGAGCAAGCTTGCGTCACCCGAAAGCGTTCAAGCTCTGATCGCGGCGCTGGGGGATGACATCTGGCAGGTGCGCGTCAAGGCTGCGGCGAGTCTCGGCAAACTGCGCGCCCCCTCAGCGATTCCCGCGCTCGGCGCGGCGCTCGATCATCCAATCAGCAACCTCCGCAAGGAGGCGACGGCCGCCTTGGGCGAGATTAGCGATATACGAGCGTTGCCATTTCTTGCCGCGCACGCCGATGATCCCGATCCGGATGTACGCAAGCTCAATCGCTGGGCGACGGCGAAAGTCACCGCGACCTGATCACACCACGGCACTTCTGAGGCTATAGGCTTCGATGAAATCCGCCGCCGCCTTGCTGCCGCCGGCGAACGCCTTCATCGCTTCTTCGTGCAGAAGCGACAGGGCTTCAAGCTTGATCGCATTGGCGCGATCGTCGCGGAAAATCGCATTGTAATCACGCGGCCGGGGCAGATCGACCTCGATAATCGCGCGGACCTTGGTGGGACAAGCGCTCATGACGATCAGCCGATCGGCGAGGAAAATCGCCTCGTCGATATCCGTCGTGACGAAGAAGTTCGTGCGCTTTTCGTCCTCGCAGAGCTTGGCCAGATAATCGACCATCAGCTTTTTCGTCATGGCGTCCAGACCGCGGAACGGCTCGTCGAGGATCATGACCGCGGGGTTGTTGACCAATGCGCGGGCAAGCTCGGCGCGCCGTTGCATACCCCCTGACAATTGCGCCGGATAGCGATCGCGGAACGCGCGCAGGCCCACCTTGTCGAGGAGGAAATCGATGAGGATTTTCGTCGCCGCGTTGGCCTCGCCGCGCGCTTGCGGTCCGTAAAGGACATTCTTCGCGGTCGTCATCCAGGGAAACAAGGCCGTCTCCTGGAAGACGACAAGCCGGTCCTTGCCGGGACCGGTTACGGGCATGCCGCCCGCGATGATTTCGCCGCGCGTCGGCTTTTCGAAACCCGCGATGAGGCGGATCAACGTGCTCTTGCCGGCGCCGGATGGCCCGATCATCACCGTGAATTTGTTCGGCTCAATAGTGAAAGAACAATCCTCAATTACCTGTGTCGCGAACGGGCCGTGGCCGTAAGATTTGCTCACGTTGCGGACGATGATCTCGCCCGGCTGGCTTTGTGCCGCCTCGGTCATGCTAGCGCAGCCTCCGCCAGGGCGTGATGCGATTCTCGATGAGCCGCACTGCGACGCTCGACAGATATCCGGCGATGCCGATCGAGAACATGCCGACGATGATGTCGGGATAGGAGCCGCCAATGTAGGAATTCCAGATGAAGAAACCCAATCCGCCGCCCGAAGATGCGCCGCCGCCGCCACCGCCGGAGATCATCTCTGCTGCGACCACTACTTCCCAAGTGATTCCGATGCCGACTTCCATGCCCGTGCAGATCGAGGGCAAGGTGGCGGGAAGCAGGATGCGACGGAAAATATTCCAGCGTGTCGCGCCCATCGAGCGCGCGGCCTGGATCAGACGGATGTCGATCGACCGGGCGCCGCCGAGCACATTCAGCACGATCGTGTAGAAGGCGCCGAGGAAGATGACGAAATCGATCGAAAGCTCCTGCGTCGGCCAGAAGATGATCGAGGCGGGCACCCAGGCGAGAGGTGGGATCGGGCGCAGCAATTCGAAGACCGGAAAGGCAATTCCGCGAAAGGTCTTGTTGATCGCGAGGAAAAGCCCAAAAGGAACGCCGACGAGCGTGGCCGCCGAAAAGCCAAGCAGCACGCGCAGGAAGCTCCAATACCAGCTTTGCCAATAGCCGGGATCGCGCACGAGTTGCGACCATGCGATGGCCACCGAGATCGGCGACGGGACAGCGCCCAGAATGGGCAGCGCGTGGCCGAGCCAGACGCGGCTCGTCGAGCCAATCTCCCAAATCGCAAGCGCAATGGCGATCGAGATGAGCGCGCGCCTTGTCCCGAGCGCAAGAAAAGGATTGCCCGAGCGCCGCACGCGCACACTGCGCGTCGCGGCGTCCCCCGTCCCCGTCGCGGTGCTGACAATATCGGCGCTCATGAGCCCTCTGCCTCGCCGAGTTCGAAGGACTTTATGGCTTCTTCATCGACCGCCGCGGAAATGTCGGCTGCGAGTTCGCGGAAGCGCGGGCTTGTGAGCACGGTGTAATTGCGCGGATAGGGAATATCGATGTCGATGACCCGCTTGGGACGGCATGGCCGCGAGGTCATGACGATGACCCGATGGCCGAGGAAGATTGCCTCTTCAAGATCGTGCGTAATGAAGAAAATCGTGATGCCCGTGCGACGGTGCGTCTCGAGCAAGGCTTCGTGCATCACCGATTTGGTGAGCGCATCCAGCGCACGGTAAGGCTCATCGAGCAGCAGGACGGTTGGATCGTTGATCAGCGCGCGAACGATCTCGACGCGGCGGCGCAGGCCGGAAGAAATTTCGCCCGGATATTCGTTTTCGTGACCTTCGAGTCCGGCCTCCGCCATCAGATAGCGTGCCTTTTCGAAAGCCTCGGCGCGGCTGAGCGTTTTCTGGACCAACGGGCCGAACGCGATATTTTCGAGATTGGTCTTCCACGGAAACAATGCGCCGTTCTGGAAGACTACGACGCGGTCCGAACCGATCGGGGCTTTCGGCTGGCCGGGGCCGCAGAGCAATTTGCCGTCAAGATAGATGGCGCCGCCGTCGAGGCCGTGAAAACCGGCAATCGCATTCAGCAACGTGGTCTTGCCGCAGCCCGAGGGGCCGACGATCATGCAAATTTCGCCTGCTGCGACATCGAAACTGCAATGATCGACGGCGAGCACACGCGCGCCGTCTGGATCATAGAGCTTCACCGCATTGTCGATCTTGAGCGCGCCGCGCGGCGGGGCGCTGACGGCAGCGAGGCTCATGCTCAGGCCTCCATCGCGAGCTGGCGCGCCCGCGCGCGCATCGCCCAATCGCCGGCGACTCGAACCAGCGCGCTCGTGAGATAGCCGACGATGCCGAGGGTCAGCATGGCGATCACGATCGTCGGATATTCGACCGTCGTGTAGGAGGTGTTGATGAGATAGCCGAGGCCGAACTGGCCCGACACCATTTCTGCTGCAACAAGCGAAAACCAGGCGACGCCGACCGAGATTTGCAATCCCGTAAAGATGAAGGGCATCGCGCCGGGCACGATCACATGGCGGAAAATTTGTAATTTCGAGGCGCCGAGGCAACTCGCCGCAAGCACGTAAGATTTGTCGATCGATTTGACGCCCAGCATCGTGTTGAGCGCTGTCGCATAGAACGAGGCGAGGAAGGTCAGGAAGATCACCGGCAGTTCCGAACCGGGGAACATGATGATCGCCAGCGGCACCCAGGCAAGAATCGGAATCGGCCGGATGATCTCGAACAAGGGGAAGAGATAGTCCTTGAAGGCGCGCGACCAGCCGAGCAGCAGACCAAACGGCACGCCGAGTGTCGTCGCCAGCGTGAAGGCGATCGCGATGCGCTGCACGCTGACAAGAATGTGCTGATAATAGACCGGCGTATAAATCGAGACGCCATAGGTCGGGTCGCGGCTCAGCCATTCCTGCAGAACCTGCGTCAGGCCCGGCATTTCGGCAAAGCGCGGCAGCTTCAATACTTCGACCGACAGATACCAGAATCCGAGCAGCAGGGCATAACCGACCAGGCCGAGATAAGGCGCTGGCGAGCGCAGCCAGTGCGCCAATCGATAAAACGCAAGTTCGATAGCTTTAGAACGGCGGTCTTCGGGGTGACGAATATCCTGCAACGCGCCCGCGACCTGTTCACGCATCGCCGTGCCGTCGTGCGCCTCGGCGGCAGCAAGGTCAAGGACGCGATTGCCGTCAATGCGCAGCAGGCTCGCCGCGGTTACGGCGATTGCGCGATAGCGGCGGCCGGCCTTGCCGCCGAGCGCCGTCCAGCCGAAGGCCTCGCCGGCTTGGACGGCTTGCGACGGGAGTGACGCACCGCTGCCCGAGGGTTCGAGCAGGACGGTGCCGTCGCGGATGATATAGAGCGCATTAGCAGTTGCGCCCGACTCGTAGATGAGATCGCCTTCCAAGGCTTCAACCGGCTGCGCCGCGTCCGCAAGCTCCGCGAGAATGGGCGGCGACAACGTAAACGGCAAAGCCTTGGCGATCAGATCTTGAAGGTCGCTCATGCGCGGCCCTATCTGAAGGCGGTCTCGGGCGCGCCCTTGATCACGCCGACCGGCACCGTAAGCTTGCGCTCTTTCAGGACCTCGGCGGTATAGTCCGGCAGGATAGCGTCGTCCGCCAGTTTCTCCACCGCAATGCTCTTGACCGAATGCAGGAAGGCCGTGTCCTTGGCGATGAGCGCAAGCGCATCTTTCGAGAATCCGAAGGGCAAGGTCAGCCGGATCGGACCACCGCCGCTTGCGGCGGGATAGGCGCCGAATACCGCTTGCCACAATTCCTTCTGCGTGAAGCCGGTGGTTTGCGCTTTCAGGAGTTCAGCGACTTTGCTGGCGTTCTTTGGATCGGCGAGAAAGAGTTCGGCATCAAGCTCGGTCTCGAGCCAGGCCTTGATGACATCTGGCCGCTGTTTGATGAGATCCGCACGGGCATCCAGAAACGCACCGTCCGGCTCGTTGAAATTGTAACCGCTGGCGACGCGGCGGGCGAGGCCTTCAGCGACGAGACGCGAGGCTGTCGGCTCCCAGAGTACGGCGCCGTCGATCTTGCCGACGCGGAAGCCGCTGGTGATGACTTCGATGCTTTGATTGAGATAGGCGCTCGGCGTCACGTTGTTCTTTTGGAAGACGGCTTGCGCGAAGCGATCCGAGCAGCTTCCTTTCGGCGTGGCGACGGTCTTGCCGTTGAGCCATCCGACGGCGGCTTTGGCATCGGCAAATTGCGGCGCATCGCTGCGGACGAAAAAGACATTGCACTCGTCATGGCCGAGACCAATGTTGGCGAGGATGCGCAGATCGGCGACATTGCGTTTCGTCGCACCGACGATGGCTGGCATATCGCCGAGATAGCCGAGGCTCGCCTTGCCTGCCAGCATGGCGTTGACGATGATCGCGCCCTGCAGGCCGACGTGAAATTCGACCGTCGAGCCGGCGGGCAAATGGCTTTTCCATAATTGCAGGCCATTGATGACGGCGCCGGACCAAGCCTCGCTGTAATAGGGCTGATAGCCGACGACGAGGTGGATGGGATCGCCGGGTTTGCCGTAGTCCAGGTCCGCGGCGCGCGCGTTATTGGTTGCGGCCAAATTGGTTGCGGCAAAGCCGAGACCAGCCAATGCCCAAATACCCAGACGTTTTAGAAATAGGCTCACGGAATTTTCTCCTGTTCGGTAATCAGCAGCCGGCGATCGCGCGAAGCGCGTCATGCCGGAGAATGACGAGGCGGCGATCGCCGATTTCGATGAGCCCGCGCTTGCGGAACTTCTCGATATTTATGGAAACCCATTGCCGCGTCGCGCCGACCATTGCCGCGAGTTCTTCATGCGAAGGCATGTCGGCGATGACGATGGCGTTTTCGGATTCGACGCCCTTGAGCGTCGTGAGATTGAGAAGAAGAAGCGCCAGCCGTTCAACGACGGAACGTGTGCCGAGCATCTGCAGCAGCGACGAATAGCATTTACCCTTGTAGGCAAGACCCTGCACGAGGCCGATCGCGAAGTTCGGAATTTCCGACATCAGACGGCGCACGACAGGGCCCGGGAGACGGATCGCTTCGCCACTCTTCACACCGACGCCTGACCAGACATGCGGCGCTTCGCCGAAGATATCTGGGCCGCCGACAAAATTACCGGGTGTCCAATTGGCAAGCGTGATCTCGCGCCCATTCGGTGCCGAATACAGACTGCGGACAATTCCATCGCGCAGAATGAAGATACCGCGATGCGGGTCGCCCTGCCGAAAGAGAAGATCGCTCGGCGCGAAGCGAATGGATTCGCCCGCGGCCATAACTTGCTTCGATTCGTGTTCAGTCAGTGCCGCGAAAATATCGGGGACGCCAGCCAGATTTGGCAGTGACTCGAAGAGCAATAACGACGTGTTGCCATGCGCAGGGCCGGCTTCCGCCTCATCGGCGCCGAATCGTCTTTTTGCGATTGCAGTCAAAAGTGTTCAGCTCCCCGGCGCCGCATTCGGATGGGCGGAGCAAGGGCTTAAAATCCCGCATCAAATTATAAAGTCAATGGATTTAATGTATTAATGGCGAGGATGTAGGCGCGGCGATGGCCGTAAGCAGCCATAAGCAGCCTGCAACGCTTAGGCTGTTGAATTGGCGTAGGAAGATCTTTTTGCTCCAAGACGGCACAAAACGTGACATATTTATGAATATGGACGCGAACCGTGGCCAAAATAACACGCGATTTAACTCCCACACCTAATGTCTAGTTACTTAGTTGACTAAGACCCCCTTTTTAAACTTGAGTTTATAAATCCAGAGGGGGTTCCATGAACAACAACACTTTTTTCCGGCACCGGGTCCGGTACCGCGGAGTGGGCACGAGCCTGCTCTGCTTTCTAATGGCGACGAGCGTCCTCGCTGGCGGCGCCAGCCAGGCTTTCGCTGACGACAGCGCATCCATCCACCGGCTGGAAGCTGAGATTCAGCGCATCGAAGCGCGCCATCAGCAGGAAATCGGGGCTCTGCGCGCCGAAATCCATCATTTGCGTCATCGCGAAGGCGGCCCGATCTACGTCAACAAGGACGAGGAGCCCGGGGCGCTGCTGCCGCATGTCATCGAGAGCGAAAAGGGCCCGGTGCATTTCGGCTTCGCCAGCGGCGACGGCCAGAACACGGTTGAGCTTACGGGTCGTCTGCATATCGATACCGGTGGTTATCTTGATACCAACCGGAATACGACCTCGTCTGGGTTCGCTTCGCATGGTCTTGCCAGCGGCATCAACTTCCGCCGCGCCCGTATCGGTGTCCAGGGCATCTTCCTCGGCGATTGGGCCTACGGCTTGATCTTCGATTTGGGCGGATCGAGCGACGGCTATAACGGCGGCGAGGCCCAAAATTCCGGTACCAGCACGTCGGGTATCGAAAACGCTTTCATCACCTACAACGGCTTCTATAAGCACGGTGGTCCGTTCCCCGTCGCCTTCGACATCGGCGCCATCGACGTGCCGTGGACCCTCGACGAGCCGAACGGTTCGAACGACATCATGTTCATGGAGCGCTCGAGCTCGCAGGTCATCGCGACGGCCTTCGGCGGCGGCGATAACCGCACCGCTTTGGGCTTCCGCTCGAACAATGATCGTTATTGGGTCGGCGCCTATCTGACCGGCCCGACGACCGGCCAATTGCACACCACGACAGCCTATTCGGATCAGCCGGCCGCCAACGGGACGGGAGAGGGTTTGGGGCCGCAGTTCGCCGCTCTGTTCCGCGCGACCTACAATCCCTATCAGGATAAGGCCTCCAATGCTTCGGTCCATTTAGGCTTCAATTTTGCCGATACGTTCGATCCGCGCTCGGGCGGAGCGCCGACAGGCACGGGTGCAGGCGCTTGGGGTGAGGGCTTCTCCCTGAGTGATCGGCCGGAACTGCGCGTCGATCCGACGGCTGAATTCGGTTCGACCATTCCGGCGCATGGCGGTCAGGTCTTCGGCGCGGAAGCTGCGGCGACCTACGAGAACTTCTACATCCAGGGCGAGTACTATCACTACATTGTTGATACGAGGAACTCCGCCACGGCCTTTGCTGCCACCAATGGCCCAGCGGTCGGCTTCAACGGCGGCTATGTCCAGACGAGCTACACGTTCGGCGGCCGGCGTTATTATAAGCCGACGACTGGCGCTTATTCGGGCGTGATCCCGGATCGTCCATTCATCTTTGGCACTGGTGGTTGGGGTGCGTTGGAAGTGGCTGGACGCTTCAGCATCGTCGATCTGAACGCGGCCGCGCCGTACCTCGCGGGTGCTGGCGGCGGCGCCGGAAATGCGGCTGGCATTATTCGCGGCGGCACCGCGGCTGCGGCGATCCTCGGTGGCGAGCAGACGTCTTATGGCGCCGGTCTCAACTGGTACCCGAACAACAACATCAAGTTCATGCTCGACTACGAGCATGTCATTGAGGATCTCCCCGCGACGCTGGGCGGCCCGAACACCCGCGGCGGCACGATCGACTGGATCGCGGCACGTTCGCAGGTCGTATTCTAAGCAAAAGCTACAAACGTCGAGGAAGCCCGGCAGGTCACGCTTGCCGGGCTTTTTTATTTAGGCTGGCAAGTCTACTGATCGGAGACCGGCGACGGGAGAACGCTATGGACTCCATAGGGATCGTCGTAGGCCGGCGTCGCGTTCAGCGGAGCGTGGTAGAGGTCGTAGTACTGACCGGAAACGTTTTCGCTGCGGCTGTAAGCAACGTGATGGTGACGATGATGATATTCGCCATCCGCAAAAGCCACGCCCGACGAAAGTGCAACAGCGATGAGTGACATAAGGAGGGACATCTTCATAACGTTTGCCTTCTATCTCGGTGCAGCGCGCAATGACGACCGCGCGCCCTGACCTCAATATTGCTCGGCAAAGCAATTATTCCATGCCCTATGTTTTAAATTCGGTTTTATGTAGTCTCGTTTACTTTCAAGTAGAGCTCTAAAACTTATTTTATACTTCCCATCGAAGCTGAATACCCAGAGCGAAAAACCTCGGCGGCGCAGAGAAAGACGCGGATCGGCGGTCAAGGCTGCCGAAGAAACGGCGCGCTTAGCTCCAGCACGCGTTCGCCGAGCGCATACCACCCCTGCGCAGCGAAACTGTCGTCGTGCAAGTAACAGCGCACTCGTACCTGACGCGAGCCGGGCGTGAAGATGAAATGCCGGCTCATCGGCGGGCATGTGACAAAGGAATGATATTTTGACAGCTGCGCGCAATTGACGAAGTGCGTGCCCCATTTCGTCTCGACGTGGCTGCGGCCGTTGACGACATCTTCGGGGAAGGTGTGCGTGTGGCCGCCGAGCCAGAGATCGACAGCGCCCGGATTGGCCGCGAGATAGGCTTCAAACTTCTGCGCCTTCGGTTCGTCGTCGATGAAATAGAGATAAGAGGCGCCTTCCGGCACGCCATCGACGCCAATGATAGCGCCCATGCCGCCAGCGCCCGTCCGGATAGCGCGAAACGCCTTCGTAGTCACCGGAAGCGACTGTCGTTTCCCGCAGCATGTGATGATGACAAGAGATGACAATGTCGTCGCCCGCGGCTTCGACTTCGCGCTGCCACCAGGCAAAGGTGTCTGACGTCACGGCGCCCGCGGGTGAGCCGCCGCCCGTCTCGCGGCGCCCGACCGGATAGGGCAGGTCGTTGCGGTCACTCATCATGAGAAAACGCATAGGGCCGCCGCGCGGCTTCAACGCCGGAAAAATCCGGGTTTTCGCTAAGCGGGTCGATCCACTTCCGAAACCACCAATTCGCGGGTTTGCCTCGGCTCGATTCCGCATCGCCTGGCGAGGCGTCGTGATTGCCAGCTACCGGATAGATCTGCTCACGCCGATGCTGCTTTAGCGCGCCGAACTGGCGAACGACTTCAGTGCCTTGTCGATCGTCCGGCAAATCCCACAATCCGGCATTGTCGCCGAGATCGAGTGCGATATCCCAACGGAATGGCGGACCGCCCAATTCGCTACCGAACTCGGATTGACGCAAGGCGTTGGCGAGACTTTCGGGATAGCCCGCGGGCGGGATGAATTCCATACCGTTACGAATGGCGTCCGATACGGCCTTGTCGGTTGCGACATGCGCGTCTGAAAAGACCCAGAGGTGAAACGCCTCCGGGTCTTCGGCTTCCAATGCGGCCAAAGCAAAATCTCCGAGTTAAGCAAGGTCTAACGTGCTGCGGGGCGCTGCATACCCCAGCGCTCGACGGTCCGGCGTTCGATCAGATGGAAGATCGCGAATTCGACGAAGAGACCGATAAGAATAACGGTCGCGAGCCCGGCAAACACGCGGTCGGTCAAGAGGTCGTTGCGATTGCGGTAAATGAACCAGCCGAGACCGCCGGTGCCAGAGCTGACGCCAAAGACAAGCTCGGACGCGATCAGCGTCCGCCAGGCAAAAGCCCAAGCGACCCTGAGGCCTGAAAGGATCGAAGGCAGCGCGGCAGGCAAAAGGATGTAGAGAATATAACGCGGGCCGCGCAGCCCATAATTCCGTCCGACGAGCCGTTGCGCCTCCGGTACTTGCTCGAAGCCGGCGAGCGCCGCCAATGAAAACGGCCAGACAACAGCGTGGACGAGTACAAAGAGGAGGCTCGCTTCGCCGAGCCCGAACCACAGCATTGCAAGCGGCAGAAGCGCGATGGCGGGCAGGGGATTGAAAATGGCAGTCAGTGTTTGCAGCACATCGCGCATGAATGGCAGCGTAACTGCCAGCGAGACGAGGACGAGCGCGATCGACAATGCCAGTGTGTAGCCTTTGAATAATTCCAGCAACGAGCTCGCCGCAGAACTCAAAAGGTCTTCCGACCCCGCCGATTGAAGGAGGGCGCTCACCGTTTCGGTGAAGCTCGGAAAGAGCAGAGGATTGGCTTTGATGAGGGCAGCGATCTGCCAGGCAATTGCCAATAGAGCGAGAACCGATAGTCGGCGCGCGATAAAGGAGCGGCGCAGCGAATTTAAGCTACGAAGCACAAAAGCCGAGGCCCCCCGGCTTTCCGGCGCTCGCAAGCGACGGTTCGCGGTGCGCGAGATTGAGTTCAGACATCTGATCGTCTCGCGCCAAATAAAACTTCGTGTACATCCCGGACAATGCCGTCAAAACGCGCCGAGCCGATGTCCTCAACTCCCAATGTGGATGTGTCGAACGTCGCAAGGGCGTGCGCAGGCTGGCCGCCCAAAAGCAGAAGCCGCGTGCTGATCAAGACCGCCTCGTCGATCGCATGCGTGACGAAGATCAAAGTCATCTGAAGTTCTTCTGCCAACTTCAACAGATCTTCCTGAAGCTGGCGACGCGTCAGAGCATCAAGCGCCGCGAACGGTTCGTCCATCAGCAGGATGTCAGGTTTGGTCGCCAGCGCCCGTGCGATCGCCGCACGCTGTTTCATGCCGCCGGAAAGCGTATGCGGATAGAAATCCACGGCGTGTGACAGCCCCACGGCGGTGAGCGCCGCGTCGGAGCGTTCGACGGCTTCGGCTTTGCCGAGTTTGCGCGCGACACGCAGCGGAAAAGCGACATTTTCCCGGATCGTTTTCCAGGGCAGCAATTGGTCGAATTCCTGGAAAACGACGATACGATCGGGCCCCGGGCCGGTGATCTTGCGGCCGCGTGTCTCAATCACGCCCGCCGCGGGTTTCAGGAAGCCGGCGACGGCTTTCAAAATCGAAGATTTGCCGCAGCCGGAGGGCCCGAGCAGCACGAGCCGTTCGCCGGATTCGATCGTGAACCCGATATTTTCGACGATGCGCGATGGGCCGGCGTCACCCAAATAATCGAGCGCGAGGCCGCGCGCTTCCAAAACTGGCACGGCCGATAAGTGCTGGGCGGTCGCGGCCATTCTAGCTTCCGTTTTCGCGCTTCAGCTCTTCGAAGACGTAGTCTTTCCAGCTCGACGGATGATGTTTGATCGCGCCGATCCGGTAGAGAAAATCGGCGAATTTTTTCGAGGACAATGGTGCGACTGTATATTCGACATCCGGCTCTTCGAGCGTGCTGGCGATGAAGGTCAGTGGAAGCTTCGAGTTCTCGACGTGGATGAAGGTTTGTGCGGCGTCCTTTGGATGCGTGGCGATCCAGGCTGTCGCCTCGCGCAACGCATCGACGAACGCTTCAAACGTCTTCGGATTGTCTTTTTGGAATTTGACGAGGGCGTAAAGTACGGTCGGTGTCACCTTGCCACCCAGAACGTCGTAAGATGAAAAGACTTTATGGACCTTTCGATCCGCCAGCTCTTTCTCCTGATACGGCGAGTTTGAGACATGGCCGGTGATTTCCGTCGCCCCGGATATCAGCCCGGCGGCCGCCTCCGGATGCGGAAGCGTGACGGTGATGTCGTCAAGGTCGTGCGCGTGACCCGTGCCTAACTGCTGCTCGGTCGCGATTTGCAAGATTCGCGATTGAACGGAAATCCCGGCGGCGGGGAGGGCAATCTTGTCGGACTTTGTGAAGTCTTTGAGCGTCTTGATGCTGGCTTTGTTGGTCAGAAGAAAATTTGGCTGTGCGCCGAGAGCGCCGACAATCTTGACCTCGCTCGGCGTATCGAGCGTCCGATCCCAGACGGTCAAAAAAGGTCCGATACCGGCGCCCGCGATGTCGATATTTCCTGACAGAAGCGCATCATTGACTGCAGCCCCGCCCGAGAGCTGATGCCATTCGGTCGTGATGTCGAGACCGAGGGCCTTGCCGTGCTTTTCAATGAGGCGCTGATCGCGGATGACATCGAGCGGCAGGAACACAGTGCCGAATTGCTGCACGATGCGGATCGATCCCTCCGCATGGAGAGGCGTCGCAAGCGCCATAGCGGCGATGATTGCGGCGCTGAGCGAACGGACGGGCTTCACGCGCACCTCTTGGTTTGAGATCAGGACTGTGAAGCGAGCTTTGAAGGTGGAACGACATTGGCGATGATTTCACCGAAGGGCCCGGCGTTGCGCACGGCCCTGCGTTCGTTGCCGGTTGTCGCGCGCAGCGGCAGCAGGGGAAACACCAGCTCCGCGAAGCGGTAGCATTCCTCCAGATGCGGATAACCGGAGAGGATGAAGCGATCGACGCCGACCGCCATATATTCCTTGATCCGCGCCGCCACCGTCTGCGGGTCGCCGACGATCGCCGTGCCAGCGCCGCCGCGGACCAGGCCGACGCCGGCCCAGAGATTGGGGCTGATCTCGAGATTGTCGCGTTTCCCGCCGTGCAAACTTGCCATGCGTTGCTGGCCGACGGAATCGAAACGCGCGAAGATTTTCTGCGCCGACGCGATGGTCTCGTCGTCGACCTTTTCGATTAATCTGTTTGCCGCATCCCAAGCTTCGGCTTCCGTTTCACGGACGATGACATGGAGACGAACCCCGTAGGAGAACTGGCGTCCCTTGGCCGCGGCGACCGCGCGCACTTCTGCCAATTTCTTGGCGACCTCGGCCGGTGGTTCGCCCCAGGTGAGATAGACGTCGACATGGTCCGCCGCGATGCGATGACCAGCGGCGGAGGAACCGCCGAAATAGAGTGGTGGATAGGGCTTCTGCACCGGCGGGTAGAGAAGCGTGCCGCCTTCGATTCTGAGATGCTCGCCCTTGTAGGTGACGGTCTCGCCTGCCATCAGGCCGCGCCAGATGTGCAGAAATTCGTCGGTCACCTCGTAGCGCTCGTCGTGATCGAGAAACAAGCCGTCGCCATGAAGCTCGACGGGATCGCCGCCGGTGACGACATTGATCAGCAAACGGCCGTTGGAGATGCGATCGAGCGTCGCCGCCATGCGCGCCGCCGCCGATGGCGCGATGAGGCCCGGCCTGACAGCCACGAGGAAGCGCAACCTTTGCGTGGAAGGGATCAGCGCCGATGCGACGACCCAGGCATCC
This sequence comes from Methylovirgula sp., assembly GCF_037200945.1. Taxonomy (NCBI): domain Bacteria; kingdom Pseudomonadati; phylum Pseudomonadota; class Alphaproteobacteria; order Hyphomicrobiales; family Beijerinckiaceae; genus Methylovirgula; species Methylovirgula sp. The sequence continues at coordinate 1,613,039 of NZ_JBBCGP010000001.1, forward strand.
TCGCATGAACGCCCCGTTGGCAGCAGGACACCAAAATAGCCGTTGTCGTCCGCTGCCTGCGCGATCTGGCGCATATAGGCGAGCGAAACTTCGCGCGCGCCTTCCTGGGTTCCGAGATAGCGGCCGTCGCCATGCGTCGGAATAAACCAAAGAATATCCGCTGCTTCCGCGGCTGGCGGGGGTTGAAGCTCAGTCATTTCAGTATCCGGTGAGAGACGACTGGGCGAATTCACCATAGGCGCGCTGCATAAGTCAATATAAACGGTAGACTATATATCTAAGCGCGTGGGTTGGACCGTTTGCATCCGCATGGACGCGCGGTTCGAACGAAATCGAACGCGGCCCGAGAAATTGTATTGAGGGCGGCGTCGACGCTCGTTGCCCTTTCACGAATTGATGATGTTCGAAACCGCGCCGATCAATAATTTAGGTGCGTTACCTCACATCGGAACGCCTCGGGCTAAGGCAAAGCGATTCCCACGTATTTTATGCAATCGGGGGGACAAAATGCCGGATGGGAAATCTTGGTCGGAGATGTCGTTGGAGGAAAAGGTCGAGCATCTTTACGAGAAAACGCAAGACGTGATTTCAATGCGAGCGGCGACCGAGTTTTCCGACAATATCGTCAGGATCGTCGATACCCTGGAGAGGGATTTGATCGAACTGCGGCGGCAAACCGGCTTTCGCCGCGAAGGTTCGGCGTGAGGCGGGGCGTGCATCGCCTCACAACTAATGTTCGTGCTTGAGCCGATGCCGATGCGCGGCCTGTTTTGCGCGATTTCCGCACATCGCCATGCTGCACCAGCGCCGCGAATGTGCGCGCGTGTGATCGGCAAAAAGCAGGGTGCAGACGGGGCCTTCGCAAGCTTTCACGTTCGAAAAATCTTCCGAGCACACAAATCGCGCTAGAGCCTCGCCAATCGGCAGCAGAAGTGACTCTGGCGAGCGCCACTTGCGCATGGTTTGAAGTGAGAGGCCCGAATTCCCGCTCTCGATGCGCCTGAATGCTTCATCGCGTTCGAGCAAACGATTCAATGGCCCCAGAGTGCTTAAATCCCGCGATGTGAGAGGAGCGCCTTTGTGCTTTTGTACAAACGCTCTGAACCATTCGCGAAGGCTTCGCGCCTGATCCGCGACATTGTCGAGTTCGCCGGGAAGCGCTTGTGCCCGAATGCTCTTGAGTGCGTCGTCGGGCACAAGCTGCGCCTGCTTCAGCCAATCCAGCAGGCCATCGCCATCGCCGATCCAGTCGACGGGCGTATCGACCGGCGTCGCGATCGAATTCAGGAAATCCAGCCCGAGTGCGTCGGCGACAAAAATTGCGGGTTGGTCTTGGCCCATCAAGCTTACCTCCGGAGCCAATCGCGGTGTCCGCGCGGCACCCATCCGTGAATATACGCCTAAAATAACCTGTCTGTCGGCTATTGACAAGTTATCTATTGCTATAGTAACCGTCATAATGAATTTAAAGAGGTTAGTTTTAGCTCGGTCAGAGGGAGGCAATTATGTCATTGCATAACGCGAGTGTTGTCTTGGCACATGGTGCCTGGGCCGACGGGACGAGCTGGGCAAAGATCATCGGGCCGCTAGCCGCGCGCGGCGTTCAGGTGTTTGCAGCGCAATTGCCTTTGACATCTTTCGAAGACGATGTTGCGGCTCTTGATCGGACGCTCGAACGCGCCGCGGGGCCGGTCGTCCTCGTCGGTCACGCCTACGCCGGAGCCGTCATTGGGGCGACGCGCAGCGACAAAGTGAAGGCTCTCGTTTATGTGGCGGCACTAGCGCCTGACGAAGGCGAGACGGTCGCCGACGTTTTCTACCGCGGCACACCGCATCCTCAGGCACCAAAGCTCGCGCCTGACAATCACGGCTTGATCTACCTGCCTGAAACAGTCTTCGCCTCTGCTTTTGCGCCGAATGCGCGGCCGGAGGAATTGGCTATATTGGCGGCGGTCCAGCGGCCGATTTCGCCGGCATGTATCAGCGTCGCCGTCGAGCGGCCGCTCTGGAAAGACCGTCCGGCGTGGTTCCTTGTGGCAGAGCAGGACCATATGATCATCGCGGAAAATCAGCGTTTCATGGCCGCGCGGATGAATGCCCGCGTGCGTGCCCATTCCGTCGATCATACACCGCTTGTCACGGCACCTTCTCTTGTCCTCGACATGATCGACGAGGCAATCGACAGCGTCGCCGCAGATTAGAGCCAGAAGACCGTAACCGTCGTTGTAGCTATTACCAAGTTACTTCAGTGAGGAAAAGCTCATGACCGCGATCACCTATCAAACCGCCAACGTCGATGGCTTCAACATCTTCTATCGCGAGGCAGGTGCGCCGAGCGCACCGAAGCTTCTCTTGCTTCACGGCTTTCCGACTTCGAGCCATATGTTTCGCGATCTCATTCCGCTTCTTGCCGGTCGTTTTCATATTGTCGCACCGGACCTGCCCGGATTTGGCCGGTCGGATATGCCGGCGCACGACACATTCGCTTATACGTTCGACCATATTGCCGAAATCATCGATCGCTTCACCGAAATCGTCGGTTTCGATCGTTACGCCGTCTATATTTTCGACTACGGCGCGCCCACCGGACTTCGCCTCGCGGTGAAACATCCCGACCGGATCACGGCAATCATCTCGCAAAACGGCAATGCTTACGAGGAGGGGTTGAGCGAAGGCTGGAATCCGATCCAGGCGTATTGGCGCGACGCTTCGGCTGCTAACCGCGAGGCGCTACGCGCTTTCCTCAAGCCTGAGGCGACAGTCTGGCAATATACGCACGGGGTCTCGGACACGACGAAGGTTTCGCCGGACGGCTATACGCTCGACAATTTCTATCTCGCGCGGCCTGGCGCCGACGAACCACAACTCGATCTCATGGGCGATTACAAAAGCAACGTCGCGCTCTACCCCACCTTTCAGGAATATTTCCGCACCCATAAGCCGCCGTTGCTGGCTGTGTGGGGCAAGAACGATCCGTTCTTCCTGCCGCCGGGCGCCGAGGCGTTCAAACGCGACATCCCCGAGGCAATCGTGCGCTTTGTCGATACCGGCCATTTTGCACTTGAGACGCATGCGGCGAAGATTGCCACGGCGATCCGCGATTTCCTCACTTCGACCGCGACGCGCTGATTGCCGCATTCATTCGCCGAAACTCACCTTAGGAGATTCTGAAATGACGACCGTTCCCTCAGATGTGGTTCGTGCGCTCTATGCCACTCTCAACCGGGGCGATGTCCCGGCCTTTCTCGGGCTGCTGGACGAGGAGGTAGCCTGGACCGAACAGGAGGGCTTCCCATACTACACGGGGCCCTGGCATGGGCCGCAGGCCGTGCTCAAAGGCCTGGTCCTGCGATTGGCGCAGGATTGGGACAATTTCGCCGCGACGGCTGACGATTTCATTACCGAAGGCGACCGGGTCGTCTCCTTCGGTGCCTATTCTGGCATCTACAAGGCGACTGGCAAGCATATGCGGGCGACCTTTGCCCATCGTTGGGAGATGCGCGACGGCAAGATCACCCGCTTCGACATGTTCACCGACACGCTATTGATCGATCGGGCGCTGCATTGACGGCATCAGCTAGCTTCCAAGGAGACTTGCCATGTCAAAGTCAGTTGCCATTGTCACCGGCGCCAGCCAAGGCATCGGTCAATCCACGGCCATCCGGCTTGCGCGCGATTTCTCGGCATTGGTCCTCGTCGCACGAAACCGCGCCAATCTGGAAAAGACGGCAGAAGCGGTGCGGGCAGCTGGCGCCGAAACGCTGATCATCGAAAAGGATCTCGCCGAACCCGCCGCCGCGCAGGCCGTGGTCGATCAGACGCTCGCCGCTCTCGGCCGTATCGACGCGCTCCTCAATATCGCCGGCGCGGTGCCGCAGATCGATCTCTTCGAGATGACCGACGAACAATGGGACGCTGGCGCCGCGCTGAAACTCCATGGCGCCCGGCGGCTGACGATCGCCGCTTGGCCGGCTTTGAAGGAGGCGAAAGGTTCCGTCGTGTTGATGTCGGGAAATTCGGCTCTGTTCCCGAAGGCGCCTTATGCTGCGGTGGGAACGATCAACGCCGCGATTGTCGCGTTAGCGAAGGCGTTTTCGGATCGCGGCATCACCGACGGCGTGCAGGTCAATAGTGTCTTGCCGGGTGCCGTGATGACGGGTCGCCGGCGTTCGTATCTCCAGCATTGGGCGCCGCTGCATGATCTGACGGTCGAGGAGGCGACGGCCAACTTTCCGAAGGAGGCCGGAATCGCGCGATATGGCGAACCCGAGGAGATCGCCGAGCTGATGGCGTTTCTTGTATCCCCCGGCGCGCGCTGGATGACCGGCTCGACGCTGCGCATGGATGGCGGAGAAGTCAAATCGATCTGAACGCGCAAGGCGCAAGCTTTAGTTTCCTGCGTCTGAATGCATTATGCGGCCGGACTATTTCTCAATTCGCCGCGACATGAACCGCGCCGCCGTCCCGGAGCGCCACCGGTGGGTTGAGGATCACGGTTTCGCCGCCAGTCAGGCCCTGGCCGATTTCGACCTCGGCGCCGTAGTCGCGAACGATCTTCACCGGAACAAGCTGGACGTGACCTTTCTTGACCACGGCGACACGCAGGCCATCGGCATCATAGATCAACGCATTCGCGTCGAGACGAACATGCGGCTTCGCCGAGACAAGATCGAAGTGAACCCGCACATAAGTGCCGATCGTCAGGACATTCTGCGGGTTGTCGATATCGACTTCGGCGAGCAGGGTTCGCGATGTCGCGTCCAGCGCCTGCGCGGTTCGCGCGACGACAGCGGTAAATGTGCGGCCCGGCATCTCGGGCACCGAGATCGACGCGGAGACGCCGTTTTTCAGGCCCTCGGCCATGTCCTGCGGGACATAAACTTGCACGCGCACCTTGTCGGTTCGCGCGACGCTGAACATCGGCTGTGCCGAGGTCGTATCGGCACTGACAAGATCACCGACCTCGACATTGCGGGCGGTGACGACGCCCGCGAACGGCGCGATGACCGTCAGATAGCTGCGCTTTTGAGTGATCGCCGCGAGCGAGGCTTGCGCGGCGTGGACATCGGCAACGCGGGCCGCTTCCGTCAAACGATCCTGGTCATATTGCTGGCCTGTGACCCATCCGCGACCGACGAGAGCGCCGGAGCGCGCCGCCGTCGCATGCGCGAGATCGAGGTTGGCCTTGGCTTGCAGTAACGCCGCCTGTGCCTGGCTCACTTGCTGATCAAGCTCAGGTGAGTGGATGATCGCGAGCACATCGCCCTTCTTTACCTGCGTCCCGATATCGGCGAAGCGTTGCGAAATATAGCCTGAGGCGCGTGCGAGAATCGTCGACGTCTCGAAAGATTCAATGCTCCCCGGCAAGTCGAGCGCGATGCCGCCCTTCAATTGATGCGCCGTCACAATTCGCACGCTCGGAACCATAGAGAGACGTGAATCCGTCGCGGCTTCAGCGATCGAGTCCGTCGAGATGTGGTGCCCCACACCAAAGCTGAGACCGCCGACCATGACGATCAGGGCGATCCAGCCGGCCGAACGCAATCCGCCGCGTGCCTTCGGCGCGTGTTGTTGCGCGATTCTGAAATCTTCGGCGGGCTCGGGCTTAGACATTGGCAAAATCCTCCATCAGCCGGCCTTCGCGCTTGCGCAGGCGGCTATAAAGCCAGGGAACAAGAAAGAGCGTCGCAACCGTGCCGAACATCAGGCCGCCGATCACGGCGCGGCCGAGCGGCGCGTTCTGTTCGCCGCCGTCACCGAGACCGAGCGCCATCGGAATCATGCCGACGATCATGGCGAGCGCGGTCATCATGATCGGCCGCAGCCGCGTACGGCCAGCCATGACGGCCGCGTCGCTGGCCGAAAGCCCGAAAGCGCGCTGCTCTTTGGCAAAGGTGACAAGCAGGATGGAATTGGCCGATGCGACGCCGACGCTCATGATCGCACCCATCAAGCTTGGCACGCTCAGACTGGTGCCGGTCGCGAACAGCATGAACATGATGCCGACCATCGCGCCCGGCAGACCAAGCACGACGACGAATGGATCGACAAACGACTGGAAATTCACCGCCATCAGCAGATAGACGACGACTGCCGCGACAAGGAGCCCAATGCCCATGTGGACGAAGGCAGATTGCATGCTCTCGATCTGCCCTTCGACGACGATCTGATTGCCTGGGCTAAGCTGCGCGCGATATTTGGCAACGATGGCGTCGATATCCGTCGCAATGCGGCCGAGATCGCGACCTTCGACATTGGCGTAAATGTCGAAGGTCGGTTGAATATTGGAATGGCTCGTGACGGTCTGCGCCGCGTCGCGCCCGAAGGCCGCGACATTACCCAGAAGTGTCGGAACAGTGCCCGCCACTGATCCGCCGCGTGTACCAACGAGCGTACCGCTGACATCGCTAAGCGATGCGAGCTTATATTGCGGCACCTGCACGGCCACCGGATATTGAATGCCGGTATTCGGATCGACCCAGAAGTTCGGCGTCACTGTGTTGCTCGACGCCACGGAAACCATGACGTTATCGGCGACGCTCTGCATATCGAGGCCAAGGTCCTGGGCACGCTGGCGGTCGATCGCGACGGTCAATTCCGGCGCATCGACGATCTGGTGCAGATGCGCGTCCGCCACGCCCACGACATGTTTGATCTCATCTAGCATCGCCTGGACGATGCGCAGATTGTTCCCCTTGTCATAGCCGACAACGCGGACGTCGATCGGCGCGGGCAGGCCGAAATTCAAAATCTGCGTGACGATATCACCGGGCTGGAAATAAAAGATCATATCCGGAAATTCCCGCGCAAGCACGTCGCGCAGCTTTTTGATATAGGCCGCGGTCGGCTTGTGGCCCTCTTTCAACGAGACAAGGATCTGGCCGTCGTTGCCGCCGACGGTGGTGCCGTCATCGAAGGGTAGGGCGTAGCGAAACGGCACGCCAATATCGTCAATGAGGAGTTCGCGCTCGGAATCCGGAATGACACGGCGAATGACGTTCTCGACATTCTCGAAAATATGTTCGGTCGTCTCGATGCGCGTGCCGGACGGCGCACGAACGTGAAGCTTGAATTCGCCGGCGTCGACCGCCGGGAAGAAATCGCGCCCGATCTGCGTGTACAGGACAGCGCCGATCGCTAAGACAGCCACGGCGGCCACCGGAACCTTCCAGTTGCTTTCGATCAGCTTTTCCAACGTCACCGAATAATTGTCGCGCAGCCGCTCGAAACGAGCTTCGAAGCCACGCGAAAAGCGGGTGAAAATCGAGGGCTGGCGGCCATCGTCATGCGCTTCGTCGCCATGATGTTCGCCAGACAGCAGCAAGCCGGCCATGATCGGCACGAGCGTTCGCGACAGGATGTACGAGGCAAGCATCGCGAAGACGACCGCGAGCGCCATGGGCGTGAAGAGGAATTTGGACGGGCCGACGAGAAATTCGACCGACACAAAAACGGCCGAGATCGCCAGCGTCGAAACAAGGGTCGGCAGCGCGATACCTGCGGCGCCATGCAGCGTCGCCTCCGGCAGCTTTTCGCCAAGCTGGCGCAGCCGGTGAATGTTCTCGATCGTCACCGTCGCATCGTCAACGAGAATGCCGACGGCAAGAGCAAGACCGCCGAGCGTCATGATGTTCAGCGTCTCGCCAATGGCCGAGAGAATGGCAATCGATGACAGGATCGAAAGAGGAATCGAGACGGCGACAATGAGCGTCGAGCGCCAGCTCGAGAGAAACAGCAGAATCATCGCCGAAGTGAGGAGCGCAGCGATCGTTGCCTCGACGGCAACACCGGTGATCGCCGAGCGCACGAAAATCGATTGATCGAACAATTCCTCGATCTTCATGCCGGGCGGCGCGGCGGCGCGGCTGACCGGCAGAACGTCATTCTTCACCCGGTCGACGACGTCGAGCGTCGAGGCATTACCGGCTTTCAGGATGGAGAGAAGAACGGAGCGGCGGCCTTCGCTACGCACGATATTCTGCTGGATGGCATAGCCGTCGCGGACCTCAGCCACATCCTTGATGCGGATCAGCGCGCCATTGACCTTCTTGATCGGCACGTCATCAAGAATGGAAACGGCGTCGGCGAGACTGTTGATGCGGACATCGTAATCCTTGTCCCCGAATTTCACGTCGCCCATCGGCAACGAGAGATTCTGCGCATTGATCGCGTTGGAGACGTCCAACGGCGTGATGCCCTTGGCCGCCAGCGCGGCGGGGTCGATATCGACCATCACCTGGCGGATGCGCCCGCCATAGGGCGGCGGCAGCATCGTGCCGGGGATTGGCGCAAGCTGTTGGCGGATGCGATAGACGCCGTAATCGTAAAGCTCGGATTCCGAGAGCCGGTCGGAACTCAGCGCCAATTGCAAGACGGGCACGGTCGAGGCGCTATATTGCATGATGATCGGCGGCTGAGCGCCGGGGGGCAGAAAGGCGCGGATCGAATTCGTCGCCGAGACGACCTGGCTCATCGCCAGATCGACATTCACATCCGGCTGGAAATAGATCTTCTCGACGACGAGGCCGGGAATCGTCTGGCTCTCGATCGTGCGGATGTCGTTGACGAAGAAGCTGATCGAGAATTCCGAATAGGTCGTGATCCGCTTTTCGGTCTCGTTATTGTTCAGGCCGTCGTAGTACCAGACGACCGTCACGACCGGGATGTTGATGTTCGGAAAAATATCGGTCGGCGTCCGCAGAATGGCCGAGAGGCCGAGAAGCAGGATCGCAATGCCCAGGACAAGGAACGTGTACGGGCGATGCAGGGCCAGGCGGACGATGTTCATAAAGCAAATTCCACTTTCCGCCCGGAGACGCCCCGAAGCGGCGCCTGACGGCGGCGATCACAATTATGTAGGGAACCCTACAATTATATGCTGCATTGCGCCATATCAAGTTCCGGTGTTTCTCCCAGCGATATGAGAAGGGCGCGTGACGTTCGCCGCCTAGACAGGGCGCACCACCGGCATTATTTATCGATCAATAAAAAAGGTCAACGAGGCCGACGTGGCATTAGGACGTCCTAGGGCTTTTGATGCCGACGAAGCGCTCGGGAAGGCACTCAAGGTCTTCCAGCGCAAGGGTTATGAGGGTTCGTCGATTGCGGACCTCACCGAGGCTATGGGCATCAATCCGCCAAGCCTCTACGCAGCTTTCGGCAGCAAGGAAGAGTTGTTCCGTCGCGCGGTCGACCGTTATGTGGGCATTCGCGAAGACTTTTCGCATGAAGCCCTGAATGCGCCGACGGCGCGCGAGGTCGTCGAGCGCTTATTGCGCGGGACCGCCGACCAGCTCACCGATCCGCAAAGCCCCCCCGGCTGTCTGCTTGTGCAGGGCGCCCTCTCCTGCGGCGACGCGGCCGAGCCCGTAAAAAAAGAGCTTTGCTTCCGTCGCGTGGCTGAGGAAGTCGCGCTGCGTCATAGACTCGAGCGGGCGCTGGAGGACGGCGATTTGCCGAAACGCTTGGATGTCGCCGGATTGGCGCGTTACATCGCCACCGTGAGCCAGGGCATGGCGGTGCAAGCCGCGGGCACCGCGACGCGCGCCGACTTGCACACTGTCGTCAATGCGGTGATGCAAACCTGGCCGAGCTAGAGCCGCAGGAACTGCGCAGCTAACCAATGCGCCGCGCGAGAAAACGGGCCCTAGCCGGCTTCAACGCGAGAAGTGCGAGAAGTGCGGTGCAGAAATCGAGCGCAATCGCGCAGCCGAAAACAGGAATCCAGCTTTTGGCGTGCTGATGCAGCAGGGCGGCCAGTGGGCCGCCGAAGATCGAGCCAATCCCGAACGAGATATAAAGCCAGCCGTAGTTTGTGGTCGCGTGACGCGTGCCGAACGTGTCCGTCAATGTTGACGGAAACAGGGAGAAAATTTCGCCCCAGCCGAAGAAGACAAGCCCAGACAGCAGCACGAACAAAATCGCGTCGTGACGCGTGAGGAGCCAAAGCGTCATTGCCGCGCCTTCGAGTGCGAAGGCGATGAACATTGTGTTCTCGCGGCCGAGACGATCCGAAACCCAGCCGAACAACGGCCGTGTCAGACCGTTGGCGAACCGGTCAATAGTCAACGCCAGCGGTACTGCGGCAAGACCGAAGACGAGCACTTTGGCGACACCGAAGTCCGCGGCGAAAATCGCCATCTGCGACGTGACCATCAGGCCCGAGGTCGCCATCATCGTCATCATGGCGAACATCAGCCAGAAGAGCGGCGTCTTGAGCATGTCGGCGGGGCGCATGTCGCGCGGCCCACCGAGCGCGAGCAAGTCCGCGTTGGCGGTCGTGTCGAATTGCGGCGCGCGTAAACCTTGTGCGGCGGCAAAGCCAACAATGGCGAAAATCGTTCCGTAAAGCCGCAACGTCGCATCAAGCCCGTGCGCTGCGAGTGACGCGGAAATCGGAAAGGTCGAGACGATCGCGCCCATGCCGTAGCCGGCTGCGACCGCGCCAGCGGCAAAGCCGCGCCGATCCGGAAACCAGCGCACCATCAGCCCGACGACGCCCACATAGACGATGCCGGTGCCGAGGCCGCCCAGGCAACCGTAGGTCAGGTAAAGCAGCAGCGTGCTATGCGCGTAAGATGCGAGAACCCAGCTCAGACCCGCAAGCAACGTCCCGATCGAGATCAGCAGACGCGGCCCGAAGCGGTCGATCAACGCGCCCTGGAATGGCGAGAAAAACGCCTGCAACAGCACGAGCAACGTGAACGTTACCTGCACACTCGGCAACATGATACCGAGCTTCGCCATCAAAGGTTTGGTCAGTAGCGTCCAGACATATTGCGGGCTCGAAATCGTCATCATGCAGATGATGCCGAGGGCGAGTTGAATCCATCGGCCTGTGACCGCGGATGCCGTGGTTCCGCTAAACGAATCTGTCTGAGATGTCATAATTGTTTCCTGATCGCATCAACGTGGGCGAACTGTGCGCGATCCGGAATCCAATGCATCATTCTTACCAACCGGCGGCAGCGCCGTCGCTGCGCGGATCGTAACCACCTTCAAATGTGCCATCCGGATAGCGGATGATTGCGCCGGCGTGGCCCATGGCTTCGTCATAGGCCGACATGCTCTCGACTTCGTGACCGCGGGCGCGCAAAGCCTCAAAGGTCGCGTCCGGGAAACGTGCCTCAAGTTTGAGCGTATCGCTTGCCCGGCCCCAAGTCCGGCCGAGCAGCCAACGCGGCGCGCTGACGGCCGATTGTGGGTCCCAGCCAAATTTGGCGATGCGCGAGAAGACGGCGCTTTGCGATTGCGGCTGGCCGTCGCCACCCATCGCGCCATAAACGATCGTGCGGCCGTCGTTAAAGCGCGCCAGCGGCGGGTTCAATGTATGGAAGGGGCGGCGGCCCGGGGCGAGGGCGTTGCGGACATTGGGGTCGAGCGAAAAGCTGCAACCGCGATTCTGCCAATTGATTCCGGAGTTCGGCAACACGATGCCGCTACCGAATTCATGATAGACACTTTGGATGAAGCTCACGGCGACGCCATTGCCGTCGATCACGCCGAGCCAGACAGTGTCGGCGGGATCGGCGCCGCGCGGCCAGGGCAATGCCTTCGACATTGAGACTTTCGCCACCATGGCATCGAGCTTATCCGACGCCAGGAACGTCTGCGGATCGACATCCATATAATCGGGGTCGGTGATGTGGCGGTCGCGGACGCCGAAGGCAAGCTTCGTCGATTCGACACAGGCATGCACATAGTCCGGTCCGAGCGGATCCATGTCGTCGTGCAGAAGCCGGTCGAGCAGGCCAACGATAATCTCGGACACAAGGCCCTGCGTCGGCGGTGGCATATTGTAGACCGCGCCGAGCGAATGCTTCAGTTCGAGAGGCTCGCGCTGTCGTGCGTGGTAGCCGTTCAAATCGTCGAGGCTCAGCGGACTTCCGAGCGCTTGCAGATCGGCAGCGATGGAGCGGGCAAGATCGCCGCGATAGAAATCGTCAAGGCCCGCATGCGCCAGGCGTTCGAGCGTTTGCGCCAAGCGCTTTTGCTTGAACAAGGCGCCGACTTTCGGCGGTTGAGCGTCCGCGCCGAAATAAGTCCCGGCGAAGCCGGGCACATCGGCGAGTTCGTCGGCTTTGCTCGCTGTGTTTTGCGCCTGGCTGCGCGTAACCGGAAAGCCGTCCGACGCATAGGCGATGGCATCGGCCAGAAGACGTTTGAGGGGCAGGTGACCGCCGAGCGTTTGCCGGGACCAATCGAGGGCGAGTTCCCAGCCGCTGACGGTTCCGGCGATCGTGTTCGCCGCGAGCGCGCCACGAAACGGGATCGCGCTGAGGTTCTGCGCACGATAAAACTCGATCGAAGCCGCGGCCGCCGCCCCGCCGCAGGCTTCGATGCCGATGGGTGCGGCGCCGGGCGCCGCGATGAGCCAGAAGCCGTCACCGCCGATGCCGTTCATATGCGGATAGGCGACCGCGATCGTGGCGGCCGCCGCGACCATCGCTTCGACCGCATTGCCGCCATCGCGCAAAACCGAAAGCGCGCTTTGCGCGGCAAGCGCACACGGCGCCACAGCCATTCCACGCGGCGCACGCATCGAACTCAAAAACTCAGCAGACACGATCTTCTTTCCTCATGGATAATTCGGCTGCGTCTCTCGCACAAACGGCGCGAGTAAGCGAGAGATGTGCCAGCGGTGAGACGCACGGCGCGTGGCGCGCGAATTCACTATTTGGTGATGTCGGCCGATCGATTTCGCGCAGCAAGCGCGGAAAAATTCAAATGCGCGGGAATAAAACGCCGAAGGCCGGAGTCTCATCATCGGACAGCAAGGAGATTGCCACGATGCGAGACGAAGATCAGCCTCACGACCCCTCCCGCCGCCATGCCCTTGAATGCATGGTTTGGGCCGGCACCGGCGTTCTCTGGACGGTTTCAGGCGGGGTGCCGAAATCGCTTGGGCTACTCGGCACGGCCGAAGCGGCGGAAGCGTCGCAAAGTCCCTTCACTTTCATGCAGATATCCGACAGCCACATCGGGTTCAACAAGGCGGCCAATCCGCATGCGATCGATACTTTGAAGGAGGCAATCGGCAAGGTGAAGGCGCTGCCGGTCAAGCCAGCGTTTATGATCCACACCGGCGACATCACCCATTTATCGCTGGCGTCTCAATTCGATGACGCCGCGCAGATCATCGGCGAAACCGGTCTTGAGACGCATTACGTGCCCGGTGAACATGATCTCATCGACGACAACAATGGCAAGCTCTATGCGGATCGCTACGGCGCGGGCAAGCACGGTGCGGGCTGGTATTCCTTCGATGATCACGGCGTCCACTTCATTGGCTTGGTCAACGTCGTCAATCTGAAAGCTGGCGGTCTCGGCAACCTCGGACCGGATCAGCTTGCGTGGGTCGCCGATGACTTGAAAGACAAGTCAAATTCGACACCAATCGTCGTTTTCGCGCATATCCCGCTCTGGACAGTCTATGCGGATTGGGGATGGGGAACGGACGACGGCGCGCAGGTTCTGCAATTGCTTCGCCGCTTCGGTTCGGTGACCGTCCTGAACGGCCATATTCACCAGATCATCCAAAAAGTCGAAGGCCACATAACCTTCCATACGGCGCGCTCGACGGCGTTTCTGCAGCCGGCGCCTGGCAAGGCCCCCGCGCCCGGACCAATGAAGGTGCCAGACGACCAATTGCGCAAAGTGCTCGGCATAACGCGCGTTTCCGTGAGTCTCGGAACAGAGCCACTCGCAATCACCGATAAGACGTTGGCTGACAATTGAGTGTGCGAGAGGATTGCGTCATGAGAATCAAACAGGTTTTATTTATCATTGCGTTGGCTGTTGCCGGCTATGGTGACGCTTCAGCGTCGTCGAATGTCGTAACCGTGGCGATATCGAACTTCACGTTCCAGCCGACTGATCTTAAGGTGAAAGTTGGAACCACGGTCAATTTCAAGAACGAAGACGATATTCCGCATAGGGTCGCGGCGACAGACGGAAGCTTTTATTCCAAGGCACTTGACACCGACGATGTAGCGCACGTCACCTTTAACAAACCCGGCGTATTTCCTTATTTCTGTACGTTACATCCACACATGCAAGGCAAGATTATCGTTACGCGTTGAGCGTGTCTGCGCCAGGTTGTTTTAGGGCATGAACTTGAATGCAAGCGAACAATCTGCCGAACTGTTTCGGCAAATCGTTGTGCCGCATCTTCCCGATGCGTTGGCGCTTGCACGTTGGTTGACCGGCAGCGTGCATGACGCCGAGGATGTCGTGCAAGAGGCCTCTATCCGCGCTTTCAAGGCGATCGAGTCCTATGAAGGGCGCGGTCCGCGCCCGTGGCTCCTGAGCATCGTGCGCAACACCTGCTTTACGTGGCTCGCGAAGAACAGGCCGAAGGAAATCGTTCTGGCTGGCACGTCGGTGGAGATGGACGAGACGGAGATTGGTTTGCAGGAGGATCCCCGGCTCGATCCAGAGGCAGATCTCATCAGAAAGGCAGACATGGCCGCGATCGAATCGGCGGTCGGTGTGCTGCCGCGAATTTATCGGGAAGTGCTGATTCTCCACGACATCAATGACCTGAGCTACAAAGAAATCGCTGCAATGCTGTCGATCTCGATCGGAACCGTCATGTCGCGGCTGTCGCGCGCGCGCGGGCAGATTGCCGCCCACATTGAACAGGCTGCGTCATGACAGAGGTCTCATCCTCGGAATATCTGCTGCTGCACGCTTTGGCCGATGGCGAATTGGATGCCGCGGCAGCCATGTCGTTGGAGGCGCGGCTCGCGGCCGATCCGGTGCTCGCCGCCGAATATGCGCGCATCCTCGCGGTGAAAGAGCGCACGAAGGCTCTGGGAAAGCCGACTGTCTCGCCCGATTTCGCCGCGCGCATTGCCGCCATTACCTCTGACGCCAAATCCACATCCGCGCGACCACAGGCGCGGATTTTATCCTTTGATCATCCGAGCTGGCGTGCGCTCGCCGCCTCCGTCGTGCTGACGGCCTTCGCCGCCAGCGGCGGAACATATTTGCTCTCATCAGCGCCGCATTATGACTTCTCGGTAGAAGACCAGGTGGCAAATGACCATCATCGTAGCCTGCTTGCGACGAGTCCGATCGATGTTGTGTCCACGGATCGGCACACGGTGAAGCCCTGGCTCGATCAGAAGCTTGGTATGTCACCGCCGACGGCGGACCTTTCCGCGGCGGGTTTTCCGCTTGTCGGAGGCCGTGTCGATGTCGTCGCGGGCGACGCTGTCCCGACACTCGTTTATGGGCGCCGGAAGCATTTGATTTCGGTTGTTGCGATCCCGCTCAAGGGCGACGGGATGCAAAGCGTCGAGCCGGTTTCCAAGACGGTCGATGGTTACAACATGGTCGACTGGACGGGGAACGGTTTTAAATATCTTGCCGTCTCCGATCTCGATCCGGCCGAACTCAGAAGCTTCGTCGACGATTTCAGAAAACAATAAAAGCAGCGCCGTCTTTCGGCGCACGAAAAAGTTGCTTCTGCCGGAATAAAACAGCGAAAGCGCGAGTCTCCTCAATAGATCGAACGGTGCGCCTCAAAAGCCGATGCCTTTCGACTATCTCAGGAGAGCGCCATGAAAAAATTCATACTTGCATTATTCATCTTCGGTGCGTCGATTGGTTTTGCGGACGCGCATCACGCTAAGCATCATCTCACTCGCGACGCATGGCAGGCCGCCGTGGCAGCTCCGCAAAAGAACTCGCAATCCTGTTCCGTCGTGGAAGGTCAGCAGCCGCGTATCAACGCCTGCGGCGAATATATTCCGAGTGTTTACGATCCGAGCCCGGTCAGCGATTATTGAGCCGTGTACCGGCGCCGCGATTACAAAGTCGCGGCGCAGGGTTGCTTTTCATCCGGCGCGGTTTGCATGTCGCCTTGATGTGCCTGGTTCAATTGCTGGTTCGCGTCGATGATCTTCCTGATCTCGGCGCGGCACGAGCCGCAATTGGTGCCGGCCTGCGTTGATTGTCCAACCGCCTCGACGCTGCTGCAGCCAGCAGCGATGGCGGCGGTGATCTGGTTTGCGCCGACGCCGAAACACGAGCAGACAGTGGCGCCACGATCAAAGCCGCCGGCGCCGGGTCGCGCTGCGATGATCGAGAAACGGTGGCGCGGATCGGCAAGGCTCACCGATAATTGTTCGACGGCCCAATCGCGCGAGACGGACACCGGCTCGGCGGCGAGAAACAAGGCGCCGACGAGGCGTTCGCCTTCAAAGCAGGCGAAGCGATGCTGACCGCCTGTCACGTCCTGATAGAATAGAAGATCGGCATCGCGCCCGCAGCCGAAAAGCGAATTAGCAAAATCCGTCCAGTCGCGCGCGCCACCTGCCAGCGCAAGTTCGAGGCGCCAGCCGCCACGACATTTCGCCAGTGCCCAATAATCCGCATCGAGATCGCAAGGACGATCGGCCAAGACAGCAAAGCCATAGGTATCGGCTTCAAAGCGTGCGACATCGACAGCCACATGTTTGAACGCCGGCTGGCCGGATTGGGGATCGGTGGTCGAGGGCACAAGGCTATCGACCCGCGCCTGTGATGCGAATTGGTCGTTCCAATGCATTGGGACAAAGACGGCGCCGCGCGCCTGCCGTTTCGAGAGAAGCGCGCGCACCAGCACAAAATGATTCGCGGAGGAAATGCGCACGACATCCGCATCGTGGATGCCGAGTCTCGCCGCATCGCGCGGATGGATTTCGGCGAAAGGTTCGGCGAGGTGCTGCGACAGGCGCTGGCTCTTCGCCGTGCGCGTCATCGTATGCCAATGGTCACGCACACGTCCGGTGTTCAAGACGAACGGGAACTTTGAATTTGTGCGCGTCTCGACGCAGGGCGTCACAGCGATGAAGCGGCCCTTGCGATCCGCCGTATAGAAATTTCCGTCGGCAAAAAAACGCGTCTCGCTTGGCGCGCTCTTTGTCGGGCGCGGCCATTGGAAGGGCACCATGTTGTCGAATTGAACCGCGTCGATATCGGCAAAGGCGCCGATATCGAAATCCCGCGCGCCATCATTTTCAAAGGCCGAGAGCGCGGCATATTCGGCGAAAATCTCTGCTGCGGACTTGAAAGAAAAGGCATCGGCAAAGCCCATACGTTGGGCGACGTCGCAGATGATGTCCCAGTCCGGCCGCGCAACGCCGGGCAGCGGCAGAAAACGCCGCTGTCGCGAAATCCGCCGCTCGGAATTGGTAACGGTCCCGTCTTTCTCGCCCCAGGCTGCCGCAGGCAGTTTGATATGCGCGCAAGGCAGCGTGTCGGTCTCGGCGACGACGTCCGACACGACAACCAAGGGGCAGGCTTTCAGCGCGGCTTCGACGAAATCCGCGTCGGGCATGGAGACGACCGGATTCGTGCCCATGATCCAGATCGCCTTGATGCGCCCGTCGGCGACAGCGCGAAACATCTCGACGGCTTTCAGTCCCGGCCGCTCTGCCATCGTCGGTGCGCGCCAGAAGCGTTGCAAGCAATCGCGATGTTCGGCGTTTTCGATCTCCATATGCGCGGCAAGCGTGTTGGCAAGGCCGCCGACCTCGCGCCCGCCCATCGCATTGGGCTGGCCTGTGACGGAAAATGGCCCCATGCCCGCCCGGCCAATGCGCCCCGTTGCAAAATGGCAATTGATGATCGCATTGACCTTGTCGGTGCCGGCAGAGGATTGGTTGACGCCCTGGCTGTAGACGGTGACGACCTTTTCGGTCCGCGCGAAGAGCGCGTAGAAGGCACGAAGTTCATCCGCCGCGACGCCGGTCTGTTCTGCGATTTCATCAAATGACATGGCGCTTGCCGCGGCGAACGCGTCATCGAAGCCGCTGGTATGCCCGGCGATATAGGCGCGATCGAGCGCGTCGTGGTCCGCAAGCCATGCAAGCAGCCCGTTGAAGAGCGCGACATCGCCGTCAGGACGCACAGCCAGATGCATCTCTGCAATGTCGGCTGTCATCGTCCGGCGTGGATCGACGAGCACGATCTTCATCTGCGGGCGCTTCTGCATTGCCGCGGCGATACGCTGATAAAGAACGGGATGGCACCAGGCGAGATTGGAGCCGACGAGGACGATCAGGTCCGCAAGCTCGAGATCTTCGTAGGTTCCCGGCACCGTGTCTGCACCGAAGGCGCGCCGATGTCCGGCGACGGAAGAAGCCATGCAGAGCCGCGAATTGGTGTCGATATTCGCCGCGCCGATGAAGCCTTTCATCAGCTTGTTGGCGACGTAATAATCCTCCGTCAGCAATTGACCGGAGACATAGAACGCGACCGAGTCCGGGCCGTGTTCGGCAATCGTGCTCGAAAATGCCCCGGCGACGAGATCGAGCGCTTCGTCCCAGCTTGCACGATGGCCGTGGATCGAAGGATACAGCAGCCGGTCGTCGAGATCGACCGTCTCGCCGAGGGCCGACCCCTTCGAGCAAAGCCGTCCGTAATTCGCGGGGTGCTCCGTATCGCCGCGGATCGCGACGCTGCCGTCGCCCGCGACGCTCGTGATGACGCCGCAACCAACGCCGCAATAGGGGCAGGTGGTTTTGGTCGCCGCGGCTTCCATTATCCGGCCAGCCGCATGGCTGCGTCCAAAGCGAGATAAAGCTTTTCGCCATCCCGCCGCAGTGGAATGGTTTTGACGCTTCCCTTATCCGCGCCGAGCGCCATGCCAGTTTCGAGCGAGATGACCCAATTATGCAGTGGGCAGGTCACGGCATTGCCGTGCACGATGCCCTGGCTGAGTGGGCCGCCTTTATGTGGGCAGCGGTCTTCCATGGCGAAGAACTGATCGTCCATCGTGCGAAAGACTGCGATCCTGCCTTGCGGCGTGACCACGCAACGCGCGCCGCGGCGGGGAATATCGGTGACGGTGCCGATGTCGATCCAGTTCATGATCATCACTCCGCTGCCGGAGCAAAATCGATAACCGCCATGGGCTTGAACTCGTGCTTGTGCTTGCGCGACACGCGTTCCTCCCACGGATCGACTTGCGCGAATTTCTGCGAGAAGACGAAACGGTCAAAATAGGCTTGGCGCTTATCCGCATCGTCGAGAATCTGACGGCGGATTTCGGCGACGCCGACGCGTTTCGTCCATTTGTATATACGTTCGAGATAACGCGCCTGCTCGCGATACATCTGCACAAGCGCGACGATCACCTCCAAAGCCTCGTCTTCCGTCTGCACGAGACCGAGGACTTCGGTGCTCTTGATGTCGAGGCCCGCCGCACCGGCGAAATGGATTTCGTAGCCTGAGTCCACGCAGATCACGCCGACGTCCTTACAGGTCGATTCGGCGCAATTGCGCGGGCAGCCAGAAACCGCCATTTTGACTTTTGCCGGCGTCCACGACCCCCACATGAATTTCTCGATGCGGATGCCGAGACCCGTCGAATCCTGCGTGCCGAAGCGGCACCAATCCGTGCCAACGCAGGTCTTCACCGTGCGGACGCCTTTGGCATAAGCATGGCCGGAGACGAAGCCGGCCTGGCCCAGATCGGCCCAGACGGCGGGCAAATCCTCTTTCTTCACGCCAAGCATATCGATGCGCTGGCCACCGGTGACCTTCACGGTTGGGATGGCAAATTTCTCGACCACATCGGCGATGGCGCGCAGCTCGGCCGCGCTCGTCACGCCGCCCCACATGCGCGGCACGACGGAATAGGTGCCATCTTTCTGGATATTGGCGTGCGCGCGCTCGTTGATGAAACGCGACTGATAATCGTCGGCATATTCATCCGGCCATTCGCAGACGAGATAATAATTCAAGGCCGGGCGGCACTTCGCGCAGCCGCAGGAGGTTTTCCATTCAAGCGCCTGCATGACGGCGGGAATAGTCTTGAGACTTTTCGCTTTGATGAGGCGGCGCACGTCATCATGGCCGAGATCGGTGCAATTGCACATTGGCTGCACCGCAGCCGGGTTATAGGCCTCGCCCAGGCTGAGCTTCAGCAATTGCTCGACAAGGCCGGTGCAGGAGCCGCACGAGGCGGAGGCTTTGGTGTGGGCGCGAACATCGTCGAGCGAGGTCAGGCCTTTGGCTGCGATCGCGCTGGTGATCGCGCTCTTGCACACGCCGTTGCAGCCGCAGATCTCTGCGTCATCCGGTAAGGCTGCAACGGCCGCCATAGGGTCCAGCGGGGCACCTCCCTGATAAGACTGGCCGAAGATGAGCGTCTCGCGCATGTCGGAAATGTCGACGCTCTTTTTTTTCAGATCGTTGAACCAGGCGCCGTCGCCCGTTTCGCCGAAGAGCACCGTGCCGATAATGCGATTGTCCTTGAGCACAAGCCGCTTGTAGATGCCGGCCGACCCATGCCGCAGAACGATCTCCTGACGATCTTCGCCATCGGCAAAATCGCCGACCGAGAAAAGATCGATGCCTGTGACTTTGAGCTTTGTCGCCGTGTCATTGTGGACGAAACCCGCCGCTTCGCGCCCCGCGAGTCGTGCGGCAAGAACCTTCGCCATATCGTAGAGTGGCGCGACAAGGCCATAGGTGTGGCCGCCGACTTCGGCGCATTCGCCGATTGCCGAAATGTCGGGGCCGGAGGTCTGCATATGGGCATCGACAAGAATGCCGCGGTTCACATCCAGACCGGCGCGTTTGGCCAAAGCGCCGTTGGGCCGGATGCCCGCGGCCATGACGACAAGCGTTGCTGGAATGATCGTGCCGTCGGCCAATTCGACGGCCTCGACCTTGCCGTCGCCGAGGATCGCCTTCGTATTCGCCTTGGTGATCACCTTGATCCCGCGTGACTCGACGGCCTGCTGCAACAGATAGCCGGCGGCGGAATCAAGCTGGCGTTCCATGAGCGTCGGCATCAGGTGCAGCACGGTGACATCCATGCCGTGCGAACTGAGCCCCGCCGCGGCTTCGAGGCCGAGGAGGCCGCCGCCGATGACGACAGCCTTAGCGCGCGATTGCGCGGCGAGCATCATGGCATTCACATCGTCAAGATCGCGGAAGGTCAGAACGCCGGCCAGATCGTTGCCCGGCACCGGCAGGATGATTGGCGTCGAGCCGCTGGCGATGACGAGCTTGTCGTAGCCTTCTGTCACGCCGTGGTCTGAGGTTACCGTCTTCGCGTCGCGGTCGATCGCGACGATCTTATGCCCCTTATAGAGCGTGATATTATGCTTGATGTACCAGCCGTCGCCATGGATGACGATCTGCTCGTACTCCTTCTCGCCCGAGAGGACGGGCGACAGCATGATGCGGTCGTAGTTGACGCGCGGCTCGGCGTTGAAGATCGTGATCTTATAGCGATCCGGCGCCTCTTCGAGCAGATGTTCCAGCATCCGGCCTGGTGCCATGCCGTTGCCGATGATGACGAGCCGCAGCGGCTCGTTCGAGGGCGAGGTCGGAAATTTCTTGTCCTGATACATTGCGTTCGCCTCAAACTTCGGATGGCGCAGTGGCCGCGGCAATCATCGCTTTGCTGAGAAGGCCGTAGGCTTTGGCCCACGCCTCCGACGTCTCTGGCGTGAAAGCCTCACCGAGCCCTTGCTGCAATGTCCACAGCAGGGCGAAGCCGACGGGTTCGTAATGCCGCGGCTTGACGCCAAACTCGACATGCCGAACCGCCAACGCCTTGACCGCCGGCATGATGCTGTCGAACCGGTCGAGACTGCGTACGACCGTGCCGAGCGTCATCATCAGTTTGCGGCCCTGGTCTGCCATGTCGCCTTTGAACAGCGGGCGAACCTCGGGCGCGATTTCGAACAGCCGCCCATAGAACAAGGCGGCAGCGTCGTCCGCGATAGGCACGACCTTCTCGAAACTCGATTGTACGAGATGGATTTGTTCGGGCGTCATCGGCGTTCTCCGATCTCTATCGTGCGTCAGTGCTTTCCGGGGAAACCACCGATGCCGTGGAACGTCATGAAGAGCGAATAGGCGCTCACGGCGATAGCGATGACCATTTCAAGTGAGAGAAAGGCGACGCCGTATTTGTACCAGGGCTCATATGGCTCTTGCGTGTCGGAGGAGATTGGCGCGTGCATGGGAACCTCGTAGTTCATGTGAGAATGATCGGATAAGGCTCACGCGTCTTCGACGGCGAGCGCGCTCGTGAAAATGCCGTGCTCTTCAGGGTGACGCTCGTAGCGCGCCGCCCAGAAGTAGAAGAGGATGATCGGCACGAACATGTAGAGGGCGACATAGAGGTAACCCATGTGGATGTTCGTGCTCGCTGCGAAGATGAGCGGATAGACGATCCCGGCCGCCGTCGAAACGCCGCCGATGAAGCCCGCGGCCGTGCCGGGCCGGTCGGGGAAGAGCAGCGGCACGAGTGCGAATGTGCCGCCAGTGCCGAACGAGATGAAGACGCCAAGCGCGACGAGCGTCAGTACGGACGCGTGCAGCGACCCGGTAAGCCCGGCGAATGTCAGGCCGCCCATGGCCAGTGTGATGAGAATCAGCGCGATGCCGAGCCAATGCAGGCGCGGCGCATAGGGGAGCGACTTGGCAATGAATGGCAGCGGCGTCCAGCCCTTACGCTGGAACAGGTCGGACATGAAGCCCGCGAACGGCCGGAACAGCGAGGCGCAGAAAGATTCGACCGCTGCGAACGTGCCCGCAGCGATTTGCAAGCCCGCGATATTGGTGAAGCCCAGCGCCAGGATTGCCGCGTGGTAGCCACGCGTGAAATAGCCCGGCAGCCAGGCATTCATCGCGACCTCAAGACCAAACGACATCGCATAGGCAAGCATCAGCGCGACGGCGATATAGCGGCTCCAGACAAAAGCTGTGCTGCGCAGATCGCTGCGCTGGCGGGCGATGGCGCCCTGTTCGACTGTCTTGGCCGCGCGTCCACGGATGAGATACCAGGCCGCGATGAACAGCGCGATGATGCCGAGCCAAAGAAAGGCGGAATGATAATCGGTGCCGAAGAGGCGCGGCAGAACCAGCGCGCCCATGCCGGCGCCGACATTGCCCGTGCCCGCATAGAGACCTTCAGCGGTGCCGATCTCATTGGCATTGAACCATTGCGCGACATGCTGGATGCCGACAACAAAGGAAACGCCGGCGATCGCGACGAAGACACGTTCTACGAAGAGCAGCTCATAGTTTTGCGTGAAGGCCGAGGCGATCGAGACGAGGCCGCAGACGACAAGGATCACGGCGAATGTGCGCGGGGCGCCGAAACGATCGGAGGCCCATCCGGCTACCACGCGGCCGATTGGCGCCATCCAGATCGCGGAGCTTGCGAGCAACCCGAGCGCCTTGATGCTCAGATGGTAATGCGCGGCAATGCTTGGGCTGAATGCTGCGGTGGAAAACCACATCAGAAAGCACCAGAAGAAGCCCACGGTCGCAATAATGAGCTGCTCGACTTTATGCGTCTTCATCCCCTCTGCTCCTCACTCTGCAAGAGGCGCAATGCGGCGATGGTGCTGACCGGGCAGCAGCACATGGCGCTCGCGCGCGAAAAATTCACGGGCGACAGCACACGAGCTACGAACACATAGATTTTCATCGGCCTGGCACGCATCAGCGCTTAGCGCTGCCGGATTCATCCGGAATGCGAACCGCCATTAGCTCGCGAGAAACGATGCTGAGACGAAACTATCCGCCATTAGATAGTTTGCTGACGGCGGCAAAAAGCGCGGGCCGACGGAAAACGGATCGCAAGAGGTGTGCCATCGCCATTGCAGAGCGAAAACGCAAAATCCAAGCGAGCTGTTGCGCTTGCCGCGAAGCAAAACGCTCAGATGCTGAACAATATGGATCAAAACTTGTGCAGCGCACTCTTGGCTGTCGGGTCGCCCGTCGGCGGCACTTTCTCAGGCTCGAAGACGGTGCCGTCGCAGAAACGATCTGCCGGCATCGCAAGCGCCTCGGGCGCAGCCTCGAGCATCCACGGCTTGTCGTGCGCGCCTTCGTTTTTCCAATCCACGGTCGGGACGGGGATGTCCATCGTTTGCGCCGCCGCGCGATAAAGATCAGGGCGGTAGACGCGCGTGGTGAGGTCGCGCAGATCGACAGTGGGATCAATCAACCCCCAGCGGCGCATCTCGTTCAAAAACCAGAGGCCGTGCGAACGCCAGGGAAAGGTCGCCGCGCCACGATAAAAAACGCACGCACTGTCGCCCATTGCGCCGCTGGGCAGGGAGGCAAGGATCGCGTGACTGTCGAGCGCGAAATAGCGGCGGCGCGACAGCAGCGCGGCAATGTAGGAGGCATTCTCCGGCGCGTCGCAAAATTTTGCCGCACGCAAAAGCGCGCGCAACGCGGTGGTCAGGGCTTGCGGGTTCTCTTCGGCCCAGAGTTCGCGCACGGCGAAGGCTTTTTCCGGCGCGTTCGCCCAGACATCGTGCGACGTCGCGATCGTCACGCCAGCGCCGGCACGGCGCGCCACTTCGCCCCACGGCGCCCCGGCGCAAAAGCCGGCAACGTGGCCCGAGGTCAAGGCCTCAACAGCACGAGCCGGTGGCACGACCATCAGTTTCACGTCGCGTCCGACTTCAATTCCGGCGGTCGCGAGCCAATAGCGCAGATAAAGATTGTGCGTTGAATAGGCGTGGACGATTCCGAGCGTCGCAGGCCGCGCACGCAAGACCGCGGCAAGCGCCTCGACCGTCGAAAGATTATCCCGCGCGGCGCGCTCCTGCGTTTGCTGCGCCAGCGCATTGTTGAGCGTGATGGTACTGCCGCGCGAACTGATCGCCGAGGGAATCAGGAGCGGCTGCACGGGGCCGCGCAGCCCCATCTGCACAGCGAAAGCGAGCGGCGGCACGACGACTGCGGCATCGAGGAAGCCGAACGCGAGCTTGTCGGCGATATTCGCCCAGGAGGGTTCGACAAAGAGTTCGGTCTCGATGCCCTCTTCGGCGAAGAAGCCGAATTCATGCGCCACCATCGCAGGGGCGCCGTCGGTGAGATGGAGGAGCCCGATCCGCATTTTCGGTGTCGCGGTTTTCCGCGCCGCTGACAGCGAGACAATGTCGCTCATGATCGTTTCTCTCCCGCCTTTTCTTCTGCCTTGGGCGAGGACTCGATGTCGTGCTCTCTGACGAATTGCGTCACGACCTGAGCAAGCTTGCGGTTTTCGTCCATGGCCTTTTTCTGCAGCCAGCGATAGGCCTCGGGTTCGGTCATCTTCCGGTGCTTCATCAGAATGGCTTTCGCCCGTTCAATCGCGCGGCGCTCTTCCAGTTGCGTTTTCGCGGCGGCGAGTTCGTCCTCGACGCGGCGATAGCGGCGGAAGAGTGCGACCGCCGAAGCCATAATCGGCTTCACGTCCTGAAATGCTATTCCCGAAAGATTATAGGAGCAGACGCCGGCGGCAATCGCGTCTTCGACAAAACTCGGGTCGTCACTGTCGGCGAACATCACCACGGGCTTGTCGGCGGACACCGCGCGCACGTCTTCAAGCGCGTCGCGGTCGGGGAGTGCCATGTCTATGATGATGAGGTCCGGCTTCGTGCGTTCGACGGCTTCGCTGAGATTGGCGCCTTCGCGGGCGTGCAAGACCTCGGCAAAGCCGGCGCGCGCCAGGCTTTCCGTCAGCGCTTGCGCGCGCATTTCATCGCTATCGATGAGCAATATTCGAAGCTGCACCCTTTATGTTTCGCCGAGCCGGCCGTGTGGCGCAACAGGCTTGTCGCCGCAATCGCGGGCGTCCCCTCATGACATGCGGGAGGGAGACTTGACTTGGATCGCTATTGCCGCAATTGACCGGCTCGTTCGCAATCGCGAAGCGGGTTTTCCACATGTCCCAACTTGAAAGTGCCGTAAAGGAAATCGCCGAGGAAATGCGGCAGCGGCCCGATCGGGGTGAGGTCGCGACCTATATTCCGGAACTCGCGCGTGCCGATCCCAATGCATTCGGACTGGCCGTGGTCGATGCAGACGGCAATGTCGTCTATGCCGGCGATGCCGATACACCATTTTCGATTCAGAGTGTCTCCAAGGTTTTTACGCTGACGATCGCGCTCGGCATGGTCGGAGACCGGCTCTGGAACCGCGTCGGCCGCGAACCCTCGGGCAGTGCCTTCAATTCGATCGTTCAGTTGGAGCGCGAACGCGGCATCCCGCGTAATCCCTTCATCAATGCCGGCGCAATCGCGGTGACGGATGTCATTCTGTCCGGTCATCAGCCGCGCGAGGCCCTGGGCGAAATTCTCCGGTTCATGCAATTTCTCGCCGACGACCCATCGATCACGATCGATAAGGCGGTCGCGGCGTCGGAAAATCGCACGGGTTTCCGCAATCGCGCGCTCGCGAACTACATGAAGTCCTTCGGGGTGATCGAGAACCCAGTTGATTTTACCCTGGGCGTGTATTTCCACCATTGCGCGATTGCGATGTCGTGCCGCCAATTGGCGATGGCCGGCCGCTTTCTCGCTTACCGTGGCCGCAATCCATCGACCGGCCTGCAGGTCGTGCAACCCGACCGAGCCCGCCGCATCAACGCCATCATGCTCACATGCGGGCATTACGACGGCTCGGGCGAGTTCGCTTATCACGTCGGCCTGCCAGGCAAGAGCGGCGTCGGCGGCGGTATTCTCGCCATCGCGCCCGGAAAGGCGTCGATCGCTGTCTGGTCGCCCGGCCTCGATGCCGCGGGCAATTCGCATCTGGGACGGATTGCCCTCGAAGAACTGACCAAACGAATGGGCTGGTCGATCTTCGGTGCCTGAGGACGTCAGAAAAGTTTGACCGCGACGCCCTTGGCCTGCGACTCGCTTTCAGCGTCATCCCACCACGAGACCGTGCGGGGCTTTCGTGCCACCTCTTCCTCGTGCATCGCCGCTTCGTGATACCAGCCGCTCCCGGGCGATGCCTTGGCAACCCCGAGCGCGTTCAGATGGGCTTCCTGCAGTCGCGCCCGCAGCGTGGCACGGCCGCCCGCCGGGAAGGCGTAGATCTTGGCCGATGAAAAGGTGGAATTCGGGCTCATAGCTATCTCAGTCCTGGAGGGACGGGCCGATCCTTTAAGACCCGTCCGGCTTTCGCCTTGTTGTGCGAAATGCACAATTTGAGTTCAGATCGATGCAATTCAAGGCATCCGATCCGCCCCGCGTCCGGGGTAACGCGCTTGACGGCCTGAAGTTGCCGGCTTTCATGTCGGAAAGGGCGCCGAGCACGTCAGACTTCCAAAGCCTTGCGCGCGCGGTGCCAGCCGGCACAAGGGGAGATGGGCCACTGGCATAGCAAATGCTTAAAAATGGCGTCCCAGGCAAAGAAATTCCCCTCGCCTGCCGGTAAAAATAACGGCTTTTCCAACCTCCGCCGTAAAGAGGAAACTGTGATGACAAAGTACAAGCTCGAGTACATATGGCTCGACGGCTATACGCCAGTGCCGAGTCTGCGCGGCAAAACGCAGATCAAGGAATTCGATGTTTTCCCGACGCTTGAGCAATTGCCGTTATGGGGCTTTGACGGCTCTTCGACGAACCAGGCCGAAGGCCATAGCTCGGATTGCGTGCTGAAGCCCGTCGCGGTCTATCCGGACGGTGCGCGGACCAACGGCGCGCTCGTCATGTGCGAAGTCTTGCTGCCGGATGGCACCGCCCACCCCTCAAACAAGCGCGCGACCATTCTCGACGATTCCGGCGCGTGGTTCGGCTTCGAGCAGGAATATTTCTTCTATAAGGACGGCCGTCCGCTTGGTTTTCCGGAGGCTGGCTATCCGGCGCCGCAGGGTCCCTACTACACCGGCGTTGGCTACAAGAACGTTGGCGACATCGCCCGCAAGATCGTCGAAGAGCACCTCGATCTTTGTCTCTTCGCCGGCATTAACCACGAAGGCATCAATGCCGAAGTGGCGAAAGGCCAGTGGGAATTCCAGATTTTCGGCAAGGGCTCCAAGAAGGCCGCTGACGAGATGTGGATGGCGCGGTATCTTCTCCAGCGCCTCACCGAAAAATACGGTGTGGACATCGAATACCATTGCAAGCCGCTCGGCGACACCGACTGGAACGGTTCCGGCATGCACGCGAACTTCTCTACTGCCTATATGCGCGACGTCGGCGGCAAGGATTATTTCGAAAAGCTGATGAAAGCTTTCGAGATCAATCGCGAAGATCACATCGCTGTCTATGGTCCCGACAACCATATGCGTCTGACGGGCAAGCATGAAACCGCTTCGATCCACGAGTTCAGCTACGGAATCGCGGATCGCGGCGCCTCTATTCGCGTGCCCCACAGCTTCGCCAAGAACGACTACAAGGGCTATCTCGAGGATCGCCGCCCGAACTCGCAAGGCGACCCCTACCAGATCGCTTCGCAGATCCTTAAGACGATCGCCTCTGTTGGCGAGGGCAGCGCCGTTTCGGCCGCGGCCTGATGATTATTGCTGCGGCGGGGTCGAGTCCCGCCGCAGTGCTTCGGTGCTGTAGCTGTACTTGTCAGACGAGATTTGAGCTTTAATTCATTCGATAATCGGCTTTGCTTTCAAGATATTGACTAGGCAAAGAATTGATCGAGTTTCGCTTTGAACGGCTTATCGGAGCCGATGCGGCGCGGGTCTTCGCGCTACTTGCCGATCTCCGCGATTATGATCGATGGCTTCCCCGCTCGACGGCATTTCACGGGACTTCGCGCATATCCGAAGGTCCCATTCGCCTGGGTACAACCTATGTCGAAGAGAGCCCGTTCGGCATCCGGCGCGGGATCATCACCGGCTTCGTGCCGCCGACGATTCTGAATTTTGAACAACCCATGCAACTCAAGCCGGCCTTTTTCGGCGAGATTGGAATCAAGCTTTTCCATGCGCTGACGCCGCAAAGGAAGGGCGTGCAGGTGCTGCGTCAGCTCGAGCTGACGCCGAAAGGGCCGGTGACGCTGTTCGCGCCGGTCATCGCGCACGCCTTTCGCATTGAGAACGAACGCATGATGACGGCTTTGCAGAGTTTTGCCGAAGCGGAGACCGGCAACCGCGTTTAGGTGGCGATTTGATCATACTACCGCCGTGCCTCATATTCCCCGCATGACGAGCTTCACACCTCTCTCGGGGCTTCTCGGCGGCGTGTTAATCGGCCTGTCGGCCTCGTTGCTGATGTCCTTCAACGGCTGTATCGCTGGGATCAGCGGTATTCTTGGTGAATTCCTTGCATTCCGGCGCAGCGAGATGGGCTGGCGGCTCGCCTTCATCGCCGGCCTTGTCGTCGCGCCGATCCTCTATCGTGCCTTCTCCGGGGCCCTGCCTTTCACGATCACGCCTTCGATGCCTGTGCTCATCGCCGGCGGCCTGCTGGTCGGGATCGGCACGCGCATGGGTTCGGGCTGCACAAGCGGCCATGGCGTCTGCGGTCTTGCGCGGTTCTCAAAACGTTCGCTGGCTGCGACTCTTATTTTCATGGCGGCTGGAATCGCGACGGTCTTCGTCGCGCGTCATCTTATCGGGGGTTAGAGTGGCGAAGTTCGCGGCTTTTCTCTGCGGCTTGATCTTCGGGCTTGGGTTGCTCGTCTCGCAGATGAGCAATCCGGCTAAGGTCCTCAACTTCCTCGATTTCGCGGGGACCTGGGATCCAAGCCTCGCCTTCGTCATGGGCGGGGCGGTCGTCACGACGGCTATCGGTTATCGGCTGGCGTGGCGGTCGAAAACGCCGCTCTACGACGCGATCTTTCATTTCCCTCAAAAAACTCGGATCGACGCACGCCTCGTGGGCGGCGCGGCGCTCTTCGGCATCGGCTGGGGCCTGGTCGGCTTCTGTCCGGGGCCAGCACTGACCGCGTTAAGCTTCGGCGGCTGGCCGACCCTGCTTTTCGTCGCAGCGATGGTCGCCGGGATGGTGATCTTCGATCAGGTGTCGGCCTGGGTCGAGAAGGGCCTTACGGCTTCTCTGAGGACAGATGGATAATCTCGCCGTCGACAGCGAACGTGCCAAAGCCCCGATGATGAATGGTCTTTGCATCGAATTTTGCCGGGTTCTTCCAGGCTTTGACAACTTCAAGAATGAAAATGCCGTATTTGTTCACGAACCGTGTATCGGTCACGCGGCATTCGAGATTGGCAAAACATTCCTCGATCAGCGGTGCTGAGACTTTCTCAGCACGCGTAGGCGTCAAAGCGAATTCCGCAAATTTATCGGTGTCGCTTCCGGAGCAATTGCCGATCTTGACGACTTTCTCCGCGAGCGAAACGTCCGGAATTGCAATGACACATTCCTTTGTCGCCCGCAGCGCGGCGAAACTGTAATCGCCATTACTGACGACACACGCAATCAGGGGTGGCGTGAAGTCGACCATCATATGCCAGGACATGGTCATGATGTTGTGCCGGCCGCGCCGCGCGGTTGTGAGTAAGACAACCGGGCCGGGCTCCAGAAGCTTATAGACCTCGGGAAGAGGTAGGTCTTTCATCACCGCACTGGCGCGAATTTTTCGTCGGGGAACACCGATACCGTCGGGGTCTGGATGACGACGAAGCCAACATCGGCGGCCTTGTGACACTCGTTGCAGGCGGTTTGCAGGGCCATGAAGCCGCGCCGAAATTGCACGGAATCTTTCGCCGCGACGGCGTCGGCGAGAGTGCCAAGCGGCTTTTCGACCGACGCGATATATTCGAGGGGAATATTGAGATAAAGAACCGCTGCCTTGTCGAACGTGTCCTTAAGCTGCGTAAGTTCGTAATTCGCCAGCGGCCAGTTCTTCGCGTTGCCCGCGAGCCAAAGCTTGATATGGCGCAACTGGGTCAATTCCATCGCGTCGCTGAGCGCGACGGTATAGGATTGGCGGTGCTGATCAAGCGAGGGCGCGGGCTGCGCAAACGGAACTTCGTCGCCGCGCACGGGCAAAACGGTCAACGCAAGAATAGCCGCAAGTAATAATCGCATAGGTGCCTCCGTCGAGCCATTACGCAGATAAATGGTCCGATGCACTTTGATCCGGATCAAGAACAATGCAAAGGTGCGCCCGAATGTCAGGGAGAGGCGCGATGCGGCTTGCCGAACACGGCGATGATGCAGTGGACGAGGCCGATCTGGCGCCGGCGGGCGCCTTCTCGCCCGAGGAGCGCGCGGCCGTCTATCGCGCCATTCATGCCCGCCGCGATGTGCGCGACGAATTTCTGCCGCGGCCAATTCCCGACGCGATGCTCACGCGTATTCTCGAAGCCGCGCATCACGCCCCGTCTGTCGGCCTCAG
This sequence comes from Methylovirgula sp., assembly GCF_037200945.1. Taxonomy (NCBI): domain Bacteria; kingdom Pseudomonadati; phylum Pseudomonadota; class Alphaproteobacteria; order Hyphomicrobiales; family Beijerinckiaceae; genus Methylovirgula; species Methylovirgula sp. The sequence continues at coordinate 1,644,104 of NZ_JBBCGP010000001.1, forward strand.
TCAGCCGTGGAATTTTATCCTGATCCGCGATCAGGCGACGAAAACGCAAGTTCATGATGTGTTTTTGCACCGCAACGAGGAGGCGGCGCAGATGTTCAGCGAGACACGCGGCGCACGCTATCGGCAACTCAAGCTCGAAGGCATCCGCAAAGCGCCTCTGAATATCTGCGTCACCTGCGATCGCGCGCGGGGCGGCCGCGTCGTCCTCGGCAAGACGCATCAGCCCGACACTGACCTTTATAGTACTGTCTGCGCGATCCAGAATCTTTGGCTTGCCGCGCGCGCCGAGGGAATCGGCGTCGGCTGGGTCAGCATTTTCGACCCCGACGATTTGCGTCCGATCCTCGGCATTCCGGCGGAGATCGCGGTCGTGGCTTATCTCTGCGTCGGCTTTGTCGATCAGCTCTTCGTCCGTCCCGAGCTTGAAGCGCGCCAATGGGCGGAACGTCTGCCGCTTGACGATCTCGTCTTTGAAGGCGCCTGGGGCAAAATGCGCGGGTGAAGCTTAGGCGCGCCAGTTGGCCGTGCGCGCGTGCGGTGCATCGGCCAGCGCCTTCCGCAACGCCGCTGCGCTCAGATCGGTGCAATAAGCTGGCGTGCCCGGCTGCTGGCGCCAGGATTCCGCGATCGGGCCGGCATCGAGTGCGTCGAAGCCAAGACTTTCGACCAAGGTGAGTACGATCGCTTTTGCGGCCGGATCGTCACCCGCAACCGGCAACGCGATACGCCCCGGCGAACCGGATTCCTTGCCGAAATCGGCAAGATGCTGCGCATAAATGCTGTTGAACACCTTGACCACGCTATGGCCGATCTGGCGCGCGACCCAGGCGCTCTCCACCAAGCTGTCCTCGATCTCGGCGATACGGCCGTCGCGCTGACGCGGATAATAATTACACGTGTCGATGATCGGAGTCGCGGCCGGCACCGAGGCGAAAAGACCACTGGGAAGCTGGCTGACGTTTTTCATCGGGATCGTCAGAACGATCAGATCGACGCCGCGGACGGCGTCTTCAACTGCAACGGGTGTTGCGCCTGTTTTTGCTGCGACGTCTGCGAGCGTCGCCGGACCACGCGAATTGGCGATGACGATGCGATGACCGAGTTCGGTCAGACGGCGCGCCAGCGCGCTGCCAATGCGTCCTGCGCCGATGATGCCGATCCTCATCGTCCATCTCCCCCTTTATTTATTGTGCACATGATTGCCGCCCGGCATTCTAATGGCCGGGGCGCATTCCATAACTTGGTTGTTCAGACCGCGGCCGCGGCACAGGTGCCGCGAATGTGACATGCGTGGCCGTGGCAGGTCCCCTAGACAGCGGGGTCTCGCGCGACTAGCTACCGCGCAAGAACATATTGAACCAGCGAGGACGCGCAAGGCAAGTCACGGATATTCGCGCGGACTCCATGGAAAAAACTGCCACAGAAACAAATACTTTGTCGCCGGCGCTGATTGCTATCATCGCGGTCTCCGTCGGCGTGCTCGTTGCGAATATCTACTATGCGCAGCCGTTAATCGTTTCCATCGGCAGTTCGATTGGTGTGGGAACGGCGCTCTCCGGTTCGCTGGTCACCGTGACGCAGATCGCCTATGGCGCCGGCCTGTTCTTCCTGGTTTCGCTCGCGGATATCGTCGAAAACCGCCGGCTTGTGCTGAGCGTGATGGGCGTTGTGATCCTCAGCCTCCTGGGCATCGCAATGTCGCATTCGGCCGCGACTTTCTTCATCGCCTCTTTGTTCCTCGGCTTCTGCTCGCCGTCGGTGCAGATTCTCCTGCCGTATGTCGCACATCACACGCCGCCGGAACGGCGCGGGCGCGTTGTCGGAATTGTCATGGCGGGGTTGCTGAGCGGCATCATGCTGGCACGCCCAGCCTCCCTCTTTATCGCCGGCTATTTCGGTTGGCGCACCGTGTTCTTCGTCGCGGCCGCGTTGATGATGGTCACCGGTCTCGCGCTGGCACGCGCGATGCCACGCTATCAACCCAAGACGGGTCATCGCTATGGCCAGGTTCTGGCTTCGATGATCGGTATCCTGCGCGACAGGCCGCCGGTGCGGTGGCGGACGGCTTATCAGGGCCTGATGTTTTTCGCGTTCAATATGTTCTGGACGACGGTGCCGATCTTCCTCGCGCAAAAGTTCAGCTTGAGCGAGCAGGCGATTGCGCTCTTTGCGCTGGCGGGCGCCGGTGGTGCGCTGGCCGCGCCGATCGCGGGTCATCTGGCCGATCGCGGCTATGTCGGCGTCGCGACAGGCGGCGCTGCTGCCGTGCTCGGTCTTTCTTTCCTTGGCACCATCGGCGTTGCCGGCCTGCACGGCCTCATTTGGCTTGCCGTGCTCGCGGTGTTGATCGACGCTGCGGTGCAGGTCAATCAGGTCGTCGGGCAAAATGTCATTTTCGACGTGCCTCCGGAGATTCGCGGCCGCGTCAACGCGATCTATATGACGCTCGTTTTCAGCTGTGGGGCGTTGGGCTCACTGATCGGCACCTTGCTTTATGCGGAGAGCGGCTGGCGGGCGGCGGCCATCTGTGGCGCGGTCGTCGGTTTGCTGGGATTTTCGCTTCAACTCGTCGAGCGTTTCCTAGCCAACAAAAAAGGCGTGGCGAGCGTCCGCCACGCGGATTGATTTGTCTGTTTGCGATAGGCCTTAACGTCAGGCCGCGGCGCTGCTTCCCGCGTGGCGCGTGATCCGCACTGGCACCGACTTATAGGACGGCGTGCCGCTTTGCGGGTCGTGATATTCGAGCGGCACAAGACCATTCGCTTCGGGATAATAAGCCGCGACCGAACCGCGTGCGATATTATACGCGATGGCGGTAAAGCCCTCGAGCCGCAGCGGCGTGCCGTTGGGGAGCGCCGTTTCGACATCGATCGCATCACCGTGCTGGATGTTCTGCGCCGCGAGGTCGTCCTGATGGATGAAGACGACATCGCGTCGGCCGAAGACACCGCGATAGCGATCGTCAAGCCCGTAAATCGTCGTGTTGTATTGATCGTGACTGCGGATCGTCGTGAGCCGCAGGACGCTGCCATCATGCACGATCGGGTCTTCGTTCAGGCCCGTGAACAGGAGGAATTCCGCCTTGCCCGAGGGTGTCTTCCATATCCGCTCGGTCGCCGGCAACGGCAGGCGAAACCCGCCGGGAATTTTTATGCGCGCATTGAAATCTTTGAAATCGGGAAACACGGCTTCGATCTTGTCGCGGATGCGGTCGTAATCCTCGACCAGTTCCATCCAGGCGACTTTGCTCTCCGGCATCGTGGCCGACGCCATGCCGGCAATGATCGCGGGTTCGGAGCGAAGATGCTCGGACACCGGCGGCAGTTTGCCGCCGGAAGCATGCACCATCGACATAGAATCCTCGACAGTGACAACCTGCGGGCCACTCACCTGAACGTCCCGCTCGGTGCGGCCAAGGCACGGCAGAATGATTGATTCCTTGCCGACGAGCAGATGCGAGCGATTGAGCTTGGTCGCAATGTGAACGCCAAGATCGAGCCGGGACATGCCCTCGAAGCTCTGCGCCGGATCGGGCAAGGCAACCGCAAGATTGCCGCCGAGACAGATCAGCACTTTTGAACGGCCGTCGATGATCGCCTGCATTCCCGCGACGGCGTCATGTCCGTGGTGCGTTGGCGGCACAAAGCCGAAGGTCGATTCGATCCGTGCGAGCATGTCGGCACCGGGTTTCTCGGTGATGCCGACAGTGCGGTCGCCCTGCACGTTGGAATGGCCGCGCAGCGGGCAGATGCCTGCACCAGGCTTGCCGATCTGTCCGCGCATCAGCAGCAGATTGGCGAGCTGCTGAACGTTTTCCGTGCCCTTCGTGTGCTGCGTGATACCCATGCCATAGGGGAGGATCGTCGCATTGGACTGTGAATAGGCTGCGGCGACCGATTCGAGGTCGCGACGCTTGAGCGCGCTCGCAAATTCGATATCGTCCCATGTCGTCGCATCGAGATCGGCGACGAGCGCCTCATACCCATTTGTATGTTCGGCGATGAAATCGTGGTCGATGATCATCGCATTGCGGCCTGGGGCGCGATCGAGCGCGAGCAGGGCCTTCATAATGCCCTTCAACGCCGCAGCGTCGCCGCCCACTTTCACCTGATAATAGGACGAGGCGATGTTTTCGTACCCGAAGGTCGACATTTCGACCGCACTTTGCGGATCGGCGAAGCGTTCGAGCGCACGCTCGCGCAGCGGGTTGAAAACGATGATGGGCACGCCGCGCTTGGCGCATTCATGCAAGGTGCCCATCATGCGCGGATGGTTGGTGCCGGGATTGTGGCCGAACGACAGGATGAGGTCGCAATGATCGAAGTCTTCGAGCGAGACAGTGCCTTTGCCAAGCCCGATCGATTGCGGCAGGCCGACGCTCGTCGCCTCATGGCACATGTTCGAACAATCGGGGAAATTGTTGGTGCCGTATTCGCGCGCGAAAATCTGATAGAGAAACGCGGCTTCGTTCGAGGCGCGGCCGGAGGTGTAGAATTCGACTTTGTTGGGATCGCTTTGGGCGCGGAGCACTCCGCCAATCCGCTCAAAAGCCGCATCCCATGAGATCGCCTGATATTTATCGGTCGCCCGGTCGTAGATGACCGGATGCGTCAGCCGCCCGGCGTCCTCCAGCTCGTAATCCGTCCAGTTCCAGAGTTCGGAAACTGTGTGCTGGGCGAAGAACTCCGGCGAGACGCGCTTCTTCGTCGCCTCCCAGGTCACCGCCTTGGCTCCATTCTCGCAAAACTGGAACGTGGACGTATGTTCCTTGTCCGGCCAGGCGCAGCCGGGGCAATCGAATCCGTCCGGCTTGTTGGTCCGGAAGAGGGTCACGCCTGCAGCGCCAGCGTCCATCTGCTCGCGGACGGCCTTGGCCGTCGCTTTCAGCGCGCCCCAGCCGCCCGCCGGGGCGTTATAGCGCTTGACACCTGGAACTTGGCGCTGACGAGCCACGGCATAGTCTCCATCTATGATTGCTGCGCGGGGCTGATTTGGGGTGCCGTCTTTGGGCGCGCGCCAAATCTCCTCTTATGTGCGTTGCAAACCTAATGGCGATGCTCGGCAAAATCCAATGGAACTCTCAAAACGTCATATAGAGAACTTCTATTAAGCTGCCTTATTTGTCTGATCGTCAGTGGCCGGCTGCGGGCCTTGTGCTAAGTTCGCGCCAGCGACGGAAGAGGGGGCAACCTATGAGTAATTCTTACGGTGCAGAAGTTGCCAGCGACGCGATCCTGCTCGCGGCGCGCATTTGTCTGGTCTTACTGTTTTTGATCTTCGGCTGGCAGAAGCTGACCGGCTTTGGCGGGACTGTCGCCTATTTCTCACACACGGGCGTGCCCTTGCCGCAAATCGCCGCTGCCGTCGCGGTCACGATGGAATTTTTCGTCGGTCTTGCCATCGCGCTCGGTTTTTTCACCCGGCCTCTGGCGCTCCTACTGGCGCTTTACACGCTCGCCACGGCGATCATCGGGCATCATTTCTGGAACCTGTCGGGCGCGGCGCAATTCGAGAACGAGATCAACTTCTTCAAAAACGTCAGCATCATCGGCGGTCTGCTCTTGCTTTACGTCACCGGCGCCGGCCGCTTCTCCGTGGATCATAAAATCCGCTCGGCGTGAGGCGATCAGCTGGCGCTGTGCAACCTTTTAATCGGCGCATCGAAATCGCGCTCGGGCCCAATCGGCACGATGCCGGTCGGGTTAATCCAGCGGTGGCTCATGCAATAATGCCGCTTGATGTGGAGGAAATTGACCGTCGGGCGGATATCGGGGTGCTGATAGAGACGGCGGGTAAAATTCCAGACCGCCGGATAATCGACGATTGCGCGCCGATTGCATTTGAAATGGCCGTAATAGACGGCGTCGAAACGCACGAGCGTCGTGAATGTGCGAATGTCGGCTTCGGTGAGCGTATCGCCGACGAGGTAATCGTGGCGTGACAGCCGCCGCTCGAGCCAATCGAGAGTCGCGAACACGCGCTCTGCGGCCTCTTCATATGCCGCCTGCTTACGCGCAAAGCCAGCCATATAGACGCCGTTGTTGAGGCCCGGGTAAATACGCGCGTTCACCGCATCGATCTCGGCGCGCAGAGGCGCCGGGTAATAGTCGCCTTGCTTCGCGCCGAGATGATCGAAGGCCGAATTGAACATCCGGATGATCTCGGCGGATTCGTTCGAGACGATCGTCTTCGTCTCTTTGTCCCAGAGCACCGGCACCGTCACGCGGCTGGTGCAATGCGAATCGGCAAGGACATAGATGTCCCGCAATTTGTCGGCGCTATTGATCGTGTCCGGGATCACGCCTTCGCCGGGTGCGAAGGTCCAGCCGTCCTCAGCCATCAGCCAATTGACGACCGACACGGAGATCATGCCCGCGAGCCCTTTCAGGCTGCGCATGATGAGCGTGCGATGCGCCCAGGGGCAGGCGAGCGAAACGTAAAGATGATAGCGCCCGGCTTCCGCCTTGTAGCCGCGTGCGCCCGCCGGCACGGTTCCGTCGGCCGTCACCCAATTGCGGAAGATCGATGGGGGCCGATGCAGAACGCCGTCCTTGACGACGCCGTCCATCGCGTTCGTCACCCAGGCGCCGTCGATCAATTCACCCATGCGATGGCTCCCCGCTTTGTGCGGCGGCGCGGACGCGCGGCGCGACTTCCGTGCCGAGGAGTTCGATCGACCGCGTCATGACCCTATGATCGAGCGATGCGACGCTCATCTGCAACGTGATGCGCGAAACGCCGCCCAGCGTCTCGCTCGCGCGCAGCATTTTTGCCGCAACGGACTCCGGGTCGCCGACCAGATAAGCACCGTGCGGACCGGCCATCGCATCGAACTGGCTGCGCGACGGCGGTGACCAGCCGCGCTCGCGGCCGATGGCGCCGAACATTGTGAGCCAACCGGGAAAGAACGTGTCGCGGGCGTCCTGCGCTGTCTCGGCGACAAAGCCAATGGCATGAAGACCGACTTGCAGCACCTCCGGCGGGTGGCCGGCGCGGCGGCCTGCGTCACGATAAAGATCGACAAGCGGACGGAAACGTCGAAATTCGCCGCCGATGATCGCGACCATCAACGGCAGGCCCAAGGTCCCGGCGCGAGCAAAGGATTCCGGCGTGCCACCGACGCCGACATAGATCGGTAGCTTCGCCTGCAACGGACGCGGATAGATGCCCTGGCCGTTTAGTGGCGGCCGAAAGTGGCCGGCCCATGTGACTTCGGTCGCGTCGCGAATCTTGAGCAGCAGACGCAGCTTTTCGACGAAAAGCTCATCGTAATCTTCAAACTTGAAGCCGAACAGCGGATAGGCTTCGCCGAAGGAACCGCGGCCGACGATGATTTCGGCGCGGCCTTGCGAAATGAGGTCGAGCGTCGCGAATTCCTGGAAGACGCGTACCGGATCGGCGGCGCTGAGCACCGTTACGGCGCTGCCAAGGCGGATCGTTTTCGTCCGCGCCGCGGCGGCGGCAAGGATCACCGCCGGCGCCGAGTCGAGAAATTCTGGCCGATGATGTTCGCCGATGCCAAAGACATCGAGGCCGACGCGATCGGCCACCTCGATCTCATCGATCAGATCGGCCATCCGAATTGCGGGCGGCGTCAGCCTGCCCGTCACGGGGTCCGGAACATTGGCGGCAAAACTGTCGATGCCGATTTCCACGACCTTCTCCTTCGCGGGCAATTATTTCGCGCAGATAATCACTTCGCACGGTTGGCGACGATATCGATGTCGATCCCGACGTCGAGCGCAACGTAATCGCCGGTAGCCCATTGCCCCTGGCCGATGCCGAAATTGGTACGGACGAGGCTGACGTGGCCCTTGGCATGGGCGCTCGTGCCGTTGATGTCGAGCGCAAAAGGTAGGACGAGCGGATGCGTGGTGCCCCGCAGCGTCAGTTTGCCGTCGGCTTCATAGGTGCCATCCGGCTTCTTGAGAATTTTCTCCGAAACAAAGGTCGCCTGCGGAAATTGCGAAATGTTGAACCAGTCGTCGCCGGGTAAGGCCCCGTCGCGCTGCGGGTCGCCGGTCGCCGCACTCGCAACATCGACCGTCACCTTGATTTGCGACGCGTCGAGATGCGCGGGGTCGAAGGCAATGGCCGCATTAAAGCGTGCGAAATTGCCGTTGAACGGCTGGCCGGTTTGCGAACCGGAGAAACCGAGTTTGCTTTTGGCGGGATCGACAGTCCAGACGGGGGCACCGGCAGCGAAAGCTGCATGGGCGGCCATCAACATCGCGACGGCGAACCCTGCGCGCCATTTGAATTTTGTCATCGAGATGAAGTCTCTTTTATTTTGGCCTGCCGGCGTCCCCACGGCAGCATCCGTGTCAGAATATCGTCGCGCAGGATCAGATGATGGCGGAGCGCCGCAGCGGTGTGCAGCACGAGCAATGCGATCAGCGACCACGCGAGATAGGTATGTGTCAGCGCGAGGATATGCTCGACCGGCTTTTTGTTGTGCAGCGTCGACAGGATGGGGAGATGCGGCCACGGAATGATTCCGTACAGATAGGTCGGGATATTCAGCACCGCGGCTGAGACCACGGCCCAACCGGTCAAAGGCAGCATGAAAAGATAAAAATAGAGCAGCAGATGGGTTGCCTCGGCCGCCTTGCGCTCCACCGGCGGCATCGCCGAGGGCAACGCTGGCGGCTTGTGCATGAGCCGCCAGGCGAGCCGCAAAAACGCTGCCAGCAGGATGGTGATGCCGATCGATTTATGCAGCTGGTAGAGCCGGAAAAGATCGAAGGGCTTCAGCTTCACATGCGTCATCACCAGGCCGATAACGATGAGCGCGAGGATGCCCAGCGCCATGGCCCAATGAAGAAAAATAGCAACCGCCGTGTAGCGGTTGCCTCTCTCTGCGCGCGCGACCGTGGTCATCTTTTACTGCTGAAGCTCGAAGGCTCCCGCGATCGTCAGGTGAACGTCATCGCCGACATAGGGCACATAAGCGCTGACGCCGAACGCGCTGCGCTTGATCGTGCCGGTCGCCGAAAAGCCGACCGTATAGGCCTTGTCGATCGGGTTGACGCCGGCGCCGACGAGATGGGCTTTCAGTGTGATCGGCTTGGTCACGCCGTGGAGGGTCAGTGTGCCGCTGATGATCGCGCTGGCCTTGCCCGCGAGCGTCACCTTGGTCAAGGTGAATTCAGCGGTCGGATATTTCGCTGCGTCGAACCACTTGTCACCCTTCAACTCGTCGTTGAGCTTCGGGACGGTCGTCAGCACCGAGTCGACCGGGATCGTCACGTCGAGCTTATCGGCCGCCGGATTGGCAGGGTTGAGCTTCAGCGAGCCGGAAGCGCCGGAGAAGAAGCCTGAAAATTCGCTGAGGCCGAAGTGAGAGAGCGTGAAGGAAACCTGAGTGTGGTAGGGCTCAACTTTATAAGTGCCGGCTTTGACGGTCGCCGGATCGCGCGCGGGTGCCTGGGCCTGGGCCGAGACCGCCGCGAAGGCGATTGCCGCGGTCAAAGCGCGCGCGGCAAAAATATGCGTTTTCATGGGGACACTCCTGAGGACGCCCGGATCGCGGGGCGAAGGGCGATTTTCCGCCGCCGCTGATGCGGCGCGAATAGCGCGGGTTTGGTCTCACGATTGCGCTCTATTTGAATAGCCGTTATATTTCGATCCTATCCATCTGAATATCCGATAGGTCTCATGCTCGACGGCGTTTCGCTCGATCAATTGCGCACTTTTATCACGGCCGTCGAAGAGGGCAGCTTTTCCGGCGCCGCGCGGAAGCTGCACCGCGCGCAGTCCGTGGTCAGCGAAATGGTCAGCGCACTTGAGGCGCAGATCGGCGTGCCACTTTTCGACCGCAGTGGCCGCTATCCGAAATTGACCGGCGCCGGCACGGTTCTGCTCGCCGATGCACGCGGCATCGTTTCCGGCGTCGATTCCATGAAGGCGCGGGCCCGCGGCATGTCCGAGGGCCTTGAACCGGAGCTTTCGGTCGTTGTCGACGTGTTTATGCCGATCGAGGCGATCACCGCTGCGGCGAAAGAATTTCGCGTGAAGTTCCCGGACACACCGCTGCGTCTTTATGTCGAAGCGCTGGGCGGCGTCTTTCAGCCGCTGCTTGATGGCCGCGCCAGCCTTGGAATTGCCGGCTCGTTGCCATTCATGCCGTCGTCGATCATGAGCGAAGCTCTGACGGAGTTCAGGCTGGTCCTCGTTGCCTCGCGAGACCACCCGCTCGCCTCCTATGAAGGTCCGATCCCGAAAACAGAGGTTGCGCGGCATGTGCAGCTTGTCCTGACGGATCGTTCGACTCTTTCGTCGGGGCGTGAGTTCGGCGTCATATCGCCGTCCACGTGGCGATTGTCCGATCTCTTTGCCAAACACGCTTTCCTGCTCAACGGCCTCGGCTTCGGTGGCATGCCGTTGCATACGGTGAGGCAGGATCTTGAGAATGGCAGACTTGTTGAGCTCAATATCGAAGGCGTGCCCGCCACCGGCCTCATATTGCCGATGCACGCCGTCTATCGGACGACGGCACCGCCGGGACCGGCGGGGCGGTGGTTGATCGAGCGGCTGAAAACCTGTCCCAGCCAAATAGCTTAAAGCGGCACCTGAAACTGCTTCCATTGGATCATCAGATCTCTCAGGTCGAGCTTGCGGCCGTCGATTGTGAATGTCCCGTCGCCGTTGTGGTGCAGCAGGCGTCGCTCCTTGCGTACGCGATCGATCGAGATCGCGACGGCCTCGAGAATGAACAGATTGTATTTGCCGACGAGGCTTGTATCGGCGACGCGGCATTCGATATTGGCGAGGCATTCCGCGATGAGCGGTGCGCCAACCTTTGACGCCTTTTTAGGAGTCAATTTGAACTTCGCGAATTTATCCGTCTCGGCGCCTGTGCAATTGCCGATCTCGACGACCTTGCGGGCGAGATCGACGGTCGGGATCGCGATCACGCATTCGCCAGTTTCTTTCAACGCCTTGTAGCTGTAATCCCAGGGGCCGATGATGCAGCCAATGAGCGGTGGCGTATGCTGCATCACCATATGAAAGCCCATCGTCATGATGTTCGCATGCTCGCCATGACGCGTCGTCACCAGGACTATTGGTCCGGACTCGAGAAGAAGATAGGCCTTGTCGGGATCGATGTTCTCCATACGCCTGCCTCCCCAACACCGACATCGACGCGAGACTTCATGTCCAAATATCTTTTGACGCTGATTGCATTCGTCGCCTTTGCCGCCGCCGCGCCGCTCGCTGAAGCGGACCAGAAGCCCGACCTCGTGACGAGCATTCTCGGCGATCCGGCGGCGCCCGTTGGCGGCAACCCAAAGGGCGACATCACCATTGTCGCCTTCCTCGACTATAATTGCCCATATTGCCGCCGCGCGACGCCGGACCTCGATAAATTCATCGCGAGCGACGGACACGTGAAGGTGATCTACAAGGATTGGCCGATCCTGGCACAATCCTCAATCATCGCGGCGAAGGTCGCGCTCGCAGCCAATTATCAGGGCAAATATCAGCAAGCGCATGATGCGCTCATGGCCATCACATTGCGTCCGGCAACGCTGCCTCTGATCAAGGCCGTCGTGCAATCCGCGGGCATCGATGTGAACCACCTGAACAAAGATCTTGCCGCGCATAACGAAGACATCGGGGCGCTGCTGCAAAGGAATATCGCCGAGGCCAACGCACTGCATCTGCAGGGCACGCCGGTCTTTCTTGTCGGACCTTATCTGATCGCCGGCACGCTCGACGAGGCCGGTTTCCGCAACGCTGTGGCCCGCGCGCGGGCGGCAAAATGATAGCCGATCAGCTGGCCAAACTCATGGGCTGCCAATCGCCGGCCTGACGGGCGATTCGGCTCAGCAATTCCTCGCTCGCGAGCGGTACGCTGAACAGATAGCCTTGCCCTTGTGTCGGCCCGAGGGTTTGGACGAAAGCTTCCTGTTCCCGTGTTTCGATGCCCTCGACAACGACTTCAAGCGATAGATCGCCGGCAAGCTGCGCGACAGCCTTGATGATCGCTGGTGAGGCGGTGTTGCAGTAAAGACTGCTGGTGAATTTCTTGTCGATCTTGATCTTGGAAAACGGAAAATCCAGGATGTAGGACAAGGAAGAATAGCCGGTGCCAAAATCGTCGAGCGCCAGTTTGGCCCCCGTGCCTGTGAGCGTGTCGAGCGTCTTGCGTGCCGATGGCGTATTCGCCAGCAGAAGACTTTCGGTGATTTCAAGATGCAAACGGTTCGGGCGCAGCCCGGCGCGTTGCAGGCTGCCGCGGACCGCAGCAATGAGGCGCTCGGGCTGGCAAAACTGAATCGTCGAAAGATTGACCGCGACGGCGATGTGCTCGGGCAGCCGCACAGCCATTCGGCACGCCGCGTCAAGCACCTGCTCGCCGATGTCGATGATTGCCCGTGTCTCCTCCGCGACCGCAATGAAGGCGTCTGGACGCAGCAAGCCGCGTGTCGGATGATTCCACCGAAGCAGAGCTTCCACGGCGATGATATTCCGGGAACCAAGCTCGTAGATCGGCTGATAGTGGAGTAAAAATTCATGCCGCTCGATGGCGAGCTCGATCTCGCTGCGCAGGGCACGTTGCGCGTGCAAGTCATGCTCCATGTCAGACGCGAAAATGCGGAATGTCTTGCCGCCTGCGCGCTTGGCCTCATAAAGCGCGATATCGGCTTTCTTGATAATGTCGCCGGCGATCTGTCCATTCTCAGGGAAGAGCGCGACGCCGATGCTGGCCGAAGGCGCAAAGACCTTGCCGTCGACGCTTTGCGGCTGGGTCAAAGCTATGACAATGCGCTCAACGATGCGACTGGTATCCACCAAGTCCGCGCCGCTAATCTTGACGAGAAATTCGTCGCCGCCGAAGCGGGCGATGAAATCGCCACCGCGCGTGACCGCCCGCAGCCGCCGTGCGACCTCGATAATGACGGCGTCGCCGGCTGTGTGACCCAGCGTATCGTTGATATCCTTGAATCGGTCGAGATCAATATAGAGAATCGCGAACCCTTCATTCGGCTGCGTCGCGATTGCATGCGCAATCTGCTCGCCGAATGTGTAACGGTTCATGAGCCCGGTGAGGCTGTCGTACATTGCGAGGTGTTGCGTCGCCTTGTCCGCATTGTAGACGGCGATCACATTCTTATGCAGGGAGACGGTCACGGCGAGCGTAGTGATGATTGTCCCCACCAGCAGTATGGCGGTCGCGTTGCCATAGGTGTTGTGCATCGACCCGAAACCGATGATCATCGGGACGATCATCAACATGACCTGTGTAATCACGATGCTCGGGCGCCCTGCGTTGCGGGCGACAACACCCATGGCGTAGCCGACGGCAGCGCCATTGGCGATGGCTTGCGCTCCGGGATATTGGATGAGTTCGTAACAACTCATTCCGAAAGCGGCAGTGAACAGGAACGAAAAAAGAAAAAAGCGGTGCTCGTAATAGGCGCCGTCCGCGCGCGTTTTAAGTTTGTCCTTGTGGCGAATGAAACTGCGAAAAAGAATCGTACGTCCAAGGCCGGACACCAGCGCCAGGGCGGTGAGCAGGAGAAACAGCCGATCCTTGGTTAGCGCGAAGCCTGAGAGGGCAATCGCGGTTCCCATGAAATTCGCCGAGTTCAAGGAAGATTGCGACGTGAACAGCGAGCCGACGAGATAATTGTAAAACTCATCGTCGCGGTGCGCATGTCTCCAAAGCTGCGCCCGTCGCCACAGATGCCAGCGGATGTCCTTAAACGTCATTGGGTTGCGAACGTGCCTCGAGAAATTTCGTTCGCACCCTGCACATAGAATGATTGACCGGTCGTTGTCCGGTATTATTAGATTTTAGGCCAATTTGTATGTGAGCGCCTCAAAATGGATCAGATCACAACGGCGCAAGAGCGAATTCAGACGAGCCCAGGCTCAAGGCTTTTTGTCCTCATTTCGCTACCCTTCGTTTGGCTGTAGAGACGTTGCAGCATGCGGTCTTGCGTGGCGCTGATGCGCTGCAGGCGAGAAATCTCCATGGGGGACAACCTCAGCATGTGGTCGGTCCAGGCTGCTGCCAAATAGCCCAGCTCGTTGCGAAATGCCTCCGCCTGCGGACGGTAGAAAGCCTCAAAAAGGCCGAGCCGCGCAGCATGTATCGGCAGCGTCTCGCTCGCATATTTGCGTATCCACGCCTCACCCTCGCCGGAGGCCGTAACAGCGTCGAGTGCGCCCAAAGCTTCGAACTCTGTTGCGGTCGATTCGGTGCCATTCGATAAAAGTTTTAACGCGATTCGATTGCCGACGCGTCGCGAGAGAACCGCCGAGGCAGAAACAGGGAAATGGTTGAACTTCACTTCGGGATAGCTGAACGAGGTGTGCTCTTCCGCGATCGCGATGTTGCAAGACACCTGCGCGTCGACGCCACCGCCAATGCTTTTGCCCTCGATCGTCACCATCGTGATCGCGGCGCCCGAGAGGCTTGAAGCATTACCGATGACGTCTTCAACCGAGAGCCGCGCGTGCTCCAACAAACCAGCCCTGTCACCCTTGGCGATACAATCCAGGTAAAAATCGAGATCACCCCCAAGGGTGAAAATCGGCCCCTTGGAACGATAGACAAAAAAGCGGATTGGGGATCGCGCGTAGCTCTCTTTTCCCCAAAGCGCGATGACGGCTTTTTGCAAACGGAAGAGACTATCGACAAGCCCGAGCGTGAAAACCGGCTTCGGTTCCGGCGCGAGAGTGACCCAGAGGGTTTTGATCTGCGGTTCGTAATCGAGTTTGAGCTGCGCGAGAGGTCCAGACTTATGGCGGATCGCATCGATCACCTCATCCGAGGAAATCTGGATGTCCTTAGGACGCGTAATTTCTGAAACGGAGACGTTCAGCACGGCAAAACTCGACGTGTTCACATAACGTTAACACATTAGATATGCGCGTTTACAATTTGTAAACCATAATACTCGTCAATTTGATTCAAAATTGATGCGACAATGTTGCTGGCATGCTGCGTCGAAGCGTCATTGAAAAACGAAGCCGTTTGAAATCACGAAAGCTATGCGCTCCGCCGCACAGTTTCGCGCTCAAATCTATTTGAAGAATCTGCATGTCTGTTATGCGTAGTGCGCGCGTTACACGACGCCGCTAGTCGCCGCACAAACTGAGCGTTATGAAGCAAAGCTTGGCACGTAGCCAAAGCGGAGCTTTAAAGAATCGATTCGACATGCAGGGTGTTTTTGATGTCGCGATCGTCGGCGCCGGCGCGGCGGGACTCACAGCAGCGCTTGAGCTTACGAACGCGGGCCGATCGGTCGTTATTCTCGAAGCGCGTGAGCGCGCGGGCGGCCGGGCTCATACGTTCATCGCGCTTGGCGAGATTCCGCTCGATGCGGGTTGCGGCTGGGTTCATTCGGTTGATCGCAACGTCCTCGTTCCGCTGATCGAGGATGCCGGTCTGGCGCTGGAGAAAAGCGCAGCGAATTGGGGCCGCCAGTCCGGCGATCAAGGCTTCAGCGCAGCAGAACAGAAGGCGTTCGCGGAAGCTTATGAAGCCTTCGACGCGCGGCTCGCAGCGGCTGCGCTCAAGAATGTCGATGCGCCGGCGTCAGACTTTTTCGAGCCGGGCGACAGATGGAACGGCCTGATTGACGCCGTGAGCTCTTATTATAATGGCGCCGAATATGATCGCGTCTCCGTGCTCGACTATGCGGCCTACGTCGACACCGGCATGAATTGGCGCCTGAAACAGGGATATGGTGCGGCGGTTGCGGCATTGACGGCTTCGGTGGCGCCGCGTTTTTCCTGCGCCGTTACCGCAATCGATCATCGCAGCGCGCCGGTACGGCTGGAGACCGAACAAGGTCCTCTCGCGGCGCGGACGGTGATCATTACAGTGCCGACGAACCTTCTCGCCAAAGAACGGATCGTTTTCTCGCCGGCTCTGCCAGACAAGATCGAGGCCGCCGCACGCCTGCCGCTGGGCAGAGCTGAGAAGGCCTTTTTCTACCTGGACAAGCCGGAAGAACTGCCTGTCGAGGGACATTTCTTTGGCCGGATCGACCGGGCTGCGACGGGGTCTTATCATACGCGTCCGTTCGGACGTCCTTATCTCGAAGCCTATCTCGGCGGCCGGAACGCTGAGGATTTGATCCGCGAAGGAAAGGGCGCTCTCACCGCCTTTGCGCTTGATGAATTGAGCGAACTTCTCGGCTCGTCGTTTCGTCGCCGTGCACAGCCGCTCGCCGAAACCGAATGGGGGCGAGACCGCTGGGCGCTCGGCGCTTATTCCCATGCATTGCCCGGTCACGCCGCGGCGCGGGGGGCCCTTGCCGCGCCGGTCGCGGAGCGGCTGTTCTTCGCTGGCGAGGCGACCCATCCGTTTTTCTTCTCAACGGTGCATGGCGCGTGGGAGAGCGGGCTTCGCGCCGCGCACGAAGTGCTCGCCGTGCTGCCAGCCCCAATACTTTGACAAAGTCCGCTCGACAGTTTCGGATAAGTTGCAGCCGGTAAATTTTGCTTTCGGGGGGAGGCTATCTCGCATGAGCTATAGTACGGCCGTCCTGATTATTTTGGTTGTCGGGCTGGCTGCAGCCGCAGTGACGCTTGTCGTCCAGAAAGCTGTCGCGGCCGATCTGCGGCGCGAACATCATGAGGTGGGTTCGACCGTCTTCCTGCAGCTCGGCGTCATTTTCGCCGTTCTTCTTGCGTTCGTCTTTAGCGAGGCCTGGACCGAATATAATGAAGCGTCCGCGGCCATCGATCTGGAAGTTGCCGCCCTGCATGGCGCCGCGATGCTCGCTGCCACTTTGCCGCCGCCCGCGGCAAAGGAGATTCTGAACAAGGAGCAGGCTTATCTCGACAGCGTCGTGCAAAGTGAATGGCCGATCATGGCCGCGCACCGTAGCGAAGATATCCTGACCGACCATAAGCTGCGGGCGCTGATCCAGGCGGCTGCCGGTCTCAAATTTAACGACCCCGCCGAAAACTATACAAAGCCGGAAATCCTTTCGCTGCTCACGCAAGCGCATGCGCAGCGCGAAGTGAGAATCTACCAAGCGGGCAGCGGCATTCCCGGTGCGCTCTGGACGGTGCTGATCGGGTTCGAGGCCATCCTCGTTACTTTCGTTGTTCTGTCCGGGCTGCGTTTTTGGACGACGGCCGCGCTCGTCTCTGGGATATTTGCCGCTTCCGTGTCGAGCATTCTGGTCGTGGCCCGGCTGCTCGATTATCCGTTCGAAGGCGCTCTCGCTTTGGGGCCGCATGATTTCATCGCGGTGACAAAGAAGGTGACCGAACTGCTCGTCAGCGGCGGGTGACGCTCTCCGCCGGGCGGCTTTTGTCGGCCCCGGCGCGAAACAATAACATTTACGGCAAAATAGATTGCATTATACGATCAAATCCTCGGCGGATTGACTGTTTGCCGGAGAGTGAATTTGCATGAGCGCGCCGGTTTTTATTACGCATTCCTCGCGCGATTATAAGCAATCGCGGACGATCGTCGACGTTCTCGAGAAAAACGGCATTCCCTGCTGGATTTCCGAGCGGGACATCGGCGCGGGCGACAATTATGGCGACGCCATCGTCGATGCGATCGAGAACGCCAAGGTGATGGTGCTGGTCTTCTCTGCCAACGCCAACAATTCCGACGAGATCAAGAAGGAGATCGCGCTGGCGAGCCAGCGCAAACTGACCGTCGTGCCCATCCGGATCGAGGATGCGACGCCGAGCAAGGCCTTCCGCTATGAACTGATCACCCGCAACTGGATCGACGCTTTCCCGGATTGGAATCAGGCCATGGAGATGCTCACCCGGCGCGTCTCCGTCATCGTCAATGGGGCCGAAGCGCGCTTGCCGGAGCCTGTGCCGAAGCCCAAACCGACGCCGACACCTCGCATCTCGCCAGCCATGATTGCGGCATTGGTTGCCGGGGTCGCAATCATTGGCGGCGGTGCGGCTTACGGGCTTTGGCCGCGGCCGCCGGTTGTCGTTGTGCACAACGACGATACAATTCAGCAAAAGCCGGCGCCTCAACCGCCGCCGGCCAAACCCACTGCGGATAAGACGGCCGTCGTCGTGCAAGGCGATGGCGAAACCGCCCCGGCGGTCAACCCGGCGCCTCTAAATCCCGCTCCGGCCGCAAAGCTGGCATCGCCACCCCCAGCTTCGAAAAAGACCGTGATCGCGGCGGTTGGTCCGATCGTGCCCGTTCAGACGATCGCGCCGCCGAAGTTGGTCAGGCCCGCGGCCCCGGCGATCGCTATCAAGCCGCCGCCCTATAATCTCGCGACAAAGGGCGGCCAAGTCTTTCAGGAGTGTAGGAATTGTCCGCAAATGGTCGTCGTGCCACGCGGCGCGGCCACCTTGGGCTCACCCGCGGGCGAGCCCGGCCGGCAATCGAATGAATTGGCGCCGCATGGCGTAACCATCGGCGCGCCGTTTGCGGTGGGCCGCTATGCGGTCACCTTCGATGAATGGGACGCCTGCGTCGCCGATGGCGGCTGCAATGGCTACAAGCCGGATGACAACGGCTTTGGCCGCGGCAAACACCCGGTCATCTTCGTTTCGTGGAACGATGCCAATGGCTATGTCAAATGGCTCAAAAGCAAAACCGGAGCGCCCTATCGCTTGCTGAGCGAGGCGGAATGGGAATATGCGGCGCGCGGCTGCACCACGGCCGAATGCCCGAATACGCCCTTCTGGTTCGGCGATATTTCGCCCGAGCTCGCCAATTACGATTCGCGCTATTCCTACGAGGGGAGTACGAAAGCCGATCGCGCGTTGGAGACGGTTCCGGTCGATCAGGGCAAGCCCAATCCGTTTGGGCTCATCAATATGCTTGGAAACGTCCAGCAATGGGTCGAAGACTGTTGGAACGCCCAATTGGATTCAGTCCCGGCCGATGGCAGCCCGGTACTCACCGGCGATTGCAGCGACCGGGTCATCCGCGGCGGCTCTTATTCGGACAAGCCGGATGCCTTGCGGGCGGCGTCGCGGGCATGGGACGCGGCGGACGATCGTGAATCGCCGAATGTTGGATTTCGTGTCGGGCGCAGCCTGACGCCATAAGAAGACTGATACAAACTGGACGTGCAATTCGACGGGCGGCGATAGAGAGGTTCGTGATGTTGCGTTTGCGAATGCACCAGGCCGTCCGTGCCTTGGCATGTTTGGGATTTGCCGGCCTCTGCACCTTTGGCGCGGTGAGCGGGGCGCAGGCGGAGACGCGGCGTGCCTTTGTTCTCGGTGTGCAGCGCTATTCCGACTCCGACATTCAAAGCCTCACCCGTTCGGATGCCGATGCAGCCGACATCGCCGGCGATTTGGAAGATCTCGGCTTCGACAAGAAGAATGTCACGCTCGCCACCGATCTGCGAACGAAGGACGATTTCGACAAGAAATTCCAGGCCTTCCTCAAGACGATTCAAGAAGGCGACGATGTCGTCTTCTTTTTTTCCGGCCACGGCGTCGGCGTCGAAGCGACCAATACGAATTATCTGCTGTTCAGCGATTTGAAGAGCCTCAAGACCTACACCAAGTCGCAATTGCTCGATTCGGATCGGCGCGACGATATCATCGCGTTGAAAATGCCATCCTTCCAGGGCCAATACGAAACGGAAGAAATCCCCAAGGACGGCGTTTCGGCGTCCGAAATCATCCAGCAGATCGCGGAAAAGAAACCGCGCGTCGCTTTCATCGTCCTCGACGCCTGCCGCTCCTTGCCCCCGGCGGCGGGCGATATTCGTGCATTGAAGCGCAGCCCCACTTCCGGCAGCCGTCTGTTGCCCGATGACGATCTCCCGAACGGTTTCCTCGTTCTTTATTCGGCGTCGTTCGGCGAGACGGCCATCGAAAGTTTTGGGCCCGGAGACAGGCGCCGCAATTCGCTATTCACGGAAGTTTTGCGACAGGAGATGCAACGCCCAGGGCAAACGCTGCCGCAATTGGCCGACCGGGCCCGGCTTGTCGTTCACTCCTATGCCGAGAAGGGGGGCTATCAGCAGGATCCGGAATATTTCAACGATCTTGCCACCGCCGCCGATTTCAAATTGATCGATGGCGTCGGGGCGGACCGCTTTCCGCTCTCGCAGCAGCAATGCGAAGGCGCGCAGCAGGATTGGGAGCAGATCAGTCAGGGGCCGACGCGCGAAACGCTCGAGCGCCATCGCCGCCGATTCCACGATTGTCCAACGGCGGAGCTGGCGCGCCGCGCGCTCGTCAATTTGATCAATTCTCCGGAAGACACGTCGGCGGTCGCGACGCCGCTCAATCGCGATATCGATGATTGCGATCGGCTTGCCGCCGCGGATATCGATACGGCCAGACCGCCGGAAGTGCCCGGCGTACCGCTCGCCAACATCGATTTCGACGCTGCGGCGCCGGCCTGCCAGAAGTCGATCAAGCGGAACCCGCGCATCGCGCGCTTCCTCTATAATTACGGGCGCGCCGAAGCTGCGGCGGCAAACTCCATGCGCCCGGATGATCCGGCGCGTCAGGAAAAATTGCTGGCCGCGCATGCCGCGTTCAAGGACGCGGCTGAACGCGGCTATGTCGCTGCGCTCTATAATCTGGCGACACTCTACGATTATACCGAATCCGCCGATCAAGATCAGGATGAGGCCAACAAGGACTTGAGTGAAGCCGCCAACCAGGGCTTTCCGGCGGCGATGTATGAACTCGGCTTGCGCTACGAGAAAGGTTCGTTTGGTATTCAGGCCGATTTCGCTCAGTCTTATGAATGGATGGCGAAGGCAGCGGAAGCCGGTTCGGTCGCGGCCATGGTCGAGGTCGCCGAGTCGCTTTGGATTGGTCTGGGTGTGACTCCCAATCCGCGCCGCGCCGTCGATTGGGCGGAACGCGCCGCGGATGCAGGGTCGGTCGATGCCAAAGTCGACCTCGGCCTTTTCTATTATCGGGGCTATAGAATCAACGATGAGAACGGCGATGCGGACGATGCGAAAACAGTTCTGTCCGACAATTCGCTGGCGCTTCTCTGGTTTGGCCGGGCCTCACAGTCGAATAATCCGGCGGCACAATATAACCTTGCCTATATGATGGAGCGTGGCGACGGCCTGCCGATTCCGGCGCCTGAAATCGCCGCGCGCTATTACCGGCTTGCGGCGCATGGCGGCTACGAAGATGCGGAAATCGATCTGGCCGAGAGACTCCGCTCCGGACGTATTCTCACCAATCCGGAAAACGGCGCCAACGAAGCCGTCGATCTGCTGGAGCGGGCACTGAGCCAAGGCTCGACACGCGCCGCGGCCTATCTTGCGGAAATCTATCGCAACGGCGAATTCGGCTATGAGAAGAATCCGCTCAAGGCAATGCAATACGCGTATAAGGCAATCGACCTGTCAGTCCAGGCGGACCCGTCAACGGAAGACGGTAACCCGTTCTTCGAAATCGATGCAGGTATCTTGCTCGCGGAAATGGCGGTAACTGGCCAGGCCAACGATATCAATGGCAAGCCGTTGTTGAACGACGACGAGGTTGCGCGACTGCAGAAATATTATGGCACAGTCAATCCTGACGTGCGCAAAGTCGAAGTCCGTAAGCTGGAGGTCCCGCTTGGCTGTGCCGGCGGTTACACGCGTCCAGACAGCATCTGGGTGTGGGACTGGGGTCGCAAGGAAGCGCCGACGGAGCCGCAATTTCGCAGCATTGAGCGTCAGACCAGTTGCTACGACAACGAGACGCTGCGGCGCACCCTAGCCGCAAGCTTTCTGCTCGCGCGCAAAACCAAGGTTCCCTTCGCCGACCTGATTTATCAACAAATCAAGGAGGCACGAGAGAGCGTGGACAATGGCACCGTCTCGCGCCGCCGCCACCGTTATTGATGTGTCGCGTCCGCAAATATAGTTGAACTCGATGCCCGTCCGGTATAATATAAATTAAAATGATACTTGGCGGTTGGGAGAGTGGGATGACTGCCCAGCGATCGAATCTATTCAAAACATCCAGCTTTATTGCCGTCTGCGCCTTTGCATTAAGCGGCCCAGCGTACGTTGCGCCTACCCCGGCGCAAGCGCAATTTGGGTTCTTCCCTTTTCCGTTTCCGTGTTGCCATCATGGTGGTGGCCGTCGCCACCGTGAACGCACGCATCACACGAGCCGCCACAATGATTCGGGCGACGATGACGACGATTCCGCGTCGTCGTCTTCATCGGATGAATCGACCCGTGAACTCGCCAAACTCGCGCCGCCATCGGCGCACGAGCAAATGGCGCTGCTCAAGAACGTCAACGCCAGTGATTCGCTTGGCGCGGTTGGCTCGTCGGACGATCAGGACACGTCGAATAACGCTGTGAGCAACGATGCCGATCGCGATTACACGTCGATGGTCGATCAGCTCATGCAGACGCTGAAGCAGAAGATCGGCGATTCCGACCATCAGGGAGACGTGACCGAGACCGCCGTGATGGACGCGCTGACGGAAGCCATCCTACAAGCCAAGCTGGCGCGGTTCGAGACCTTCATCGGCGAGAATTGGTCGGCCGAGCGCTTGCGCGGCATGATTATCAAACGCGTCAGCGACGAGATCGGCGGCCTGTTTGAGGGCAACAATCACGGTGCGGTGTCAATGGCCGACCTCGACATGCTGATCAAGAAATCTGCACGCGAGGTTTACTCCCGCTTGTTTGAGACATCGGAATTGCTGGCGTCGAACCGCAGTGCAACCTTGTTCGTGCAGCGGCTCTATCAGGCGCGCGGCGATCTGGTGAAGGGCGACGTCCGCGAAGACACCGAGGAATTGCTGTTGAAGGCTTCGTCGGACGGCGTTTCGCACTTTCATGATAAATTCGCCCGCGCCGATCATCCTTATACGCTCATCTACCGGGCGCAGCGGATCATCTTCGATTGCCTGTCAGATAATGTGGAATCGATAACCGCATCGGGCGCCGGTATGGCCTCGACGGCGGAGATCGAAAAACGCCTCCTCGGCGCCGACCAAAACCAGTGCCAGAAATGGGTCTCCAATCAGATGTTTGGGCCGGATGGTGGCCTGAAGCAGCAGGAACCTCTGCCGCTGCGCGTCATCTGGACTTCGGCAGGCCCGAAGGACGATCCGAGCATGTACGGACACGCGTCCGACCAGAGCTAACGTCGGCCAGTTTTAGCGACCGACGGAGATCGATGGGGTCAGCGGCTGACGCGTCTCGGGGACGGCTTGGATCGTCACGATCTCGTTTAGCAGGCCGAAATTCGCCTTCGACACGAGATCGTCGTTGTCGATCCAATACCAGGTGCCGCGCTTGTTGACGGCGACATAAGCATTCTGCGGCACGCCCGGCCCCTGCTCGACGATGATGAATGCGCGATGCGTGTCGCGCCAGATCGTGCGGGCACGGATGTCCTGATCAACCCTCGGGACAAGCGCATCCGCGAGATAGCTGCTCCACATGATATTGACTTCATCCGGCGTCCGCTTGTCGGCGGGCGGGTTGAAATAGAAGATGTTGGCGTTGATACGGCAGGGCGCGGCATTGTTGAGCGCCCGAATCTCGGCTGCTTCCTCCGGTGTCGCGAAGTGAATCGTATCGACTTCTCCTTCCTTCAAAGCGCCGATGGCCGAACGCGTGGTGAAGAAGAAATCTGATGTTGCCGCGCCACGCAGCGTGATCATATTCGCGGCGGAACCGCGATAAAGCTGGCGCAACCCGCTCCAGAGTTTGGTGACGGCCGCATCGGGTGACTGCTCCGCGAAGGTACAGTCGCGCCCGGCGATGAAGCCGCTCGGGTGTAGACTTCCCGGGTGGAGGATCACGTTAAGGTTCTGCGTCGAACTATCTTCGGCCGAATCGCGCGATGGTCCTGCCGCCGCACTTCCGCGGTGCCGTTTGCCACCTCCGCTGCCTTCCTCCTCGGCGCCCGCCGCGAGAACGATCGCACCGAACTGGTCGAGCATAACCATCCGGTCCTGCGCGACGTAATTGTCGGTATAACCGGGCGCGAGCCGGTCGACCGAAAATTCGAGCACGTCGGCGAGCCCGAAATCGGAATTGAACATATGCACGATCGAAACCGGCGCGATCGGCGACGACACTTGCTGGATGAGCGGATAGCCTTGGACGGGCGCGTAGCGGACAAGCGCGGAATCGGCATAATTGAAATTGCCGGTCACCCCGCCCACCTGGCCGGCAATCGTTCCGGCGCTGGTAGAGTGTATCCCCGGCACCGCCCCGATACCCGAAAGGCCGCCGTTGACACCAGACGTAAACGAGACAGTCGCGTCAGCTTCCGAGACATCGATGAAATTCGGTGTCTCGTAGTTCTTGGCGCGGACGATATTGAGCAGCAACTGCTCGGACGACGTATCGTGAATAACTTCGTTGTAAAACGTCCGACTGGCCGTAATCGATGGCGGCCCCGTCATCGAACCGCAGCCGGATAAAAGGCCTACGCCGACGAGCGCCATCCAGCTGTACTTCGGCATGGCAACCCCCGATACACACCGCAACCGGAGCCATTGACATGATCGGCAGCGCGAATTTGAGTCAATGGCAGCGAAAGCATTGTTACCGAATGTTGTAATTTTGCATCTGATTTGGCCGCGTCGACTTGTTTAAGCCGATGCGCCATGGCACAAATCGCCGAAGCTAGATCGTTGCTTGCGGTGTGCTCTTGGCTCAATCGGATCAGCTGACAAATGCGCGGGTGAAGCCGCAGCTCGCGCTGCGCATTGGTGTCACGGGCGCGCGCAATCTCGCGACGACGCACCTTTCCCATATTCACGCCAAAGTGCGCGCGGCGTTGACATGTTTCAGCGACGAAATGAATTCGATCGCGCGGGAGCGCGCCGTGGCGCGGTTCTATGTAAGCGACGATAAAAAAACATGCGCACCGCTTCTGCGTATCATTTCGCCGCTTGCCCTCGGCGCCGATCGTCTTGTCGCGGAAGAGGCACTTGCGCTCGGTTATAAGCTTTATGTGCCAATGCCATTTTCGCGTACCGAATATGAGAAGGACTTTGCTGGAACGGATCCGGCAAAAACGCCCCACGCCCTACCGATGACGGCCGCGGAGGATCTTGACCAGTTCCGGACGCTCCTGGCGCGCGCGGGGGAAGACTGGATGTCGCTCGACGGCGATTACGACAAGGAAAAGCCGGATCGCGATGAGCAGCGCAACCGCGCTTATGAGGCTGTCGGCCGTTTCGTCGTTCGCAACAGCGATATCGTCATCGCGATCTGGAACGGCGAGCTCGCGGCGGGTCGAGGTGGCACGCAGGAGGTCGTCGAATATGCGGCAAGCGTCGGCGTGCCGGTCTGGTGGATTCACGCGACAAAAGATATCGAGCCGCATTGGATCGCCGATATCCACGATGCGCGCAATCCGTCATCTTCGCCGAAAGCAGCGCACAAGATTCACTCTTACCTGCGCCGACAGATTTCAGAACCAAAGCCCGTTCCACGCGGACATCAAACCGGCGTCGTGAGCATTGCGCGCTGGTGGCAATCCAAGACAGTCGAGCCGGCACAGGACTATTTTAACGAGAAGCCAAATCGACCGTGGCGTTGGTCTGGAATCTATAACGAAATGATGCTCTTCGCTTCGGGCTGCCAGCCACTATGGACGCGGCCGGCAGAGCCGAAAAGCGACGCGGGTATTTATTGGTTTGGGCTTTATCAGCCGGCGGATGCGCGTGCCAGCGAATATACCGCGCGCTACCGTTCGAGCTATGTCTGGATATTCACGCTTACCGCGTTGTCGTTGCTGTCCGGCGCTGTCGCCAATTTTTTTCACAAGCGAGATATCACGATCCTTGGCCGTTTGATTGAAAGCCGCGTGAGCGTCACGACTTTCGCCGGCATCGAGTTCCTTCTTCTGTCTGTGACTTTCTGCATCGCAGTTTTGGCGTTGCGTCGAGATTGGCACGAGCATTCGATCGAATACCGCCTGCTCGCTGAACTTTGCCGCAAACAGCAGGTGCTCGCGCCGCTTGGGCGGGCAATCTCGTTTGGCGCGGTGCGCCAGCTCGCCTCCCAGGCTCAGGAAACGGATGAGATTGCGCCTCGTGACAGCGCGTCCGGCTCAACTGGCCACGCGCGCGCGCCGGACCGCGCGGCTTGGGTCAGCTCGCTTTTCATGGCCTATCAGCGTGCGGCACCTTTGCCGCGTGGTAATATCGCGGCTCACCTGAAGGGCGTCTTGAGCGACGATGTGCTCCAGGATCTTGTTGACGAGCAATTGCAATATCACGCCGGCCGGGCACAAACATCGGCCGCAGCTGCGGAATATTTCGAGAAGCTTGGTGGCCGGATTTTTGTGGCTGTGCTTATCTTCGTTTTCATCAAAATCGCACTGACTTTGGGTATCCATCCGCCAGAATCCCCTTGGGAAGAGCTGTCGACGGCTCTTCTTGGTCTTTTGGGCGTGGTTCTGCCGGCTTGGTCGGCCGCTGCCGTTGGTATGGGCAGTTATGCGGAATGGCGGGCTTTGGCCGAAGAATCGAACCACATGCTCGGCCTGCTGAACGCGGCGAGGAGGCGCATTAAGCGCATTGATCTAAAATGCCCATTGGCCTCGCAGGATCTGGGCGCTGAGGCGGACGCGGTGGCCTCGACGATGCTACAGGATCTGGAAGGCTGGCAACGGCTCTTCCGCGTCAAGGCCATTGAAACGCAATGAGTGATGCGGCGCCGTCCGTCGGTCTTGGCGCGGAACTCGATCGGGTCTTTGCCGATCTCGCCGCCAACGAGCCCGAAGCTGAAATCATCGGGCGGTTGCGCGACCTCGAACCCTGCTGCAACGCACCGAATTCTGACCGGGCACGCTTCCTCAACGCGCGCGGCCTGGTGATGAACCGGATGGGCCAGCGCAGCGAGGCGCTCGGTGACCTCCTGGAATCAGCCTCGATCTTTACGCAGATTGGCGACCCCTCAGGCGCCGCGCAAATCCTGCGCTCGATTGCGCTCGTTCATTCCTGGCGCAGCGATGCGCGTGAATCCGCCCTTGCGCTGCTGCGCGCCATCAGTGAAGCAAGCGACGATCGCATCAATCTCGCGTTGTCGTTCTTCGAGGCCGGACGTCTCGAACTTGAGATCGGCCGGCCACTTGACGCCCGGCGTTTCTTTCAGCGAGGTCTCGACATTGGCGGCGAGGCTCCACCAGTATTGGAGCGCGACCGTGCCCGCGTTGGCGCCTTGCAGGCGCTTGTCGTGGCGCGCGATGTTGGCGGCGCGGAAGCTGCTGCGGCAGCTTTGAATGTCGAAGACCTGGCAACGGCGCGCCTCAAACATCTGGCGCGGATCGAATTGGCGCGGCTCGCGCTGGCGCAGAATAATTTCGATGAAGCCGATGCCACTCTCGCCAATGTGCGTGCAGGTCTGCCCGTCGATCCAGACGCGTTCGAGGCCGTGGAATATGCGCATGTTGCCGCGGAAAACCTCTTCGCGCGGAAAGCTAATGCAGAGGCACAAGCGATCATCGCCCGCGTCATCGCGCGTTATGCCGACGACAATTTGCCGGGGCGCGAGATCGCCGCGCGCCTGCTCGACAGTCAGATTTTGGATGCGCTCGAAAAGCCGGAAGAGGCGGACGGCACTTTGGCGGCGGCACTGCGCCGCGCCGTCGGGACCAATCTGCCGGGCCATGCCGATGTGGTGCGCGAGCGGCTTGCGGCGCGCGGGCGCTCGCAGAATGTCTGGCTTCCGGGCCTGTCTCCGGCGCCCACTGGCCTCAGCGCGACCGAGCGCTTCGTTCGGCGCCGGCCGTTGGGGGCAGGCGGCTTCGGTGCGGTCAGCCGCGCCTATGATCTCGAATTGGGGACGGAGGTTGCCCTGAAAAACCTTCGGCTCAAGGCACTTTATGACAGTGCCGTGCTCGCTGAGCGGCGGGCAGGCGCGCAGATGGAAGTGGCCGCGGCCTCGCGCATTCAGCATCCGGGCGTCGGACGCGTCTATGGGCTTTTGGATGAGCCCGACGGCGAGGCGCTCCTCGCGCGCGAGCTTGTCGAGGGTCCGACCTTGCGCGAGGCGATGCAGACCAAGCTGCATCTCGCCGAAAAGATCGGCCTCCTTGCGCAATTGGCGCATTGTCTCGCGGCGATCCACGCCGCCGGCATTGTCCATCGCGATCTGAAGCCGGAGAATGTTGTTCTGCGCGATGGGATTTCGCCGGTCATCATCGATTTCGGCATCAGCGCCATTGGCCATGTCCGCCAGGATAAGGATGCACCGAAGACGCTGAACTATGCCGCGCCCGAGCAAAGCAAGAATGGCTGGGCGGATGCGCGCAGCGACATCTACGCGATGGGGGTGGTCGCCTATGAAGTGTTGACCGGGCGTCTGCCGCCGGCGCCCGCGCATCTCGCGTGGTTCGACACAAGCGGAAAAAAGCTCGGCAGCGATCTGCATACGGCCGGAGTACCGGCGGAGGCCGCAAAGCTGATCGCACGCATGCTGTCCACGAGCCCGCGCCGAAGACCGCAAACAGCGCGTGAAATCGCGCTCAATCTGCAAATCGCCCTCTCGGGGATGCAAAAAGCCTAAGCGCCCTATCGCAGGTCCGGCGGATTTTGCTAAAACTGGACCGTTGCCGCGCAGCGTTGAGGGCGGACCTTGCTAACGATCAAGCATGTCGACGGGCCATTGGCGGGTCAGGAGCAGACGATCTCCGACGATCAGGCGCAGGTGAACGTCGGCCGCGATCCCGACCGCTGCCAGATCGTCTATCCGCCCGACAGCACGATCGTTGGCCGGGTACATTGCGGGCTGTTGCGGCAGCCTTCCGGCGATTGGGCCGTCGATCTCTATGGCGATCATTATGTCGAGATCGATGGCGTCGCGGCCGAGCCCCGCCAAACGATCCGCAGCGGCGCGAAAATCCGTCTTGGACGGCATAATGGGCCGAGTTTCATCGCCAATATTACGCACGCGGCAAGTGACGATCTTGGCATGACCGGCGCGCAACAGAAGCAGGTCTCCGTGCGCCGTGTCATCCGCCGCGATGTGCGCGTTGCGATCGGCCTCGTTGCGCTGGCCGTTTTCGCTGCCGTCGGGACACTGATCTATAATGCACGGCTGAGCCAACAAATTCGCCAGCGGCTCGATCGCGCCGCGTTCCTCGTCGAAATCCGCCATCAGGCTGGCGGATGTCCGGATTGGGATGCGACCGCATGGCCGGTCAGCCGCGATCTCCTCGTGACCAATGCGCATGTCGTGGACGAAGCCGGGGCCGGGACGATGCTCGTGCGTGCGCCCGGCGCCGACGGCAAGGAATATGAAGTCATCGGCCACATCCTGCATCCCGGCTATAAAGCCTTCGCCGATTTTTTCCGGCGCCAGGATTTGGTGAAATGGGATGACGGGCAGCTTGAAACGCCGCCGACCGGACTTGCCTACGATGTCGCGCTGTTACGCGTGAAAGGCCCGTTGCCAGAGGATGCGATCCTGCCGCTCGCCTCGCGTCATGAAGCGCAGTCGCTCTGGAAAGGTATGCAGATCGAAAGCGAGGGCTATCCGAGCCAGAATATTTCGGGCTCCGCCATTCTCGGCTGTGGCGCGACGCCGAAATGGCGCGCCGGCGCGATCGAAAGCCTGACCGATTATTTCTCGTCAGCGCAGCAAAACCCGCTCGAAACCCTGCTTGTCACCCACAACATCCCGATCACCTGCGGCGCCAGCGGCAGCCCGATCATCGGCGAGGACGGCAAGGTCGTCGCGGTGATCAGTGCCTTCAGTTCGACGGGCGGCGAATGCACGCCGAGCGCTGTGCAGATCAATTACGCGCAGCGGGCCGATCTTGTTGCTGATCTCCTCGATGGCCGCGCCGGAGATGCGTTGGCACGCGACCGGCAATATTGGACGTCGCAATTGGCGCTGCTGCGCGAGGCCGGCTATCAGGAGGGTGACGCGATTTACCTTTCGCTCATCCTGCAGGCGGACAAGACAAATGCCGGCATCGACGTCGCTGCAAAACCGGCGCTCGATGTTCGCGCGCCAATGACATTGGCTGCTGACGCGAAATCGGGTGGCGCGACAGGCTCGACACCGTTGAAGCTCGCGGGCGGTGCGAATTACGTGATCATTGCCTATGCGGAAGATGAAACTCCCATCGCGTTGACCCTCCGAGATGCGAGCGGCGCGGCTGTCGCCTTCACCAAGCCACTCTCGGCAGAAAGCGTATGGTATCCGTCACTCACCTATACGCCGAAGCGCGACGGCGAATATCAGGCAATTATCAGCGGCGCACGCGCGGGGACGCAATATATGCTGCGCCTTTATCGCTGGGCACCGCCTAAGCCGTGAGTCGAAAGATCAGCGCGGTACAGCGTGGAGATCAGGCTCGCTTTCCTCGCTAAACCAGGGACGCGAGCTTTTGCCGGCTTTTCCATCCGCATGTGTTGGACCAACCGGATCTTGCTGCGCCTGCACGCCAGAATTTGCGCTGGCTGGGGCATTTCCGTTTGTTGTGGCGGCCTGCGTTTGGGCATGAGCCGCAGCCACGAAAAGCAACGGCACGGCGGCCGCGATAACTTTGAGAGACAATTGAGTAGGCATGAAATCCATCCAAAGTCTGTTCAATCACTTGTCCATTTAGGTGGCATGCACCCTTCGGAGCGTCAAGGTTAGGGCTTGCAAGAAACTGCCAGCGCCGCAGGGCGAACCCGGAATATGGCCTGCCGAAACGCAAAAGACCGCAATCCGCGGCGGAGCTTGCGCCGCGGGCTGGCAAATCCGCGCCGCGGCTCTAGGTATGGTGGGCGAACACCATGGAGCGACGCATGACACAACTCGACGCCGGCAAATCCGGCACATTCAGCATCGATGGCAAAGCCAAAGTCCATCGGCTTGGGTTTGGCGCGATGCGCGTGACAGGGCCGGGCATCTGGGGCCCGCCGCAAGACCGTGCCGAGGCATTGCGCACCCTGCGGCGCCTGCCTGAGCTGGGGGTGGATTTTATTGATACCGCCAATTCCTACGGGCCGGATGTCTCGGAGGAACTGATCCACGAGGCGCTGCATCCCTATAAGGGACTGTTCATCGCCACCAAGGCGGGGTTCGAGCGTCCCGGCCCGGATCGCTGGACGCCGAACGGCAGGCCGGATTATCTCCGCGCCGAGGCGCATCGGAGCCTCAGGAAGCTTGGCGTCGAGCAGATCGACCTTTGGCAGTTGCACCGGATCGATCCGAAAGTGCCACGCGACGAGCAGTTCGCGTTGATCAAGTCGCTGCTCGACGAGGGCCTGATCGCCCATGCTGGCCTGAGCGAGGTTTCCGTCGAGCAAATCAAGGCGGCGCAGAAGGTGTTCAAAGTCGCAACAGTCCAAAACCGCTACAATCTCGTCGACCGCGGCAGCGAGGACGTGCTGGATTATTGCGAGGCGGAAGGGATCGGTTTCATCCCCTGGTTTCCGCTCGCGGCAGGTAAGCTGACCCAGGACGGCTCGGTGCTCGACAAGATCGCCAAGAAGCACGGCCACGCACCGGGCCAGGTGGCGCTCGCCTGGCTGTTGAAGCGGAGCCCGGTGATGCTGCCCATTCCAGGCACGTCGAAGGTTAAGCACCTCGAAGAGAATGTCTCGGCTGTCGAGATCAGTCTGTCGGATGAGGAATTCGCCACGCTCGACAGCGCCGGCAAGGCAGAATCCGGCAACGGCTGATGGCTCGGGGCGGCGCTTTGTAAAATTTTCCGCATGGTTTGTTGACGGTGAGCGAACTGGCCGGTTCGCTCACCGCTTTTTTGCCATGGTTTCTGCGCGGAAATGGCCCAATCGTTGCTTGAGAGAAGATAAATTATCTAGGTGCGGCGCCGTACAGGCGCCGTTCATGCGAAAAGGACTAGACCTCTTCGTACAAAAGGGAACCTTGATCCCTGCAATTTCATTCTCCGTTCTCTGCGTCCTTGTGAGCGTTCATGAATCAGATTGTGCGCATTGCCAGCCCCGCAAACACCTCGTGGCTCTCCCGCAGCCTCGCCATTTCCTACTTCACCGTCGCGGCCCTTGCCGGCGCCACGGATGGAGTGCTCATCACGCTGTCGAGCGTCTTCGCCGACTGGCTTTATAATGGGCTGATCCGCCACGATATCGTGCAAATCGATATCGCGCTTGGTATCGGTTTCGGCGGCGCCCTTGGCTATATCCTGCTCGCAAAGGCTTTGGGCCTTTACTCAATGCAGGTCACGCTAAACCCGCAGAAAAATGCATCCAAGATCGTCTTTGCCTGGGCCACCGTCCTCCTGTCGCTCACTGCGGTGCTGTTCCTTCTGCGGGTTGGAACGATCTTTTCCCGTGGCACAATCATTATTTTCGCTTTCACCGAATTAGGCGCTTTGCTTGGCGCTCGCCTCGTTTCGGCGGGGCTGATGCGTTCGGCCATTGCCAAGGGCGGGATCGTCGGCCGGCGTGCGGTGATTGTCGGCGAACCCGCCGAGCTTGGCCATCTCAGCTCCAAAAGTCTGCTGGCTCATTTCGGCCTGAAGGAACTTGCGCGGGTAACAATCGCCGGCGCGGGCGAGAAGACGTCCGAAGGGATCGACGTTGCCGCGCTCGATCTCGCGATCGACGTTGCCCGCCGTCACCATGCCGACGAGCTCGTCATCGCTGTCGACTGGCGCCGTACCGAAGTGATCGAGAAGATCAAGGAACGCTTCCGCGCCTCGCCGCTGGCCGTCCGGCTTTTGCCCGACCGCACCGTTCGCGCGACGGTCGGCTATCAGACTGAGATTTCACCCGAGACGATGCTTTCGGTCGAGTTGCAGCGCGCGCCGCTGACGCCCTTCGAGCGTTTCGTCAAGCGTGCCTTCGATACGATCCTCGCGATCGCGGCCCTCATTGCGCTCTCGCCGCTGCTGCTCGTCGTCGCGATCGCCATCAAGCTCGACAGCAAGGGTCCGGTGCTGTTCCGTCAGCAGCGCCGCGGCTTCGACGGTCAGAAATTCCCCATCTACAAGTTCCGTTCGATGAATGTCATGGAAGACGGCCCGGTCGTTGCCCAGGCGACGCGCAACGATCGCCGCGTCACCCGCGTTGGCGCGCTGCTCCGCCGCTCCAGCATCGACGAATTGCCGCAACTGCTGAATGTCATCAAGGGCGACATGTCGCTCATCGGGCCGCGGCCGCATGCCCTCGCGCATGACGACCATTACGGCCGGCTTATCGCCACCTATGCCTCGCGCCATCACGTGAAGCCGGGCATGAGCGGCTGGGCGCAGGTGAATGGCCAGCGCGGTGAGACCGCGCAGGTCGCGGATATGCGCAAGCGCCTCGAATTCGATCTTTGGTACATCAACAATTGGTCGTTGACGCTGGACCTGAAGATCATTCTGCGGACCTGCCTCGAGATCACCCGCCAGCAGGCCTATTAAGGCGATTCCGGCCCGTCAAAAGCGTGGCCGGTCCTTCAGCTTTTTCGCTGGATTGCCCGCATAGACCGCCCATGGCTCGATGTCGCGAAACGCGACGCCCCGGGCCCCGAGCACCGCGCCGTCGCCGATGCTGACGCCCGGCCCGACGAAAGCCTCCGCCGCCACCCATGCACCGGCGCCGATCGTGATCGGCTTGGCGATCAACTGGAAATCAGGATCGTTGATATCGTGGGTTCCGGCGCAGAGATGCGCACCCTGCGAGACGACCGCCTTCGCACCGATCGAAATCCGCGCCTGATTGTAGCAATTCACGCCGGGGCCGAGCAGCGCGTTTTCCGCCATCGTCAAGTTCGGCGGATACCAGATGCGGGTCTTGCCATAGACGCGCGCACTCGGCGCAATGTCAGCGCCGAAGAGGCGTAGAAGCGCTGTTCGCCAGGCAAAGAGCGGCGGCGGCGTCCAGGCCGCGAGCACGGCCCAGCTCACCTGCCATAATGCGCGAGAGACGCGGTTGCTGAGGCTGAAGCTTGCCCCGCCTTCCAGCGGCTTGGATTTGCGCGCGTCGAGAATAGCCATGGTTCACCTTATACCGCGGCCGCGAGCCCGCGATAGATCGCGACCCATTGCGCCGCGACCGTTTCGGCCGAGAAACGGTTCCGCGCCAGCGATTGGGCCGCTGCCGACATCTTTTGCCAGTCTGCCTCGGGCAGGGCCAGCGCCTGGCGCAATGCTGCGGCAATCGAGTTCGCGTCGATTCCAGTATTTAACGCAGCGCCGGCGGAAAACCCTTCGGGCAGATTGCAAGCCGCCGACATCAATGTGGGCGTAGCGGCGCCCCAGGCTTCGAGGATCGCCATCGGGAGGCCCTCGCTCAACGATGGCAGAATCACGAAGCGGGCTTCGTGCAGCAGATGATGCTTCTGTTCGCCATAGACCGGACCAAGAAAACTGATCGACGGATCGGCACTTGCCGCAAGCCTGGCCTGCAATGCAGCCACATGCGCTGGCTCGCCCCAGCCGGCGATGGCGAGCCGATAGCCGGCTGGGGCGGCTCCTGCGGAGACCCAGCCCTCGATGAGCGGTTCCAAGTTCTTCTTCGGGTGGATGCGGCCGATGCAGAGCACAAGCTGCGACCGGGCGGCGGGCGGGCTTGTGTCCGTGGCGATATAATTCGGGACGATGGCGATGCGGGAACGCGCAGCGCCCGTCTCCCGCGCAATGTCCGCTGCCTCAGCTTCAGTCAAGGCGTGGAAAAGCCGGGCGTCGCGCCATGAGCGCCGTTCATAGCCCAGGCGCGCGAGCGTCTTTTTCCAGCGTCCGCGCGCCGTAATCCAGGGGTCGAGCATCCCATGGGGGGAGATCGCATAGGGGCGTCCCGTCCGCTCTGCCCACAGCGCGCCGCAAAGCGAGACATATTGCCAGACGCCATGCAGATGCAGAACGTCCAATTCGGCAGCGAGCAGCCGCCCCAGAAGCCCCGGCGCGTAATCGAAGGCGGCGGGGCCGCGGCTCGGAACGGTGATCAGTTCGATGCCGTCGAAACGCTTGCGATCTTCGGCGGTGAATTGGTCGGTAGCGCCAAAAACGATGGGCGTGACCCCGCCATGCGCCGCAAGCGCCTGCGCTTCGGCCAGAACGGCCTCGAAAACGCCACCGCCGAGACGCGACGCCCGCGCCGTCAGAAGCCCCAGACGCGTTGGGCCGTTTTTTTCGCCGCGTGTCATTTCATCGGGCCTGTTTCATGGTGTATCTCAACGCGCCGCAAGAGCCACAGAACATACCGGATTGGTTGAACGGAAGATGAGCGCCACCAACTACGTGTCAACGTGGATGTATGTCGAGTCGGTGCAGGAAGGCGGCCTCTATCCGCAGGTCGGCGGCCTTACGACCAGCCAGGCGACGCAGAACATCTACTGGCGCTGCGTCTATACCTTTTTTTGGAGCGCGAACGTCTTCCTCAAGAAAGACGGGCTGAAGTTTCTCCTCTTCACCAATGTCGCGCGGCTTCCCGTCGTCGATGGCATCGATCTCAACTCGGCACTCGCCGAGTTCGGTGTCGAGCTGGTCACGTTGCGTTACACTTGGGCGCCGGCGGGGACGCGGCGGCCGTGGTTTAACCAATATTTCCTTTTCGACATCCTCGACTATGCCGCCGGGCGTCTCGGCGATGACGACGCGCTGTTCGTGATGGACAACGATTGCCTCATCGTCGGCGATCTGGCGCCGGCCTTTGCGCTTGCACGGCGCGACGGCGCGGCTCTGATCACCGTCGATGTTTCGGAAGACGAAGACGCCAACGGCCTGTCGCGCCGGCAAGCGATGGATGTCTATGCTGAGGCTGGCGGTGAACGTCCTGCGTCGCCGCCAGATTATTTCGGCGGCGAGTTCTATGGGGTCAGTGGCGCCATGCTCAAGCGCCTGCTGCCGTTGGCCAAAGAGGTGCGGGTCAAGAACGATGCACTGGCGGCTGCGGGCAAAGCCTATTTCTCGGACGAGGCGCATTTCTTCAGCTATCTCGTATGGCGGCTAGGGCTCAAGGCGCCCAATGCCAATCACATCGCCCGGCGTATCTGGACCACGTGGAAGCTCAACAATACGCAGACTGCGGACCTAGACCGCCCGGTCTGGCACCTGCCGTCGGAAAAGACCTACAGCTTTGCCGATCTTTTTGCCCGGCTGGCGGCCGGCGACAATATTTTTTCCGGTGATCCGGCACGGATCAGAACCAGGCTCGCGAGCCTGATGGGGGTCGGCCGCAAGAGCGCGCGCAAATTCCTCGGCCATTTCGTCCGCGCGGCGCGGCGCCGGCTGCGCCGCTAGACCGCTTTCAGGAAAAGTGGATCCGGTTTTCCGCTCGAAAGCGGTCTAAATATTTGAATTGGAGCGTTTTCATAACGCGAACCGGTATCCACTTCGCGTGAAAACGCTCCAGGCGTGACTATAGCCGCCGCATGGCTTATGCAGCGCCCGGCGGCCAGTGCAAGGGTGATCAGCTTCTATGCGTATGTTGAATAAAGACGTTCTGAAACGGCGCAATCTCCTCAAGCTCATGTTTGGCGGTTTCGTCGGTTCTGGTGCCTATGCACTGACCGAGCGCGCCGCGAACGCCGCCCCCAACGATCCCGACCCGCCGCTGGCGACGCAGAACCGTTTCCCAACTCTGTCCGAATTGCGAAGTGTCGAGGATCCGCACGATCTCGCCGACATGGATATCGTCGTTCTCAACCATCATTCCGAGAACGACCGAGGCGGCGGCACGTTTCGCTGGGCGCCCAATGCGCACCAACATGACGACAACGCGATCTTCATTCGCCCCGACAGCGTACCGCCAGATCAGCCCGGTCGATTTCAGCGTGTCTTTTCCGGCGACGTGAATGTCTGCTGGTTCGGCGCCCGCGGCGACGACGATGTCGATGATTCTATCGCATTCCAGGCGGCGATCGACTGGTCCGAAGAGCGCGGCGGCGGCGTGATCCGCGTCCCACCCGGCGCCTATATCTGCAATAACGTTGTGCTGAAGAATGGCGTCACGCTGTCTTCGACCGCCGCGGCTTACGGCTATAGCCCAAGCAAGATCCTCGGTGCTTCGCTTCGCTGTACCAAGCCCGGTTTCTGCCTCGACACGCCGGAGACGGGTGTCACCGGCGCGGGCGTCACAGGCATCAACTTTCGTGGCGGCGGCCCCAAATTCGCCGCGGGTGGTATCCGCTTCCAAAAGGCGAGTTGGTGCGCAATCAAGGTCGCGCAATTCGATAATTTCTCTGATGAGGCGATCGTCATCGATGCCGGTATGGCCTGCGTGATCGAGGACGTCCTGACGACAAACGTCCTGCTCAACCGCGCGCGGCCCAAACCCGCTGGCGCCATCACGATTGCCGGGACAGACCATTATCTCAACCGCGTCGAGTCGAACACGTCGCTTCATGCTCTGAGTTCAGATGGCCCGGAACGCATCATCGCGGCGTTTCTCATTCGCGGCGCCAATCATTTCATCAGCAATTGTGTCGGCGAAATTTCCGATGTCGGCTATATTATCGAGGGGCTTTATCATCGCTTCACCGGTTGCCGTGGCGACCGCAATTTCGGAGAAGGCTTCATCATCAATTGCAAGCTGACGACATTTTCAAGCTGCACAGCGCTCGATAACAATCACGATCCGAAAGCGAAGGCGTCCGGCTTCCTGATCCTCGGCCCGTCGAACACGTTCGCGAGTTGCATCGCTGCCTGCAACCGTCTGCCGTCGCTTCAGCTTTATGGCTTCGATGAGCACAACCCTATTGGCGACGTTGAACGAGACACGCTTTACGCCGCCTGCCGCAGCTTGAACCACCAGATTGCGGCGCAGCGCTGCTTCACGGCGAAAGGCAAAGATCTGACCTTCGCCGACGTCGCGACACGATCCGGTGCGGAAATCCGGTAAGCCGAACTTCCCGAATTATCTCGCTTGGGACACGCCGCCCGTTTGCGTCACTGGCAGCGCGCCGATCCCCAGCCGCGCTCTATTAACGTGGGCAAAAAGCACGACGTAAAACAGGAATGGGTAAGGATTGATATTGAAGAAGCGGTCGTTGAACATCCAGAAGACTGGAATGCCGAGAAAGCAGACGAACCACTTCTTGTCGGTGCGATAGAGATCGTAGAAAAGATAAAAGATCATCCCGTAGATGATCAGCGACAGCAGCCCGAATTCCGACAGGCCGAACAAAAAGAAATTATGAATCTCGACGCCGTTGCGGTCAAAGAATCCCGCACCATTGCCGATGATCGGGCTCGCCCTGAACCATTCCCATGCCGTGCTCCAAAGCTGGTCGCGGCCGACGAAGCCAGAGCCGAAGCCGCGGTACTTGTCATGCAGCAGGAAAATCGAATTGAAGACGCTGGCCGCCTTGCTTGACACCAGCACTGCCGCCGCGCCAGCACAGACAGCCAATCCGAAAAGCAGCGCGAGGCGCTTCTTGTTGTTCCATTGATCGTAAATGAATTTGGCGCCAATCGCGATGAGCGCGACGATCAATGCGGCGCGGCCTTCCATCAAGTGGACCGCGTAAAGCGACGGCAGCGTCACGACGAGGAACGGCAGCCACGACAGCACGCAGGCGGCCAGCACGATCGACATGGCGATGATCTCAGAGCCGAGATTCGGATGTGAGCTATGGAAGTAGGAATAGCGGCCGAAGGTGATGTTGATCTGGCCAAGGGATGCCGCAAGCAGATAGATAAGCGTGGTGACGAAGAGGACGCCGACGCACGCCTGCAGGTATTTCTTGAGATTTTCGCGGCGAATGATCGCCAGCGTGACGAAGACATGCGCCACGAATCCGAAAATCCTGATGTAGTCGGAGGCTTGTGAACCGCCGGGAATTGACGAGATCAGAATGATCGCGGTCAGGACGGCAAGCGACACAAGAGCGGTGCGGCTGATCGAGATGTATTTATAATACAGCCCACACAGCAGAAACTTTATCGCCAGCGTGGCGCCGTGCCAGTAATTGATATGCGAAAAAACGTTAAGGATGTAAGCGAATGGGACGAGAGCATCGATCGCGCCGAAAATATAAACGACGGCGGTCGGCGATGTATAAAAATCGTCCTGCCCGGTTTTTTCCACGATTTTGGTTTCTTCTAGCGACGGTGCGAGCAAATGGTTCTCCGGGCGTCGGCGAGCGATTATCCGTTTGCTGGTAACATTTTATCGAGATAGGCCATTACCGCCTTCTGATACGCGGCGATAGTAAAACCTTCGGCAATCGCCGGTGCGGCGTGCTGCCACGATTGCAGGACGTCACGATTGTCGATCGCATACATGAGCGCCGCGTAAACGCTGTCCTCATCGAGCTGTTCAAGCGCCAGCCCGGCCTTCGGAATGGCATCAAGATTTGAGTTTTTGGATTGGATGATGGCGCAGCCGCAAGCGAGCGCTTCGTAGATCGTAATTGGCGAGCCTTCAAAGAACGTCGGAAAAACCAGACAATCCGACTCACGCAAATAATCGGCCACTGCCGAACGTGGCACGGTGGAGATCAAGGTCACGAGGTCCGAATATTGGCGGAAGGTCGCCGCCGGCACCTGCAATTGGCCGACAATGGTCAGCGTTGCAGCATTGCGCGGCAAACGCGCGAAAGCCTTGAGCAGAAGATGAATGCCCTTGCGCGGTCCCGCCTGGCCCAGAAAGAGGAACCGCACCGGCCGGTTGGTCGGCCGCGGTGGCGGCGGGCCGGGCTGGAAGAAAACATCATCGTAACAATAAGGCAGCACGTCGATCTTTCCGGCGAGGTCCGGTCGCGCCAGCGGGTCGAGGATCGTGTCGCGGCAGAAATCGCTGCCAACGACGATCCCGTCGGCGAGCGTATATTCGCGGTCCTGCAGGTCGATGACGGATTGCGGAACAGCGAAATTAGGGCTTGAGAAGAACGGCTTATATTCGGCGTAGATGTCCTTCATCAGCGCGTTGTAGACGCGCGGATCGCCGATCGTTTTGTCGAGGATGCGGACAATTCCGCGCTCTTTGGCAAAAGCGAACACGTCGGCCGAAGATGTGTCGTAGCCCCAGACGGCGGCGACCGGCTCGCGCGCCATCAGGCCACAGACCGATTTGGCGAAGGTTGTGTTGCCGGCGATGTTGACGCGCGCGGCGAGGCGACGAAAGCCAGCGCGCGAGAAGCCGCGTTCGAGCCATTCATGGAAGCCGAACGTCCGCACAACATCCGGCGCAAGCGAGGGGTGATAGAAGCGGCCGAATTCCGCCGTCATCCGCTCGCGCAGCTTCTCCGGCAGGTAGGGCAGCGCGCGATAAGGCCAATGATTGGCGCGATAGAAGATCGACGTGGCATACCAGCCAAGCCGGCCACCGCCTTGTAGCGCCCGGGCCGTCTGCCAAGAATGCTGTGTCCCGGGGTGGAAGACCCCGACATTGCGCGTCATATCACTTCCGATATCTGCTCTTGCGCGCTCGCCACGCCGCTTGGCTTGAGGATTTGCGCGTAGGCGAGGCGCATCACGACGATGAACATGAAACAATCGAGCGCCAGCAGTGAGAGACCCGCGCCGGTCGCGCCCCGCCACAGCGACAGCGGGTAGCAGAGCGCAACGCTGGCAAGAGCCGCGACGAGAAAGATGTACGAATACGTCGCGTGGCGGTTGGCGGCGAGGATCAGGTTCGAAACCGGGAACCACATGCCATTGACCAGCATGACGGCCGTCATGACGGCGATGAGATCGAAACTCGGATGTATCTTGCCATGCGTCCAGAGCCCGACGATCTGCTGGCCGAAGAAGATGAGGACCAGCGCGCCGGGAATGAGAATCGCGGCATTGGTTGCCAGCGTGGCGAAGAAAAAGTGCCGCTGCAGCCGCGCATCGCCACGGGCGACGGCGGTCGAGAATTCCGGCATCAGAGCGTGGTTCAGCAAAGTCGTGAATTGCACGCCGGCGCGGATCAAGGTGCGCGCGGTGGTGAAAATTGGCACCGTCGCCGCCCCGGTCGCGACGCCGAGGACGACGGGCGTGCCTTGCAGGAAGGCAGCTTGGGCAAAGGGCAGTGCCATAGCCGCAAAGGCGGGCTTCGCCAGTCGTTTGATCTCGTCGAGATTGGCGCCGTTGAAACCCAGCCGGAGCCACGGCACCTGAAAGGTGAGCATCAGTCCCTGGCTGATCACGCTTGCCGTGCGCGCGATGACATAGGCGAGAGCAGCGGCGAGCAGCGAACCCCCGCAGAGGACCGTGATGATGCAGGCAGAGCCTTCGATCAATTGGGTGACGGACTGGCCCATCACGCCGGTCGCATAGAGGCCCGAACAGCGGAACCCGGCCATCAGAATGCTGCTTGCTAGACAAATGAGGCCGTAGGCGACGATGAGCACGAGCACCAGCCGGATCTCGGAAGGGTTGACCGGAATATCGAAGGTCACCCAGGCTTTCGGCAATAAAAGACAGATGAGAACGGCGATCACGAAGACGGTCGTGGAGACGATCGCGATGGCCGTCAGCGCGCTATGATAGGTGACAAGTGTCCCGGCCCGGTCGCCGCGCGCGACTTTCATCGTCATGTCCACGCCCGCCGCGGTGGCAAAGCCGAAATCGCCGAGCGCGAGATACGATGGGATCGTGAACAGCATCAGCCATGTGCCGTATAGCTTCAGCCCCCAATGCGTGGCGAGCACCGGCACGAGTGCCAGTTGGAGGCCGATGATCACCACTTGGCTGAAGGCGTTGGCGCCGATGCCGCGGAGGAGGCGGGCAAACATTTGCTGTTTTAAATCCTTACCGCCGGAAATTTTGCAGGCGGCTTGCTAAACTCTTGGGAGATCATAGCAATTTCATGACGCCTTCGACAAAGGCGGGGGTGTCGGCGCGGGGCAGGAATTGGGCACAGCCGAGAGCCAGGCGTTCCCACAGGTCCGTGTCTTCCTGCAGCCATTGCATGAAAAAGGCGAGACCGGCGGGATTGTCGGGCTCGACGACGAAACCGTTGACGCCGCTGCGCACCAGCGTTTCGAGCGCGCCACAATTGTAGGAAATCAGCGTCGGAACGCCCATCGCCTGCGCCTCGATGATGACATTGCCGAACTGTTCCTCGATGCTCGGCAGGATGAGGGCGAGAGATTGCGCGAGTTCCTGGGCAATTTCGGGCCGTTGCTGGAAGCCGCGCAGAATGACGAGATTTTCGAGGCCATGCGCGGCGATTTTTGCCCGTAGCTCGGCCTCGAGTTCGCCGGAGCCGCAGATGTGAAGCGGCCGTGGCGAAACAACGGAATTCCTGTAGACGGCATAGGCATCAACGAGAACGCCGAGATTTTTCTTTGGGACGAGACGGCTGACAGCGGTGAAGTGCCGTGCGGCGTGGGGCACCCCGCCGGGCGCTGGCGCGGCTCCAGCCAGACTGCGGATCTCGCCGACCGACAGCGTATTATGGCCGTAGGCGATCGGCACGTTCCGGCCGCGCAGGAAATGGATATAGTCCTCCGAGCGGCCCCGGTTGGTCAGAAAGCCGGCGTAGGGGAGCAGAATGAGCGACTTGAAGACCTCCAGCCGAATTTTCCGGTCGTAATCGTCAAACTTCGACAGCAACATGCAGAAGACGCGCTTGCCGAAGAGCGCCAGGATCATCGATGTGAAGATGATTGCCGCATCGTTGTAATGGCTGAAGAAGAACGTATCGGATTTTGACTTCAGGCAAAACGACAGGGTGCGCCAGAATTTGCGCGCGAAACCAATCGAACCCGGCGCCGCGTCGGGAAAGAGCGTCACGAGGTTGAAATTTTTCGCGTCGGGCGAGACCCATTCGTAGGTCGTGCTTTTGCCCGTCCATTGGACGCCGACGACCTGCCATGCGTCCGCCGTCGCCCGCGCGAGCGCGTTCAGGCGGTCGATATGCATCGGGCCGAAATTTTCCCAGAGAAAGACGACCTTCCGCAGCCGCGTCGGCACGTTTTACGCGCTCGCGGCCGTAAGCCGCCCGACCGATTGGGCGAAGCTTGCGGCATCGGCCTCCTCGGCGAAGGCCGTGGTGCCGGCCGAAAGCCGTTCCCACAGCAATTGATCGGAGGCGAGCTTGCCGAGGAAGAAGGCTATGCCCTCGACGCTATCGGGCTGGACGACAAAGCCATTGACGCCGGAGCGGACGAATTCGTCGCGAGCGCCGCAATTGTCCGAGACGATGACGGGCACGCCCATGGCGAGTGCCTCGACAATGGCGAAGCCGAATTGTTCTTCCGAGCTTGATTGTATCAGCACGAGCGTCGATCCCAGCGCCTGGCTCACCGCGTCCGTCTGCTGGAAACCTTCGAAGGTGACATATTCGGTCAGGTTCAATTCGCGCACATGTTCGCGCAATTCCCGATCGAGACCGCCGTCTCCGAAAATCCGCAACCGGCGCGGGTGATTGGTCCGCGACACATACAGCGCGAAAGCGTCGACCGCCACAAACAAATTCTTCTTGGCGACAAGCCGGGACACGATGGTGAAATGCCGGTCGTGGAAGTCGACCCCCTCCGGCGCGGGGGGCACACCGGCGGCGCGGCGAATGCGTTCGACCGAGATCGCGTCGTAGTAATTCTCGATCCGGGAATCGTTCAGCCCGAGGAAGCTCAGATATTGCCGGCTGCGGCGCGAGCCCACGATGGCGCCGACATAGGGCCAGATCCAGATCGCCTTCAGGGCTTCGCGCCAGATCGAGCGCGGCCGGTCGTCGAATTTGGAATCGAGCAGCAGATAGACGCGCTTGCCGATCATGCGCATCAGCATGGCGGCTATCTGCACCGATGGCTCGTTATAATGGCAGAGGAAAACGTGCCGCGCGCCAGAGCTTACGCTGACGCGGACGAGTTCAATCGCCGTCCGCAGCGCCCCCCAATGACTGTCGGCGTCGCGCAAAGTGACTTTGGTGAAATGCTGGCCGGTTTCCGGCACCCAGGTGTAGGTCGAGCTTGTCGGGTTCAGTTCGATGCCGAGAATGTCGTTGCGCGGCATGGCGCGCGCCACGGCATCGCAGCGGTCGACGTGGGTCGGCCCGAAATTCTCCCAGAAGAACATAATGCGGGTCACAGCTATTCTCGGTCTATCGTGGCCTTAAGCAGGCACAGGCGGTTTGGCGCAAGGCGCCAGAATGGTTTCAAAGCGCGCAGCGATCGCACTGATGTCGAAATTTTCGTCCGCATAGGCACGCGCACTCAGGCCCGAAGCCCGCCGTGTCTCCGGATCATCTAAAAAATGCCGGATCGCTGCGACGAAGCCAGCTTCGTCATCCGGTGCAACAACGGCGCCGGCACCCGAACGTTTCAAAATTCGTGCCGCCAGATTGGCGGCGTTTGCAGAAAGTACGATGGCCTTGCCGCCGCAAAGATAGGACAGGACTTTCGACGGCACGGAATAAATCGCCGCGTCCGGTTCGATCATCGCTAGCATTACATCGCCCGTTGCCAGAACGGCGCTGTAATCCTCAAAATTCTGAAATGGAAGAACCGTCAGATTGCTGAGACCACGCGTTTTCGCTGTGTCCCGTACCTCGTCGGCATACTTGCCTTCCGAGACGAGGACGACTTGAACCTCTGGCTCAGCCTTAAAGGCTTCTGCCGTCGCAATAAGCAGCGA
Source organism: Methylovirgula sp. (assembly GCF_037200945.1). NCBI lineage: Bacteria > Pseudomonadati > Pseudomonadota > Alphaproteobacteria > Hyphomicrobiales > Beijerinckiaceae > Methylovirgula > Methylovirgula sp. The sequence goes on from NZ_JBBCGP010000001.1 coordinate 1,688,450, forward strand.
CGGATTATGTTTGAGGCCAAGAGTCCCAGAATACATCAAAACAAATTTTCCATTCAGTCCGTGCGCCTGGCTCCAGGAATTATCGCGCGGCAGAAGCAAGATCTTATCTTTTGGCGCCCAGTTCTCGATGACCGAGATACGCTCACGCGGGCACATGCCATTTCGCAAGCAGGGCGTTGAAATCTTCCGTAATTGCAATAACTCGATCCGAACGCCGTAAAAGTCGCTTTTCAAGTTCTTCGTACCAGATGCCGATGGTATGGCCAACAACTGGAATTTTCTTCCGTAAAACAGTTTTAATGGCGTTTGAATAGATGTCCTGCAACCAAAATACGAAACAAATATTACGCTTGCGGCATTCATTTTGAATCATGCTTTGCGGATCGAGCGGATTGCCGCAACCAATGAGGACATCCGGGCGCCAGCTTGCAATGCGCGCGATGACACGGTGGCCATAATCGATTTCCTGCCGACGACGCGCGACGAAATCATACTTTTTGAAGGGCAAACCGAGGCTGACAGTTTCGACTTCGAACGTCGCGGAATCGTCGGGCCGGCGCGCAAGATCACCCTTCGGGCTTTGAAAATCGCCGAGCGAAAGATGCAAGACATTATGGCCGCGCTTCGCCAATTCACGCGCGAGTTCGACCGTGAAGGCGTGGCCGGGATAATCGTTCAATAAAATTCTCATTCCCGCTTTTGTCCTTTTTCTCGCAATGAAGGCCGAACCAACACGGGAATTTTGGCCAATTCAAAGCGGTACGCTGCGGCAACGTTTATGGTGCAGCGGTATGAACCTCGGCTGTATAGCCGCCGGGGAACTCAAAGAAAGACGTGAGCCGGCCCGCGGCATTGATCGGCTCGACTCTGACGTAAACGCCGGCGGCTTCCGCCTTCAAAATCGTCGCGTCGAGGTCTTTGACCTCATAGCCTGTTGTCTCGCGTCCCCACGGATAGGGCATTTGGCCGTCTGTGGCGAAAACGAGCGTCTTGCCGAAACCGGAGTCGATCAGCACGCGGCGAAAAATATTGAACGGCTCGCCGATCTCGATGCCGGGCGCCTTACGATCATCCTTGATCACCTTGCCTTGCGAAAACGCAAGATAGGCGCGGATGAAGGCGTCCGCCTGTTCCGGCGCGACATAGACGCGGTTCTCGGGGATCGCGGCGAGCGCCGGAGAATGCGGCGCCTTCTTATGCCAATAGATCTGCATGTTGACGCCGCCCGGCCATTGGATGACCGCATCGCGGCCAATTGGATCTTCAAACGGCGCTGTGAGGAAGCCTGCGCCATTGGCATGGGCGGCTTTCACCGCGGCATCGAAATCGGAGACGAGAAAGCCATTGCGCTCGGCCCCGAAGGGCCAGGGATAGGGCGTTGTGAAACCGAAGACGGATAGGGCGCCGACGGGTGAGGCAACCGCTCGCCATTCCGTCGTGCTCGGCGTCGGCGTGACGTTGACGAGCTGTTTCTTGGTGGCGGTGCCACCGAATGTTGTAACGAAGCTTTCGACGAAACGGTCGATGTCGCGTGGGGCCACATAGACATGCGTCGTAACATATTGCGGCCCGACGGCGAGGTTGGGCATAGCCACCGCCGCACGCGCAAGGCTGCCGAGGGCGAGCAGCGCGGTGGAGATCAGAATCAAAGCCATTCTCATCTTTTGCATCGTCCTTCTTCGCGGCAAGTCTTTCTTTGCGCCAAGCCGCGCGGGCTTTGGCTAGCGAAGATTCGACAGCTTGTAACCACAAAAAATCTTGCCGGTTTCATAAGGCTTGGGCATGATCGTCATGCGTCTGTCTGTTGATCATGCTTGGGCCCTTGCACTGATGTCGCGAAGGTCGCCGTTGATCACAGCCGCGCAAAGGCGGCGCCCGCAGGGCGCCCCGCAATAGGAGTTAAGGACTATGGCGAAGGGTCAGATCCGCGGCAATAAAGAAGCCAAGAAACCGAAGAAGGAAAAGCCGAAGACGATAGCTGCCGCACCATCGGTCAAGGACGTCGTCGGTAAGAAAAAGTAGTTCAGGACTCGGCGATCAGGGCCTCCAGGCCAGCTTCCGCGATCAGCGACTGCCGATCGCGGCCAATGGTCACTACGGCAAGCTTGCGGCCATCGCGAAGGTAGGTCACTTCGCAGTCCTTGGTCGCCAGATCGCCGTCGATCATCGCCTTGTCCCATTTCTCGGCGTGGCCGACGTAGCGGATCGAGACGTCGTAGTGCTGGCTCCAGAAGAAGGGCACGTCGTCGTAGCGCTGCCGTTTGCCAAGCATGTTGAGCGCCGCGACCTGGCCCTGCCGCTCGGCGACGACCCAATGTTCGACGCGGATGTTCTGGCCGGTCAGCGGATCAGGCCAGCGCGCCAGGTCGCCGGCGGCGAAAATGCCGGGCACGCTCGTTTCGAGATATTGATCGACGCAGATGCCGTGGTCGATCTTTAGGCCCGTCTGATCGGCGAGTTCGGTCGCGGGCCGAACGCCGACACCGGCGACGATAATGTCCGCCGGAAGGGTCACACCATTGGCGAGCGTGACACCGCGTTCGTCGATCGCCGTCGCCGTGGTGCCGAGATGGAATTGCACCCCCTGTGCCTCGTGCAGACCGCGAACGAAGTCGCCGACCTCCGGCCCGAGGACTTTTTCAAGCGGATGCTGGTCCGGCCCGACAACATGGACCTCAAGCTTGCGTTTGCGCAGTGAGGCCGCGACTTCGAGGCCGATGAAACTCGCGCCAATGACGACGGCGCGCTTGGCCTTTTCGGCCGCGGCAATGATGGCGCGGCTGTCGTCGAAGCTGCGCAGATAATAGATTTGGTCGGCCCCCGGAATATCGAGATGCACCGGCGTCGCGCCGGTCGCGAGCAGCAGGCTGTCGTAACTATGCGCCGTGCCATCCGCGAGCCGCACCTCTTTGGCGTCCGCATCGAGACCGGTCACCCGTGCCTTGAGAACGAGGTCGATGCCGTGCGTCTTGTAAAACTTCTCCGACCGCAACGGAATCCAGGAGTCTTGCGCTTCGCCGGCGAGGTAATCCTTCGAAAGATTGGGCCTGTCGACCGGTACCGAATCGTCCGCGCTGAGCATGGTGATCGTGCCGGCGAAGACCTCCCGCCGCAACATTTCCGCGGCGGCATTGGCGGCCGCGCCACCGCCTACGATCACGACTTTCTGCGGCAGTTCGGCGCCTGACAGACCGGGTTTGGGCGCGGGCTTGATCTTGTCGTTCACATAGACGCTGCCGTCGCGTTCCTCCACCCGCCAGGCGGCTACAGGGTCGAGCGCCGGCGCCCGCAGGGCTTCACCCGTGCGCAGACTGAAACAGGCGTGATGCAAGGGGCAACGCACTGTGTCCCCAACGATCAGTCCTTCGGCGAGCGGGCCTTGGTAATGCGTGCAGCTCGCGCCGATGGCGAAAAGCTCGTCGCCACTCCGGGCAATGAGAACGGCCTCGTCGCCGACATGGCCGAGCAGCATGTCGCTTTCGCCGATCTGCGAAAGCGGCACGCCGCGTGTGAGATCGGGACCTTTGGTCTCGCCGCCAGATTCGCTCATCCCGATCCTCCGGTTTGCGTCAGTCGTTGGCGAGGTTGGCGCGGCGGAAGGCGACGCGCGACACTGCCGACCAATCCTTGTCGCCCTCGCCATGTGCGATAGCATCGACAAAATTATCCCGCACGACGCTGGCGAAAGGCAACGGTGCACCGGCTTTCTCGCTCGCCGCCAGCATCAGCCGCACATCCTTCAATCCCAACGCCAGTTTGAACCCCGCCTCGAATTTCCGCTCCAGAATCGCCGCGCTGTAGGTCTTGTAAGCCGGGGCGGCGAACAAGGTTCCGGTGAGAATTTCGGCGATCTTTTCCGGTGCGACGTTCTGGCGTTCGCAGAACGCAAAGGCCTCGGCCATGGTTTCGATTGCTGAAACAAGGGTGAAATTGGCGGCGAGCTTGGCGACATTGGCGAGATGCGGCTCGGTGCCGACGACCCAGGTTGCCTTGCCGATTGCGTCGAGCAGGGGTTTGACGCGGGCGATGTTGTCCGGCTTGCCCGCGGCCAGCACGTTGAGTTCGCCTTTCGCTGCCACATCGGGGCGGCCGAGCACCGGCGCTCCGACATAGGCGACGCCGGCTTCGGCATGGAGCTTTTCAAGCGTCTTGGCGAAGTCCACGGAGATCGTGGCGGTGACGAGATGGATGAGGCCGGGGCGCGCGCCCTTCAGGAGGCCGGGCGCGATGATCAACTCCTCGATCACCTCGTCCGAGGCGAGCATGGTCAGCACAGCGTCGGCCTGAAACGCGTCGGCCGGATTGGCAACGACCTCCGCGCCTTCGGCACGCAGCTTCTCGGCTGCCGCCGGCGACCGGTTCCACACCAGAACCCGATGCCCGGCGGCGATGAGCCGCGACGCCATGGCCGAGCCCATTCCGCCCAGTCCGATAAACCCCACATCCATGGCGATCTCCTATGCTATTCTCTTTGCAATATATGGACTTGCCGTCACGAGACTTGCCGTCACATTGTGCCGGTCGCGCCCGGTGCTTATTTGCGCTCACGGCGCCAATTAGGCTAGGGCGTTAGCGCGCCACGCCGGCGCTTCAGAAGCTTTGCGGCAGCGCCGCCGCAAGAGGGAATGATTTGACCCGTTCCGCTGTTTTCGATCACCCCAACGACGCTTTTGCGACAGAGCGCGACACGAGCCTCGATCCGCAGGATTGGGAGGTCTTTCGCGCCGATGCGCATCGCGGCCTCGACATGATGATCGATTATCTCCGCGACGTACGCGATCGCAAAGTCTGGCAGCCGGCACCGGCGGAGGTGCGGGCGGAATTCAAGGCGCCCATGCCGCAGCAGGGCAAGCCGCTTGGTGAATTGCTGAAGACGTTCGAGACATCGATGCTGCCCTATGCCACGGGCAATACGCACCCGCTCTTCATGGGCTGGGTGCATGGTGGCGGGACGCCGGTCGGCATGGTTGCCGAAATGCTCGCCGCTGGCCTCAATTCCAATTGCGGTGGCCGCGACCATATCGCGATCGATGTCGAGCGCGAGATCACGCTCTGGCTGGCAGAGGCGTTCGACTTTCCGCGCGAGTCCTCCGGCGTTTTTGTCACTGGTTCGTCGATGGCGAACATGATCGCGACGCTTGTCGCGCGCACCGACATCCTCGGCGAGCAGGTCCGCACTGACGGGTTGCGCGCGACCGGCCAGCTTGTCGGCTATGCTTCGACCGAAGCGCATGCCTGTATTGAACGCGCCTTTGAAATGTCCGGTGTCGGCTCGGCCTTCCTGCGGCGCATTCCTGTCAACCGGAAACACGAAATGGATGGCGCGGCGTTGCGCGCGGCGATTGCGGAAGACCGCGCCGCAGGCTTGTTGCCTTTTGTTGTCGTCGGCTCCGCCGGCACGGTGAATACTGGCGCTATCGACGATCTGGCCAGGCTCGCCGATATTTGCGTCGAGGAAGACATCTGGTTTCATGTCGATGGCGCGTTTGGCGCGCTGGGCGTGTTATCGCCTGAACTGAAGCCGCTCTTGAACGGGCTTGAACGTGCCGATTCCGTTGCGCTCGATTTCCACAAATGGCTGCAGGTGCCCTACGACGCCGGCTTCTTCATCTGCCGTCATCCCGATCTGCATCGCCGGACTTTCATGAGCACCGCAGCCTATCTGTCGCGCGCCCCACGTGGGCTCGCTGCCGCCGACATCTGGCCGTGCGATCTCGGGCCCGATCTGTCGCGTGGATTCCGGGCGCTGAAGACATGGTTCACATTCCAGTCCTTCGGCGCCGAGCAGCTTGGCGCAACTCTGGCGCAGACCTGCCGCGTTGCGCGCCATCTCGAAGCGCTGATCCGCCGCTCGACTGTCTTTGAGCTTAGCGCCGATGTGACGCTCAACATCGTCTGCTTCAGCGTGAAGGGTGACACGACCGGCCGCGTCAACCGCGAGATCGTCATGGACCTGCATGAATCCGGCGTTGCCGCACCCTCGACCACAAAAATCGGTGGCCGGCCGGTGATCCGCGCCGCGATCGTCAATCACCGGACTCAAATGCGCGATATGGAGACGTTCGTCGCGGCGGCTGAAGCCTGCGCGGCGCGTGTTATGGCCGAGCGCGCAGCGCCGGTTGCGCCTTAAAGCGAGCGGCTAATGCGATTGTTGCGATCGGCTCTCTTCAACGTCTGCTTTTATGTAGTTATCGTCATTCTGATGCTCGCGGCGCTGCCGGCCTTGGCACGTGGCGGCGATGCCATTGAAAGCCATGCGCGCCGCTGGGCGCGATGGACGATCGCGTTGCTCGATCATATTTGCGGCGTCAAGGTCGAATTTCGCGGGTTGGAGAATTTGCCGGCGGGACCGGCGGTCGTCGCGGCCAAACATCAATCGACGCTCGACGTGCTGGTGCTGCTCCTCGCCGTGAGGCGCTTCACCTTCATCTATAAACGCGAACTCGATTTTCTCCCGCTCTTCGGCGCTTATCTGCGCGGCTGTCGACAGATTTCGATCGACCGCAGTAAGCGCGCTGGCGTCCTGTCGCAGATCGTTACTGCTGCGAAAGCCAAATTCGCCGAAAACCGGCGTCTCATCATCTTTCCGGAAGGGACACGCCGTCCTGTCGGGGCGCCCCCGGTTTATAAGGGCGGCGTCGCGCGGATCGTCGAAGCGACGGGCGTGATCTGCGTCCCAGCGGCGCTCAATTCCGGGCTTTTCTGGCCGCGTCATCGTTTCATTCGCCCGCCAGGCAAGATGGTGGTGGAATTTTTGCCACCAATTTCTTCTGGGCTCGACAAAGACAATTTCATGCGGGTTTTGCAGGCGCAGATCGAGACCGCGACTGACCGATTGGTCGCGGAAGCTGTCGATACAGATGCGAGCCTCGCGCCTGCCGCAACGGAAGCGGGACTTTCCCGGAGCTGACTTAGGCTCGGCCGTCAGACTTGACCCTCCTGTTCTTTTGTTCCAACTTTGTTCTCATAGCGAATCACTCTGTAGCGTACAGGGGTTTTGATTATGACGATGACGCAACGGCCGCAGACCGGCTTGACGTTGAAGAGTTTGAGCGGCCGTGGCGATTCTGCCCGCGCTATGTCGTTGCTCTTTTTGCTGCGGCGCTGGCGCGAGAAGAACGCCACCATGGTTGCGCGCCCGCGCGCGCCGGCCGACGACGCGAGCAACACTTCGCTCGCAAGCCTCGCCGGCGGTGACTTAGCGGAACGGTTTCACTCTTGGCGCGGCCGTTCCGGACGGCGCTACATCTGTTCGGTGTTCCGGGTCGAGCATCATACTGAAGATGCCGGCCTGCCGGATTTTGCTGCCGCAATCGTGATCGCGGTGAAGACGGATATTGCCGGTAACCGTCAGGTTGTCGGGTTCTGCCAATGCGAACATGGCTTTGGTCCAGTCGCGCGCGCCGCCTTTGTGACGGCTGCAATCGCCGCTGGCGCGCAGCAATGGCATGTGCACCTTCTCACGGCCGATCCGCAAAAACGCCGCGCCGCGATCGAGGACATAGAGGCGCTGTGCCGCCCAACGCGCGAGCTCTTGCCGGCTTAGAGCGTCGTGCGCAAAAGTGTGCGCGGTTTTGCGCGTTTAACGACGCTCTACATCTTTGAATATCGAGCATCTTATTGTGCCTTCAGGTAAATCCACCTGAAGGCAGGATGCTCGAGCGCGCCGCTTCATCCGCAAATTGGGCCGCAAGCCAATCGAGGATCGGATCGGCGATGCCGAGTTCGACGAGGTGCGCCTGCGTCGCTCTGACGTAATCCGGATTGGCGCCGGAGACGCCCTGACCCTGCGCTACAAACCGCGCCACATCCTCGCGCGCAAGTTCGCCGGCATATTGAACGTGGCTCCGGTCAACGATGTAGGACAAAGCCGTCACGCTGCGGCCATCAGTGAGCTGTGCGTTGAGATAGGCTTCCTTATAGACGGACGTGACCTGTTCGCGGGCGCGCAGATAGTCGATCGTCTCATGGCGATGCTCGGCCGTCACCCGAAAGACGATGCCGCGACATGAACCGCCGCGATCAAGGCCCAGCACAAGCCCTGGCCGCTCCGGCGTGCCGCGATGGACATGCGAATAGACGCAAAGCGCGCGATGATAGCCGCGTACCCGCGCGACCTCTCGCTCTGTGAAGGCAAAGCCCGGCCGCCACATCAGTGAGCCGTAGCCGAATACCCAGAGATCTTCCATCGGCGAAACTTAAGCCATATGCGCGGCGCTGTAACGCCAGCGTGCGCGCTCCCAACAAAATTCCTCCGGATTTCTGTTTTGGGTTACACAACACGTCCCGGAACATGCGCGGAGAAGATTTTTGGAAAAAGGACCGAGCGTGGCCTTGAGGCCGAAGCGGCCAAGCTTGCTGCTTTGGCTGCTGGGATTGGCCGTCATCGCCGTGCTGATTTGGTCGGGCGTCTGGCTGGTCGCCGCGCAGCAGACCGGGACGGCGCTCCAGGCTTGGGTCGCGCGGGAAAAGGCGTTCGGTCGCGTCTGGTCATGTCCCAATCCCAAGATCGGCGGCTATCCCGCCGCGATTTCCATCAATTGTGCGTCGCCGCGCTTCGACGGTCTGATCTTCGGCCATACCTACGGCGGAACATTGCGAGGACTGCACGTGACGGCGAGTGTTTCGCATCCGCGCGATATCGACATCGCGGCCGATTCGCCCTTCGTCGCGACCTCCAAAGATCAGAAGGTCAATTTCCAGCTGACGTGGAGCGATCTCAACGTTCGCCTCAGCGGGTTGCCGCAAGATCTTTGGCAGGCGGTCGTCAGCGGCGAGGATATAGCGGTGCATGGCAGCGCCGGCGCTGTCGGGTTTGCGGGCGCAGTGCATGAAACTGCCGTGACGGCGGCGCAGCGCATTGCGCAGGATGGACCTGCGATCGATTTCGATTTGACCCTTGGCGCCGCGACGCTGCCGCTGATCGAACAACTCCTCGGCCCCGGCGTGCCTACCGACATTGGCGCGCAGGGGACAGTCACGAAAACAAGTTTCGAGACACGTTTGACGCCGGCGCAAAACCTCGATCTCTGGCGGACCGCCGGTGGTCATGTTGATCTTACGTCTTTCACGCTTACGCGCGGCGATACCAAATTTGCGGCGAAAGGCACGTTCGCGCTGAGTCCCGCGCGTCGGGTCAGCGGCCATTTCGAGACGACAAGCAGCGGCCTCGAGCCGGTGTTGCAACATTATGGCATCGATCCGGGCTTGCTCAGCTTCGGCGCGCTGCTTGGCAATTTGCTCAGCGGCCATTCGAACGATGCACAGGCTCAAGGACCAACGAAGCTGCATCTGCCCATTGAACTCGACGACGGACGTCTCGCCGTCGGCCCCGTGCGCACGAACTTTACAATGGAGCCGGTCTACTAGGGTCAGGACTCATTGATTAGAGCCAGAAGATGACGGCGGCTGCGATACAGATGGCAGACATGAATGTATGGGCGCATCGGTCGTATCGGGTGTGGATGCGTCGCCAGTCCTTGAGCCTGCCGAACATGTTCTCGATCTTGTGCCGTTGACGATAGAGCTCGCGGTCATGTTCGATCGGCTTTTTTCGGTTTGACTTCGATGGGATGCAGGCCACGATGCCGCGTTCGCCAAGAGCCCGGCGAAACCAGTCGGCATCATAGCCCTTGTCAGCGAGCAACTGCTTCGCGGACGGTAGAGCATCGATCATCAGGGCCGCGCCCCTATAATCGCTCATCTGGCCTTCGCTGAGCAGCATGATGACGGGGCGCCCCTGACCATCGCATACGGCGTGCAGCTTGGAGTTCAGGCCGCCCTTCGTGCGGCCGATACGTCGGGGAACAGACCCTTTTTTAAAAGGCTGGCGGCGGTGCGATGCGCTTTCAGATGCGTCGCATCGATCATCAGACGAGATGGCTTGCCGGCCTTGCGTGCCAGTTCGGCGAAGATCTTGTTGAACACGCCGAGGCGGCTCCAACGCACAAACCGATTGTAGATCGTCTTGTGCGGACCATAGCCGGGCGGCGCATCGCGCCAGCGCAGACCGTTTCTGATGACGAAGACGATGCCACTGATCACCCGCCGATCGTCAACCCTCGCAATCCCGTGCGACAATGGAAAATACGGTTCGATCCGGCGCATCTGCGCCTCCGACAGCAACAACAAATCAGCCATGGCGATGCCTCCCGACATCCCCATTGAATCAATCCGCTAACCCTCACGCAACAATTTAATGGGTCCTGAGCCTAAATCCCCGCTTAGCCCTCGTCGTCGCGGTGACGGCCGAAATCCGGCGCCGCGATCTCCTGGCCTTCCTGGATGATGCCGCGTCGGATCGCGCGCGTGCGCGTGAAGAGATTGAACAAGCCATCGCCATCGCCGTTGCGGATCATCCGTTGCAGCGCCGTCAAATCCTCGGTGAAACGGCCGAGCGTTTCGAGGACGGCCTCCTTGTTGTTGAGGAAGACGTCGCGCCACATCGTCGGGTCGGACGCGGCGATACGGGTGAAATCGCGAAAGCCGCCGGCGGAAAATTTGATGACTTCGGATTGCGTCACGGCTTCAAGGTCGGCGGCCGTGCCAACGATGTTGTAGGCGATCAGATGCGGCAGATGGCTGGTGATCGAGAGCACCAGATCATGATGCTGCGGCGTCATCACTTCAACATTGGCGCCGGCCGCGGTCCAGAAATCGGCGAGGCGCTTCACCGCCTTTGCATCGGCGTCTTCAGGCGGCGTCAGGATGCACCAGCGATTGACGAAGAGCGTCGCAAACCCCGCGGCGGGGCCTGATTCCTCGGTGCCGGCGACAGGATGCGCGGGGATCAGCGCCACATGCTTCGGCAAATGTTTCGCCATCGCCGCGAGCACCGCGCTTTTGACCGAGCCGACATCGGACACGATCGCGCCAACGCTGAGATGCGGCGCGATGTCCTGCGCTACAGAATCCATTGCGCCGACCGGAACGCAGAGAATGACGAGATCGGCGCCGGTGACAGCTTCCCCAGCGGTGGCTGCAACCTCATCGGCGAGACCCAGTTCGGCAGCTTTGGCGCGCACCTCGGTCGATGCGTCGCTGATGACGACGGTACGGGCGAGGTGCTTGCGTTTGGCGACGCGCGCCAGCGACGAGCCGATGAGGCCAATCCCGATCAGCGCCAGGCGGTCAAAGAGCGGCGCCGCAAGCGGAGCGCCCAATCCGTCAACCACGCGGCGAGTCCTTTACGAAATCGCTGAGCGCCGCAACGACGAGCCGGTTCGGTTCTTCCGCGCCGACGGTCAGGCGCAGGCATTGCGGCAGGAAGTATGTCTCGACCGCGCGCAGGATCAGGCCGCGCGATGAAAGAAATGCATCCGCCGCACGCGCTTCCGCCGCGTCCTTGAAATGCAGCAGCAGGAAATTGGCGACGCTCGGCGTCACCGGAATGCCGAGCTTAACGATCTCGTCGGTGAGCCAAGCAAGCCAGTGCGCATTATGCGCGATGGATCTATCGACGTGCTCCTGATCCTCGACCGCAGCGAGGCCGGCAAGCATGGCAGGCGTATTGATGTTGAATGGCCCGCGCAGCCGGTTGATCGCATCGGTGATCGTTGGCGGCGCATAACACCAGCCGAGGCGCAGCGCCGCGAGGCCGTAGATTTTCGAGAAAGTCCGCGTCATCACGACATTTTTCCGCGTGCGGACAAGTTCGATCCCCGCTTCGTAATCGTTGCGCGTGACGAATTCGGCATAAGCGGCATCGAGGATCAAAAGCACATGCGGCGGCAGAGTATCCGCGAGGCGCTCGATCTCCTGCGCCGGCAGATAGGTGCCGGTCGGATTGTTTGGATTGGCGAGAAAGACGATCTTCGTCCGCGGCGTCACCTTCGCAAGGATTGCATCGACGTCGGCGGTGAGATCGGCCTCGTCGGCAACGACCGGCGTGCCGCCCGCCGCGAGGATGGCGATGCGATAGATCGAGAATCCGTGCTTTGTGAAGATGCCCTCGTCGCCGGGGTTGAGGAATGCATAGGCGAGCAGGAAGATCAGCTCGTCCGAGCCGGCGCCGCAGGTGACCTGCGCGGCGCCAACGCTATGACGCTTGGCGATCGCTTCGCGCAGCGCGCGAACTGAGCCATCGGGATAGATGGAAAGAGAGTCGGCAGCCGATAGATAAGCTTCGACCGCGCGCGGGCTCGGCCCCAGTGCCGATTCGTTGGACGAGAGCTTGTAGATTTTGCCTTTCGTCGCGGCACCGGCCTTGCCGGGGACGTAAGGCTCGATCGCCAATACGCTCGCGCGGGGCTGCGGCGAGGCGGCGATGTCGGAAGACGTCATTTTTGCGGGCTCCAAATAGATCGCGCTCCAGGCGTGCGAACAATAAGTGTGCGGACGATACGAAAGATCGAATCCGCGTTAGGTCTTTCTGACGAAATCGAACCGCGCGGCATGGCTGCCGATTTCAGCCAGATGCGCGGTCTCCGCGCCGCTGCTGGCCAGGGTTTCGCGCAGTGCGGCAGTTGCGAGCGTACCGGGCACGGCGAGAAGCAGGGCGAGGTCCTGCGGCGCTTTGGCGACGAGTTCTATATTGTGTCCGCGCAACGCCGCATCGTCGATCTCGCGCCATCGCTCGACCGTTGTGGCGTAAAGGACGACATCGCGTGCGGCGCCATCCTCGACCGGCTTGGCGAGGACGAAGAGCGGCGTGCCGGCCGGATGGTCGCGGCGTTCGACGAAGGGGAGGCGCGCGATGATTTTCGGCGCGATGGGCGACACCAATTGCTGCCACCAGGCGCCGGCGCCGGGAGCTGTCTCGACAGGCACGAGGCCGAGATCGCCGGGCGCTGCTGCGACGGCGCCAATCACCTCGGATATGCCGGGATGCGGAATATAGGGGACGGTGAAGCCGAAGTGGAAACGGCAACCGTCGCGCATCTGCGCGTCGCCACCGGAAATATCGGCATGGACGCTGTAGCCGGCCTGCACATAGGTGAAGGTCGAGATGATGATCCGCCAAATGCTCTCGACGGTATCGAGCGGCAGGATGCCTTTATGGCGCTCGACTAGCTGGCGCATCATCTCGGCTTCCCGGCCCGGCCGGAAGGCGCTGCCGGGGCCCGAGCGGGCCTTGACGGCGATCAGCCGGTCGATGATCTCGCCGCGCTGCATCAGCATTTCGTGTAGGCATGCGTCGATACGGTCGATCTCGTCACGCAGATCGGCCAAAGTTTCTGGAGCAGGGCGTCGTTCAAGCATTATGGGCATCGCATCTTTGCGGACCTCTCTTAAAGAGAATTTGCCCCCGGCGAAACGCTTTTCCCGTTTGGACCGGACTACCGCGCGAACTGGCGCTCGGGTGCGGTCATACCTAAATCTGCGCATCGGGCGGCGTATGATCCCGCCTTGACAGGCATCATAACCCGCTCCTATAAACCGGACGTAGCGTTCGTCAAAGAGAACGTTGGTATCGTAACGAAGGTTGATCGTGACGATTGTTCCTAACCAGAAAGCTCTGAGCCAGCTCGAGGCGGATGCCCCGCATAGCCTCGTCGCGCGTTTTGGCGCCGACCAGCCGCTGAAAATGGACGCCGGGGTCGATCTCGGGCCGCTGCAAATCGCCTATCAGACCTACGGAACGCTCAACGCGGCGAAATCCAACGCTGTTCTGATCTGTCATGCGTTGACCGGCGATCAGCATGTCGCGAGCACACATCCGATCACCGGCAAGCCGGGCTGGTGGGAGGTCATGGTCGGTCCGGGCAAGCCGATCGATACCGACCGCTATTTCGTCATCGCCTCGAATGTCGTCGGCGGCTGTATGGGTACGACGGGGCCGGCGTCGATCAATCCGGCGACTGGACGTGTCTGGGGCCTCGACCTGCCGTTGGTCACGATCCACGACATGGTGCGCGCGCAGGCGATGTTGATCGATTACCTCGGGATCGAAACATTGTTCGCGGTCATCGGCGGCTCTATGGGTGGCATGCAGGTGCTGCAATGGGCCGCGAGCTATCCGTCGCGCGTTTTCGCCGCCATGCCGATTGCGACCGCCGCGAAACATTCTTCGCAGAACATCGCCTTCCACGAAGTCGGCCGTCAGGCGGTAATGGCCGATCCAGAATGGAAGCAGGGGCGCTATCTCGATGCCGGCGCGAGCCCGACGAAGGGTCTCGCCGTCGCGCGCATGGCGGCGCATATCACCTATCTTTCCGAGGAGGCATTGCAGCGCAAGTTCGGTCGCAAGTATCAGGATCGTGCTGCGCCGACTTTCTCGTTCGACGCCGATTTCCAGATCGAGAATTATCTGCGCTATCAGGGTACGAGTTTCGTCGATCGGTTCGATGCAAATTCGTATCTCTACGTTACCCGCGCGTGCGATTATTTCGATCTCGCCGAAGATTACGGCGGCACGCTTGCCGCGGCGTTCAAAGGTTCAAAGACGCGTTTCTGCGTCGTCTCGTTCGATTCCGACTGGCTGTACCCGACGTCGGCCTCGCGCGCGGTCGTCCATGCGCTGAACGCCGCCGCGGCGTCCGTCTCCTTCGTCGAGATCGACAGTGATCGCGGCCATGATGCGTTTCTTTTGAATGTGCCGGACTTCATCGCCACGACGCGCGGCTTTCTTGAAGCCGCGGCGCGCGCGCGCGGCATTGCGTCTCCCGGGGCCTGACAATGGCGAACGGGACGCGCACCGCCGTCATGCTGTCGCAGACGGCGCGTATCGATCTTCTCGTTGTCGCCGACATGGTCGCGCCGAAGAGCCGCGTGCTCGATGTCGGCTGCGGTGACGGCACGTTGTTGCGACTTCTCGCTGAAGAGCGCGGCGTCGATGCGCGCGGCATCGAGCTTTCGCAAAGCGGCGTGAACGATTGCGTCGCCAAAGGCCTGTCCGTGATCCAGGGCGACGCCGACACCGACCTTGCTGATTATCCGGACGACGCGTTCGATTACGTTGTGCTGTCGCAAACTTTGCAGGCGACGCGCCACCCCCGTCGCGTGCTCGAAAACATGCTGCGCATCGGCCGCCACGCCATCGTGTCGTTTCCGAATTTCGGCCATTGGCGCATCCGCACGCAGATCGCGCTCAAGGGCCGGATGCCGGTGACAAAAAGTCTTTCGGCCGCTTGGTACGAAACGCCGAACATCCACTTTTGTACGATCCGCGACTTCATCGGCTTGGTCGACGAGATCGGCGCGAAGACCGAGCGTTCGATCGCGCTCGATCAGCAAGGCCGGCCGCTGCGCGTCGGCGCGCCGTGGTGGGTCTTGAACCTGATTGGCGATCAGGCGGTCTTCGAACTGTCGCGGAAGAAGTAGCACCTCGTCATTGCGAGGAGACGTAGGCGACGAAGCAATCCAGTTTCAGTCTATGGATTGCTTCGCTTCGCTCGCAATGACGGCTCGTAAGGACGGTCTTAGCCCTTTGCTTTCTTCGCGCGCTCCAGCCCGTCAACAATGAGCTTCCGCCCTTCGGCGGCATCACCCCAACGCAGGATCTTCACCCATTTGCCGGGTTCGAGATCCTTGTAATGGGTGAAGAAATGCTCGACCTGTTCGATCGTGATCTGCGGCAGATCGGTGTAATTCTGAATTTTATCGTAGCGCGTCGTGAGCTTCGACGAAGGAACGGCAAGGATCTTTTCATCGCCGCCTTGTTCGTCCTGCATCAGCAGCACGCCGACGATGCGGCAATTCATCACCGCGCCCGGCGCGATCGCGCGCGTATTGACGACAATGACGTCACAAGGGTCGCCATCGTCCGACAGGGTGTGTGGGACGAAGCCGTAGTTCCCAGGGTAACGCATAGCCGTATAGAGAAAGCGATCGACGAACAGTGCGCCGGACGCCTTATCCATTTCGTATTTGATGGGTTCGCCGCCGATCGGCACTTCGATGACGACATTGATGTCGTCAGGCGGGTTCTTGCCGGCGGGAACGGCATCGAGATTCATAGCTGATCCTATAATTGGGAATTGCGCGTCTGCGCGTAAGGGGCGCCGCTCAATACCCGATCATGCCGCTATTGGAAAGCGAAGGCGACGCGCTCGCGCTGCTCGCTGCCGAACCGTTCGAAGGCGCGGCGCACCAAAGTGCCGCCGAGATGGCCGTAGAAACTGAGCGCCGGCTCGTTATCGGCGAGGGCCCACACGAGGAATGACGAGTAACCATGTTCGGCAAGGTCCCTGCGCGCAGCGTTGAACAGCCGCTTGCCAAAGCCCAGGCCCTGAAATTCCGGCGCGATATAGAGCTCGAAAATCTCGCCGCCGAAATTCATCGCTGGAACGCGATTGCGCCCGTAGCTCGCATAGCCTCCGATCGCGTCGTCGAAGTCGAGCACCACGAGGCGGGATCGCCGTTGAATGGCGGAGCGCCACCAGGTCGGCCCACGCCGTGCGATCATCCGTTCGAGTTCACGCCCCGGAATGATGCCGCGGTAGGCATGCCGCCACGCTGCGTCATGCACCTCAGCGATTGCTTCGGCATCAGCTTCGCGAGCGTCTCGGATGGTGATGAGCGTCTCGGCCATAAGCAGATGTTAGGCCCGCTTCGGCTCGGCCTGCAAGAACTTCTTCTTGGCGTTGGGCGCGCGGGGCCCGGACTTACGAACAGGATTCGGAAAGTTGAATTTGCTGGAATTTGCGCGTTGCGTCAGGGCTTTGCGCAGTCGTCTGCAAGTCGCAAGAGCCAGCTCAGGCCCAACAATTTTAAGGGGAGCGTGTCGCGACGATGACAGTACGCCGGGACGCCCATCTAAGGCGTCCCGGCCGCTCATTGGTGCGCCATTTTGGCGCGGGATTTTATAAGAGGGCCAAACTTACAAGAGGCCAAGGAAGTTCACGACGATCAGAATCACCAATAGGGTGACGCCGATGCCGAGGCTTATCCCGATCAACTTCTTTTCGATGGGCAGCAGCGGCTCGGCCTGGGCGCCTTGCACTTCGGTCTTCAGATCAATCTGCGACATTTTAAGCTCCTGACGTGGTTTGGGCTCAGCCGGCGAGCGGCGGCTTGACGCCGTGGAAGAAAATCCACGAGATGAACAGGCCGACCCAGATGACAAAGCCGAACAGGCTGACAAAATAGACTGCCGCGAGCTTGCCGAGTCCGTCGGCCCAGAGGCGGCGGAAGTTCGACAAAACCCCGATCGAGAAAAACGTCAGAACAAAGAAGGTGACGCGGAAGACGCTCGCCTCGTCAGCGACGGATTTGAGCGCCGCCGCATGGCTCTTGCCGAGGGTCAGCGCCACGACGAGGCCGAGCGCGAAGGTCAGGATGAAGCCCAAAATGAATTTTGGGAAACGCTCCCAGATTTCGATGAGCTTGGCCTTGCCGCCCACCACCTCTGGATTGATATAGGTCGTCCAGATATGGGCGAGGACGAAGGCCCATATGCCGATGAAGACATCGATGAAGACCTTGATCGTCGTCGTCGTGCCAAGGATCCAGCCCGGCGCGTAATGGATGCCGGCAGCGGCGTTCTTGGCGCTGATCAGCGATTCGGCGATGCCGCCGGCAGCGACCGCCGCACCGTCCGTCTTCACCGCCAGACCAAGCCAGCTTGCTGCGACGAGCGGCTCATGCGCGAGGAATGTATTAGCGAGGAACGGCAGGATCAGAAGTTCGACCACCGCAAAGACGACGACGAGCGAAGAGACGAGAACCGCCACTTGCGGACGGGCGCGGATGGCGCTGCCGGTGGCGATCGCCGCGGCGACGCCGCAGATCGAAATGCCGGAGGCAAGCGGCACGGCGGCTTCGCGGGAGAAGCCGAAATATTTCCGCGAGATGTAATAAACCACTGGCCAATAGATCAGATAGGCTTCGACGATCGCGGCGAGCGAGCGCAGGAAAACTGTCGAGGCCAGATTGAGCTTGCCCGCAACGGTGATGGCGATGACGCCGCCCAAAATCACGATGGCGATCTTGACGTAAAATTCCGGCCGGATCGCCTCACTGAGCCAATCGGCAAATCGCGGGAAGAAATTGCCGACGATGAGGCCGGCGATCAGGGCGAGGATCAGCCCACCCTCGGGGGTCAGATGCAGAGACCAGGTGACGCCGGTCTTGGCGATGTCCGCGGGCGTCGCCGCCGCGAAATGCGCGTAGCTGCCGATGATCCAGGCGATCGAGGCAAGCCAGAAGACCGCCGAGAAGGTCAGGGTGAAACGGCCGACATTGGCGCGCAGCAGGGCGGCGGCGCCGCTGAGCACCGCGAGAAGCACGACATAGGTCAAAACGAGCGCCGGCAGACCGCCAAGCGCCGCGTAGGATTTGCCGATTGGCGCCAGTGCCGTATCGGGCACAAGCCAAATTTTGGCTGTCGCCGCCCAGCCGAGCAAATCAACACCACTCAATCCCAGCAATGCTAGGACGAAAATCGATGTGCCGAGGATGGCGGAAATCCAATCCTCGCTCAGATTCACCGCCGTTCTTTCAACGTGCGGAATCGCCGTGTCTGTCATGATGAAATCCAGCTCCCCTTATCAATTTATTATAGTACACTATTTTCATAGACTATTTATGTAAATACATTCTTTGTCAGTAGATTAGATTGGTCCTGTCTAAAGAGCGCCCGCGATTGGCTGGGCGGCAGCCAGGTTTTGCAAAATGGCCGCAAGCTGCGCAGCGGCTGTCGCCGCATCCCCGGAATTGTCGACGACGAAATCGGCGGCGAGATTTTCGGAAAATTCGCGATTGCGGATGAGCCGCTCGTCGATGCCGGCTGAAGTCTCGCGTCCGCGCGCATGAAGCCGCGTGGCGAGAATGTCTGCTGACGCCGTCACGAGCACCGTCGCGATGCGCGGAAAATGCAGCTTCGCAGCGGCGATCGCGTCGCGCGAGACATTGCAGGTGACGATATGGCCGGCGGCGAGCGCCGGCAGAACGTCGTGGTCGATCGCGTAGCCAAGACCATGCGCGCGCCAGGCGAGCGCAAAACGCTCCGTGCGAATTCCTTCGAGATAGGCGGTTTCAGTCAGAACGAGATGGTCTTCATGAGGCGAGGCCGTGCGGGTGACGCGGCGGCACGGGAAAATAAAGCCGGGCTGCGCAGCAAGCTTGATTTTGACGAGGCGCAGCAACGTATCCTTGCCGGCGCCGCTTGGGCCGACGAGACAGACGAACATGCCGGCGCTTTGCGGCAAGAGGAAAATGCCTCCTGAAAATCCAAAAGATTTTTGCGTCAAAACGGCGCGATGCGCCAGCGCTGTCTCAAGTCGGCCAGCGTCGCCAGCGCCCTCTCACTACGACTTTATTCACTTTTTTCGAGCATATTGTACCGAGCAATTCACCCCCGCCGCAGGCACGCGGCATTTTCATTCAGGTGATTTCATGGACGAGCCGCATGCAGACAAAACCCAACGGCGCGAACTGATCGCCTTTCGCATCGGCGCGCAGGAATTTTGCGTGAATATCATGTCGGTGCGCGAAATCCGCGGCTTTACGCCTGCGACCGCACTGCCGCGTGCGCCGAGCTTTGTGTGCGGCGTCATCAACCTGCGCGGCGCGGTGCTGCCGATCGTCGATCTCGCGGCCCGGCTCGGCTTCCCGGCCACTGATCCGACGGTGCGCCACGTCATCATGGTCGTTCAAGTCGAGCGTCAGGTCGTCGGCCTGCTTGTCGATGCCGTGCTCGATATTCTGACGGTCGCCGACACCGACATTCAGCCGACCCCTGATGTCGCCTCCGAGATGGCTAAATTATTCACCCGCGGCGTGCTCGCGATCGACGGGCGCATGATCAGCTGGATCGCGCTGGAGCATGTTCTGCCCGCCGTGGCGAGCGAAGCGGCCTAAAGCGAAACATTTTTAAAAGTCGCGCGGCTTCCGGCCAGCGCGCCTTCTCGCCTGTGGAGCGATTGTCTTTGCGGCGCGTCTGCGTCATATGGCCGATCGATTCCAATCATGTTGGCGCGGGATTTAGCGGAACTGCACCGCTTTTCGTATCCGCTCCGGCGAGGACGGCGATGACTCTTGCCGCTTCGGCACCAACCGATAGATCTGGCGAAAAGCCCGACCCAGTTGGCATAATCGCGCGCTGGCGTGGTCTGGTCCGGCGCAGCGAACCGGCGCTGATCATTCTGGCGATCGCCACGGGTCTCGTGGCAGCGGTGCTGGTGGCGCTGACCTCCGACGCTGTCCAGTTGCTCCACCAGATCTGTTTCGGCGTTCCGGCCGATGTGCGCCTCAGCGGCGAGTCGCATTTACATGCGCCCTATCTCGTCATCGTGCCGGCGATCGGCGGCGCGATCCTTGGCCTCACGGGTATCTTCATCAAACGCTGGCGACCGCGCCGGCCGGTCGATCCCATCGAGGCGAACGCGCTGCACGGCGGCCGCATGTCGCTCATCGACAGCAGCCTCATCGCTCTGCAGACGGTGGTGTCTTGCGGCTTCGGCGCCTCGGTTGGGCTTGAGGCCGGCTATACGCAAATCGGTTCGGGTTTCGGGTCGCTGTTCGGCACGACGTTCCGAATGCGCCGCAGCGACATGCGTACGCTCGTGGGCTGCGGCGCGGCAGGCGCCATCGCCGCGGCGTTTCAGGCGCCGTTGACGGGCGCCTTCTACGGTTTCGAACTGATCATCGGCACTTACACGTCGTTCGGTCTTGTGCCGGTCATTGCCGCTTCCATCAGCGCGGTGCTCGCGTCGCGCGCGCTTGGCATCGACGCGAATTTCGTCGGCCATTTCGTGCCAGCGCGACATGTGACGCCGTTCGATCTCGTCGCTTTTTTGAGTCTCGCGGTGGCATGCGCA
Source organism: Methylovirgula sp. (assembly GCF_037200945.1). Lineage (NCBI taxonomy): Bacteria > Pseudomonadati > Pseudomonadota > Alphaproteobacteria > Hyphomicrobiales > Beijerinckiaceae > Methylovirgula > Methylovirgula sp. The sequence goes on from NZ_JBBCGP010000001.1 coordinate 1,709,149, forward strand.
GCGGTCGGCATCGGTGTCATGCGTGGCGTGACCTTCGTCGAAAGCCTGTTCAAACGCAGCCGTGTCCCCGCGGCCGCTCAACCAATCGCCGGGGGACTTCTCGTCGGCGTTCTGGCCCTGGCGTCGCCGCATGTTTTAGCGTCGGGGCATGGCGCGCTTGCGTCGCTTTTTCAAACCAATGGGCCGGGTCTTGCGCTGCTGATCGCGATCGTGACGCTGAAATCGATTGCCTCTGCCATTTCGATCGGCTCCGGTTTTCGCGGCGGCCTGTTCTTCGCCTCGCTCTATCTCGGCGGCCTGATGGGCAAGATCGCGTGCGCGCTTGTGCTCCTGCTCGTACCCGCCGTGGCGCCCGATGCCTCTACCTATATCATCGTCGGCATGGCGGCGCTGGCCGTCGCCATCATCGGCGCGCCGCTGACTATGAGCTTCCTTGCGCTCGAGACGACGGGGGACTTCTCGCTGGCGCTGGTGGTTCTGACAATTGCCGCGCTTGTCTCTGTCGTCGTGCGCCGGACGTTCGGCTATTCCTTCGCGACATGGCGGCTGCATTTACGCGGCGAATCGATCCGCAGTGCCCAGGATGTCGGCTGGATGCGCGCGCTGACCGTGCGCGAACTGATGCGGACCGATCTGCACGTCACGCCCGCAAGCCAAAATCTGAAGGACTTCAAAAAGCAATTCGCTCTTGGTTCGACGAATTGGGTCGCCGGAATCGATGCGGCCGGCCATTATGCCGGTCTCATCAATGTTGCCGACGCCCATCTCGCAGATGTCGAGGTTGAAGCCGGCCCTCCGCGGCTGCCTCAGCTTCTGCGTGAACCGGAGACGGTTTTGCGGCCGGAATTGAATATCAAGGAAGCGGCCGATCTTTTCGATCGCACGCAAAGCGAAGCGCTCGCCGTCATCGACAGTGACAGCAAACCGATTGGGCTTTTGACCGAGGCCCATGTCTTGCGCCGTTATACGGAAGAATTGGAGCGGGCGCGTCGCGAACTTGTCGGCGAGCAATGGCTCGGCGAAAGCTAGAGCATCGAATCGAAAAATGCCTTGCGATCTCGCTGTTGCGATAGATCGCTAGCGATGCTGGTTTTCGGATGAATTCGATGCGATCGTAAAAACTTAAACAGGCCGGGCGATTCAGGATGAAGATACACCACTCTAGCGCACGGCGGCGAGATAGACCGATAATGTCAGGACCGAGAGCAAGGTCGAGATGAGAATGACGCGCGAGGTCGTCGTCGCCTCGCGCTGGTAGAATTCCGCCAGCATGAATGAACCCGTTCCGGTCGGCAGCGCCGCAATCAATACTGCGGCATGCGTCTCGAAGGCCGCGAGATGAAAGACGAAAGCCGCCAGCATCCAGGTCAGAAAAGGCTGCAACAGAAGTTTGACGGCGGTGAGGGCGGCGGTCACGCCGGAGCGGCTTTCGCTCGCCGCGCGCTTTTCGGCGAGAAACAGACCCAGCCCGACAAGCGCGCAGGGGGCGGCCGATTCGCCCAATAATTTTACGAAAGCCTCGACCGGCTGCGGCAGACCGAAACCGGCAAGCCGGATGATTGCGGCGAGGGCAGGCGAAAAGATCAGCGGATTGCGCGCCAGCGTGCCGGCGACACGGAGCACCAGCTTCAGCCGGTTTAGCTCCTTCTGCAGGCCGATCTCGATCAGCACGATCCCGAGCGCGAAGATGAGACAAACGGTCAGGATCGTCGCAATGAGAACGGGCGCCTGCGACGCCGCGCCAAAGGCAGCAAGCGCGAGCGGAAAGCCCATGTAGCCCGTGTTGGCATAAGCGCCGTTCAAACCATCGACCGCTGCATCGGCGAGCGCGCTTCCCTGGCGGAGCCGGACGGCGATCGTCAGCGCGAAGCAGACCAGGGCCGCCAGCCCAAAGGCTGCGATGAATCCCGGTTGCCAGATTTCGCGCCCGTCCGCACGTGCGATGACGTCGAAGAGCAGCGCGGGGAGCGCGAGATAGACGACATAACGATTGAGTTCGCTCGTCGCCGCCGGTCCGAGGAGTTCGAGGCGTCGCGCCAGCCAGCCGGCAAAGATCACCGCAAAAATGGGCAGGACGACCGAGAGGGTCGAGAGCATGTGGGGCCGCATTGAATATTGAAAACGGCGCCTTCGCATTCTTTGCAGCCGCCTGACCCTCTCCAATCAGACGAAGGCGGAAAGATCAAATGGCGGTGTGGGAAGACGGCGCGGCCAGAGAGTCGGGGGTCGCGTCAAACCTTTGTCATAAAAGGTCTATGTCTAATCCGCTCATCGGTTTCGGGGGATCAGGTATGAGTGGAATGAGAGCCGCCGCGCTGACGTGTGCCGCGCTGGGTTTTGCGACGCAGGCGTTGATCCCCGCGCGGGCCGCCGGTCTCGATCAAATCGAGACCATCGTCGTGCTCTACGCCGAGAATCGCAGCTTCGATGCCCTCTATGGCGAATTTCCCGGTGCCAATGGTCTTACCCATCTCGCCCCCGCGCAATTCCAGCAACACGACCGCGACGGCAAGCTCTTGCCTTCACTCCCCCCAGTCTGGGGTGGTCTCACCGGCAAGCATGTGACGCCGCTGATCCCACAGGATAAGACGGCAGGCCTGCCGAACGCGCCATTCGCCATCGACGATCCAAAGGGTTTCAACCTGCCGCTTGGCGTGAAGACCCGCGATCTCGTGCATCGTTTCTATCAGAATCAGATGCAGATCGACGGCGGCAAGAACGACCTTTTTGCCGCCTATAGCGACGCCGGCGGCCTCGTCATGGGCCATTATGACGGATCGCATCTGCCGCTCTGGCGGATCGCCAAAAAATACGTGCTGGCGGACAATTTTTTCATGGGCGGCTTCGGCGGCTCGTTTCTCAATCATTTCGAACTGATCTGCGCTTGCGCGCCCGTCTATCCGAATGCCAGCCGAAGCCCGGCCAAGACTCAGATTTCTGTCGTCGACGCGGACGGTGTTGCGTTGAAACTGGCATCGGATTCGCCCGCCTCCGCGCTCAACGGATCGCCGAAATTCGTCAATGACGGCGCGCTGACGCCGGATTTTTATGCGATCAACACCATGCAGCCGGCCTATCAGCCGAGCGGCAATCCGGCGCCGGCGGGCACCGATCCGGCTCTCTCCGATCCCGCCTCCCCCACGACGCTGCCGCCCCAAATAGAAACGACGATCGGCGATCTCCTCGATGACAAGGGGATCGACTGGGCCTGGTATGCTGGCGGCTGGGGTGCGGCGCTCGCCGCCAAGGACCCGAAGACCGTGAAGGCGCTGATCTTCCATCATCAGCCGTTCGACTATTTCAAATTCCTCGCGCCGGGCACGAAGGCGCGCACGGCGCATCTGCGCGACGCGGGCCTGAGCGGCGAACTTCTGGTCGCGGATATCGACGCCGGCCATCTGCCGCCGGTGACGTTCTACAAGCCGCCGGGCAATCTCGACGAGCATCCGGGCTATGCTGACGTGCTCTCGGGGGATGCGCATCTCGCCGATCTCGTCGCGCATCTGGAGAAAAGCCCGCAATGGCCGCATATGGTCGTGGTCATCACCTATGATGAGAACGGCGGCTTCTGGGATCATGTCGCACCGCCGAAGGGTGACCGCTTCGGCCCCGGCACGCGGGTGCCCACGCTGATCATTTCGCCTTTCGCCCGGCGCGGCCTCGTCGATCACACGCTTTACGACACGACCTCGATCCTGCGTCTGATTACAAGGCGCTTCGGCCTGCCGGAACTGGCGGGACTGAAGGTCCGCGACGCGGCGATGGCGGGCGAGCCAAAACTCGGCGATCTCACGCCGGCGCTGGATCTGACGGGGAAGTGAGGCGCCGACTCAGGCCGGCTCGGCGAGATTGGCGAGTTTGATCGTCGCGCCCTGGTTTTGTGCGACCCTGATGTTCTCGAAGAACTGCCGCGCGCTTTCCTTCCAGGTGAACTTCGCAGCGTATCTGCTGCAATGTTCGCGCGAGATGTCGAGCGCGCGGAGCGCCGCCTCGCGCAGATCGTGGCTGAGCACGCCGGTGCCCGAATCGCCGATCACGTCGAGCGGACCTGTGACCGGGAAGGCCGCGACCGGAACCCCTGAAGCAAGGGCTTCGAGCAGAACGATACCGAACGTGTCGGTGCGGCTCGGGAAGACGAAGACATCGGCCGAGGAATAGACCTGCGCCAGACTTTCGCCGCTGCGCACGCCGAGAAAATGAGCGTCGGGATAAGTCGCGGCGAGGCGCGTCTGCAGTGGCCCATCGCCGACGACGACCTTCGAGCCGGGCAGGTCGAGCTTGAGGAAAGCCTCGATATTCTTTTCGACCGCAAGGCGGCCGACGAAGAGGAAGATGGGGCGCGGCAACCCCGCCAACGCATCCTCCGGCCGAGGCCGGAATAAGGTGCCGTCTACACCGCGCGACCAACGCATCAAATTGCGAAAGCCGCGGCCGGCGAGGATATTCTCCAGGCTCTGCGAGCTGACCATCGTGCCCGCGGCGGCGCTGTGAAAGCGGCGCAGGGCAGCATAACTCACCCGCATTGGCACCGGCAGGCGCGCGGCGACATATTCCGGGAAGCGGGTGTGATAGCTCGTCGTAAAGGTGCGCTTGCCGTGCAGGCAGGCGCGGCGGGTGGCAAGACCGATCGGCCCCTCGGTCGCGATATGGATGAAGTCGGGGTTGAACTCAGCGAAAAAGCCCGCGACCTTGCGCGGATTGGCCAGCGCCAGACGAATTTCCCGATAGCCCGGCAGTGGCAGGGTCCAGAAATCCGCCGGCGTCAGAAACCTGACATCGACACCGAAATTCGCCGCATGGGCGGCGATATTCTCAAGCGAGCGGACGACGCCATTGATCTGTGGTCCCCAGGCATCGGTGGCAATGAGAAGCTTGGTCACGCCGGAGAAGCCTCAACCTCTTGCGCCTCGACCTCGTGCTGCGGCATGCCTGCAATGGCTTCCTTGGCTTCGCGCACCTTGTCGGCCCAGTGGATGATTTCGAAACGGCCGTCGAAATGTTCAACCAGCGCGGTGCAGCTTTCGACCCAGTCGCCCGTGTTCATGTAGCGGACGCCGAAGTCGTCGTGGATCACGGCATGGTGGATATGACCGCAGATCACGCCCTGCGCGTCGCGCCGGCGCGCCTCGCCCGAGAGCGCGGTCTCGAAACGGCCGATATGGTTGACGGCGCTCTTCACCTTCAATTTCGCCCAGGACGACAGCGACCAATAATCGAGTCCAAGCCGCCGGCGGACCATATTGAGATAGGTGTTGATCCCCAAGGCCAAATCGTAAGCTCCATCGCCGAGCACGGCGAGCCAAGGTGCATGCCGGACGACAAGATCGAACTGATCGCCGTGCATGACGAGGTAGCGCTTGCCGTCCGCCCCCTCGTGAATTGCTGTATCCATGACGTCGATACCGCCGAAATTATGCCCGACGTAATCGCGCATGAATTCGTCGTGGTTGCCAGGAATATAGACGATCTTGACGCCTTTATGGACGCGTTTCAACAGCTTGCGGACGACATTGTTGTGCGCTTCCGGCCAATACCAGCCGGATTTCAGCCGCCAGCCGTCGATCACGTCACCGACGAGATAGATCGTATCGACGTCGCAATGCTTGAGGAAATCGAGCAGTAGACCTGCCTGGCAACCTTTTGTTCCCAAATGCAGATCGGACAGGAAGAGTGTCCGGACGGCGAGGCCGTCGAAATGCTTTTTCGCCACGGTTCCGACTCCGGTAGAGAAATCATGTCCTTGGCCGAGTCGGGTGGCACTTTGATGACAGTTTGCCGCTTTGCATCAAGCACTTGGGCAAAGTGTCCGGACAAAAGCGATGGCGCAAAAGAAAAGCGCCGGATGGTTGCCCATCCGGCGCTGATTTCAAGCCGTCAGACTTGGCTTAGAAGACCTTGGCTTAGAAGAACCAAGCCGTGCCGAAGGCGATATCGTCCACGGAGATTTTGCCGCCGGACTGGTTGATCGACCAGGAGTGACCGTATTCAGCCTGCAACGCCATCCAGGGAGTCAGCTGATAACGAGCGAAGCCGATGATGCTCTCGTTATCCTTGACCAGGTATTGCGAAACAGTCGCGTAATAGGCGCCGGTATCTTCCGCGCCGGTCAGGTTAAGCGCACTGACGCCGAAGCTGGCGCCGAAGGTGAACTTATCCCAGGTGTAGGACGCCTGTCCGTATCCACCGAAGGACGTACGCGGATCCCCGGCAAAGTCGAAGCCGTTCAGGAAGAGGCCCGTCGTGCCGAGGCCCTTGCCGTAATAGCCGTAGGCGACGAAGCTGAAGCCATCGATATCCAACTTGGCAAAGCCGTCCACGCCCCAGCTTTCGATAGCTGCGCCAGGTGCAAGGAAGGCGGAATCGCCAATATCAGCCTTGTGCTCCTGCCACACACCGTCACCCGACACGGTCAGGTTCGCACCGGGGGCAATCACACCCTTCCACTTGATCTGGGCCTGCACCTCTGGAGCTTCCGATTCGTGAATCAGCAGGCCAGGTCCGCCAAGCGGATCCGCCAGGCTATTAGTCGCATTATAAGGCGCGAACGCACCGAGCGACGCCGTGAAGCCGTTGAAATCCGGCGTCGTATAAGTGACCTGCGGAATCCAGTCGGCATAGACATAGCCCACGCCAATACGGCCGAGTGTCGTGTTGCTGTTCTGGCTGATGGTGGGAGTCGTGCCGAAGCCAAGCAATGTTGCGTCGTTCAGGATGGCGTCAGACCCGAAGAGGCCGAGATCGCGGCCGATCTTGACTGAACCGAAGGTCGGCGTGCCGACCGTGCCGAAGACCTGACGAAGATCGATGCCGGGCGAACCGAGCGCCTGCGCGTTGCCGGCGCTGTTGGCGCCACCGACACCGGTCACGTTGTCGCCGCCCGTATAGGCGCCGATCGTAAAGCCGAGATCATAACCCATCTGGTTGGTCGCTATGCTGAGCACGATGGCGCTTGGCAGGAGGCCAACGGTGATGTTGTTTTCCGCGTTAACCTTGCTTGCGCCCGTGGTCGCGCCGACGATGCCGCCGCCGATCGCGGAACCCGAGGTCTTCTGCTGGAAGTCTTCGACACCACCGAAAATGAGGTCGCCGGAGATCTTCACATCGATCGCGCCGACTTCACCTTCCTTGGTGATCAGGCCGGGGATGTGAAAGCCGATGCCCTTGTCGAGGCGGGTGAGATAGCGGTCATCCGGAACGACGACGACGCCGTCCTTCGAATAATGACGGCTATAGGGGCGGCCCATTTCCGCCTTTTCCGCCGCGTGGCGGGACTTCAGTTTGGAATATTCGCCGTGCGTCAGAACGCCTTTGGCACGCAATTGATCAAGCAGCTGGTCCGTAACGTCTGCGCGGGCCTGGCTGACTGCCGCCATGCTCACCGCTGCCGCCGCCGCGAAAACGACCATCCGCGCAAGGCGGCCGCTGCGGCGAGACTCGGATGGAAATTTCGCCATCGAATGTATCCCCCTCGTTATAACTATTATGAGTCGAGTTATTCCGAGGCCGATCCTAGAGATTTTCCCGAAACGGTCGATAGCTTGTGCGGCTTAGCACCGCATTTCGCGACGCTATGTGGCAAATGGGCGACAGAATTGTGCGTAGCGCACGCCCGAAATTTGTCACGCGGCTGAGTCGCGCACGATCAAGAAAAATCAAAGCTTAAAAGGGAGTTAAGCGCGGCGCACCGTTGCTTCGCGGCGCGCCGATTGTGCGGCGGGCGTGCTTTGTCAGAAACTGCCCGCCGGACGCGGACCGGGTGATAACGCCGGCCGGGGCGGGGCTGAATCGTGTGTGTAGCCAGTCGCTGCGCCACCAGCCGCGGCACCGCCTTGATAGGGCGCGAGCGTATCCTGGTACATTTCCAGGCAAGTCAGCATTTCGACGTAACTGGGAATTGGATGCGGCGGAATGCAACTCTGCCGGCTCGTGGCCTTGAATTTCGACCATTTCTGGCCGAGCTGCGTGCGCGCCTCTTTCTCGTCCAATATGCAATTGCGATAAGTTTCCTTCGGATCGGTCGTCCCATAATTCTGCGCTGCGCGGCAGGTCCTCTCCATATTCAAAACCGGGATGCGGTCGAGTGAAGCCGATGCCGGATAGCTCATGAGCCCCGCGCTGGCGGACAGCAAAAACGCGGGCAGCAGAAGAATACGGAAGCGCAAGGTGGGAACTCCAGCCGTGAAGCCTGATCAATAGCCTAATTTAGCGCTGCTGAACTGCAACACCAGGTCGAAAAGAGTCTGCGGCCCTCACCGGGCCAGGGTCGGCAAGCTACGCATATGTTTCGCAATCTACAACAGATCATGGAACGGTCGCCTCGCCGCGGCGTTCGCCTCAAGCGAAAATCCGGGCGTTAACTTTTTGTTATCGCGAAACGGAGCATCCTTGGGGCGGAGGCTCTGATGATCCAACTTGCGCTCATCTCGTTTGCTTTCGGCGCTTTGCTTGCCGGCCGCTATCAATTTCTCGTCCTCAGCGTGGCGACGTTCTTCGGGCTTCTCGGCGTCGCGCTCTATGCGCATGCGGCGCATCTGACGCTAATGAACGGTTTTCTCGCCGGGTTGTTATTCGCGATCTGCCTCCAGGGCGGCTATCTGACCGGCGCACTTTTTTTTGAACTGTGTCTTCCGTTCGTCAGGGCGCCGGCGCATGCGAAGGCGCAGATGAATTCGCAGCACCACTGGCGCTGAAATCGCTAAGCTTGGCGGTTTTGCAGCGAAAAGCGGATGAGGTCCGTTGTCCGTTCAAGCCCGAGCTTTTCCTTGAGGCGTGAGCAGGAATTCGCCACGGTCTTGTAGGCAATGCCGAAGGTATTGGCGATTTCCAGCAAGCTTTTGCCTTCGCCCAGCAACCGCAAAATTTCCATTTCGCGGTTGCTCAGCTTTTGCAGCGGGTCTTCCTCATTGGAAGCCGAGAAGACGAGTTCGTTCGCGGCTTCGCGATCGACATAACGCTGGCCGGCGGCGACGCGTTTGACCGCCGTGACCAATTCGTCGGCCGGCGCGCTCTTGCTCACGTATCCTGAAGCACCGCCGCGCAAAGCACGCGAGACATAACCGGCTTCCGAATACATCGTGAACATGACGATCCGCGTCGTCTTGTTCTCGTTCTTCAGCCGTTGCAGCAATTCGAGCCCGCTGCTGCCGTTGAGATTGATGTCGAGGACGATAATGTCGGGCGATTCGCTGCGCAGTTTCGACAGGCCCTGCTGCGCGGTGCCCGCCTCGACGACTTCGGAGCCGGGGATGGTGCCGAGCAGGCGCCGCACGCCCTCGCGGACGATGCCGTGATCGTCGATCACCAGGATCTTCATTGCGCCGCCATCCCCTGCGCGAATTCGAGGTCCTCGTCGCTCGGCAAGGGCAAGCGTGTGGTGACGACGACGCCCAACCGGTCGCTCCGGTTGTCGACTGTCAAAGTGCCGCCGAGCAGCGTCGCGCGTTCCTTCATTCCGATCAAGCCGAAGCCTCCGGAGGCGTTGTTGGCGTCGAAGCCGCCGCCGTTGTCCGACACGCGCGCGACAAGAAAACCGCCGTCGTATGTTTCCTCGATTAAAACTTCGATGCGTGATGGCCGCGAATGCTTGACCGCGTTGTTCAGGCTTTCGCGGATGATGCTGTAAAGCGCGCCATCGACACGCGGCCCCCAGGTCTTGTCCGGTGCCTTGACGCTGAAGGTGATCTCGGGGCGTCTCGACTTCCAATAGGATACGAGGTTCTCGACGGCACTGGCGAGGCCCAGCGCATGCAGGCCGGATGGCCGCAACTGGCCGAGGATAGCCTTGACGTTTCGCTTCATTTCGGCGACGGCGCCGCGAATAGCGTGGGCGCGGTCAACAATGGCCGGAAAGTCCTTGGTCTGCGCCAATTCGCGGATGGTCATTGCGTCGACGTCGGCCGAGAAGAGAAGCGGACTGATGTCGTCATGCAGGTTGCGGGCGAGTTCGATGCGCTCTTCTTCCTGCACCGTCTCAAGCTGTTCGTGCAGCCGATGATTGCGGTGTTCCATTTCCGAAAGACGAACCGCCATGTCATTGAAGCCGGCGCTGAGCTTTGCAAGTTCGCGTGGCGCGAAGACGGGTACGCGGGCGCGATAGTCGCCATTGCCGATACGCGCAAACCCGCGGGTCAGTTCCTCCAGCGGCCGAAGCGCGCGACCGAGCATGAAATAGAGGACGAGGAGACACGTCGCCGCAAAGAGTGCGAGCAGAAATAGCAAATTCTTCGCGTCATCCCAGAGGCCGAGGATGTCGTTATGCGCGTCGGTCTCAAGTCGCAACGTGCCGCTGCTCTTCAAAGCCGAAGGCAGATCGACTGTCGCGACGAGCGGCGTGCCCGCGAGAAGTTTGTAGAGAAACGATGGCACCGGACGCGCGGGCGGCGCGAGGATGGAATGTACCAGACTGTTGTCTGCCGTCTGCAGCGTGGCGCGGACGTTTCTGTCGCCGTTGAAATTGGCGACGATATGCTGGAGACGCCAGCCCGGTTGGGTGATGCCGTCGGTTTCGTCGGCGACGTTGGCGACGGCCCGCTGCGCGGCGGCGAGCGAGGCGGTCATGTCGGCTTCGACTTTTTCATAGGCCCGCCAGAAGACCAGCAGGGTGCTCAGCGCCAGCGTTGCGAGGAAAATAAGCGCAATCGAACGAACGAGCAGAAGGCGCAACGGCAACGACGAATCCTCACAAGCGACCCGCGATTTCCGGAAATTTCCCGACGGGGGCGACATTTATCTGTCACCTTATAGCAGGTTCGCCGGGTGCTGGTCTCCCCCTATTCGGGAAGACGCGGCAGCCGGCTTACATGGCAAGGATGTAGGCAATGCTGTTGGCAAGGTCGTCGAGCCCATCAAGCTGGTCGCTGTTGCTGAGGATGGTGATGGAAAACCAGTGCCCGTCTTTCTGGCGGACGATTTCGTTGAAGGACGTGTAGCCGGGGACGGCGCCGGAATGGCTGTAGACAGCCGCGTCGTCCTTCTCCTCGTAGAACCAGCCCATGCCGTAGTAGATCATGGGTGATACCCGTGCCTGGGCGGCGAGCATGGTGTCGCGGATGTCCGGCGGCACGATCTTCGGGTCCATCAAGGCCTTGTCCCAGGCGAACAGGTCAACGGCGCTGCTCACCGCGTCGGCGCTGCCTTTGAGCCAATCGGGATTGGTGAAGGCCGGCCGGCGCCGGCGGCCGTAATCGGGCCGCGCCCAGACGGCGGCCTGTTCCTTCAGCGCCGCCGAGACCGGCTCCGCGGGCAGGACCGAGGCATCGGGATCGAAATGGGCGTCCGCATCGTCAATGAAGCGCGTCTCGACCATGCCGGCGGGTTCGAAAATCCGCTTGCGCAGCAGCTCGTGATAGGTCTCCGGCTGGGCCTCGCCGGGCAGCCTGCATCGCTCCATCAGCTCTGCGATGAGAAAGTAATTGGTGTTGCTGTAATCGAAATCGTCCGAGACGGTCGAAGGGGGCTGGTTCTCGATATCCTGAAACAATGTGTCGGCGTCGATCGGCTGCCAGGGGTCGGTTCCAGTCGGCGGCCGGCGGGTGAAGTTCGGCAGGTTAGATCGCATCGTCAGAAGCCGCCCGACGGTCAGCCAGGGTTGCGCTTTCCAGAAAGAACTATCGTCGAAGACGGCCACAAGCGGCGTCGCGAGATCGAGCTTTTTGCCGGAGCGGGTCGAGACGGCGCCGTTTTTGATCATCTCAAGTGCGACAGCGGCGGTGAATTGCTTGGTGATCGATCCGATCTCATAGAGCGTATGGCCATCGACAGGCCTGCCGTCGCTGGCGCCATAGCCTTTCGCCGCCACGAGGCGTCCCTCCATGCCGATCGAGACGCTCATACTTGGCAGCGTGGCTTCGTCGGTACCGTTCAACTCACGAAAATGCGCGATGATCTGGTCGATCTGGACGGATTTACTCGACGACCAGGATTGCGCCAACGAAGGGGAGGCGACGAGAAAAGGGAGGCAAATGGCAACTCCCATCGCCGCCCGCGCACCTAGACGCAGACGGTTGATATTTCGAATCGAGTTGGTCCATAGATTCATGCGGACTTCGCCATTGCGCCGCCGCCTCGCATTCAGACCGCGCGGTAAACCAGCGCAGATCGAACAAAATGGGCGAAGCGATCCGCCGGATCAAGAAGCAGTTTTCAGGCCGGACGGGGTTTTGCCCAGCAGATCGCTGGATATCTGTCTATTTGGGTGGTTTGAGCCGATCTCGCCGAAGCTGAGATAATTTCCCCGAAACACCGGGTAAAAGCGCCCGATTTACGCCTCAACGAATCTCGTTTCGGAGGCCTAAATCGGAACTTTCCTTCCCGATAGCGGGCGCTAGGGTCAGCATTGCTGCACCTTTTCAAGGCGGCGAGCGACAGACGCCGCCTTTGAATGTCCGGATTGTCTCGATCCGGACCCCCCAAAGCCTTGAGCGTTTCCCGCTTGCGGGAAACGCTCATTTTTATAAGGCGCGGACTTTTATATGGATGGGACTGCGCCGCTTAAGCTGAGCGCGGTGCGATGCGGCTGGCTTCGTTGAGGAACCAGGTCCGGCGTTCCGTCTCGTCGATGTAGACTTCGAGCTGGCTCGTCGTCGCGACATCGCCGTGTTCGTCCGCGACTTCATGTGCGGCTCGGAAAGACTTCGCAAGCGTGGCATTGTCCTCGCGCAGTTCGGCCAGCATATCCTGCGGGGTGACGAAGGGCGCGTCATTGTCGAAGATGCGCTGGTTGCGGGAGATCTCGCCGATCGAATGCAGCGTCACACCGCCGACTTTGCGAACGCGTTCGGCAAGCACATCGGTCATTGCGAAAATCTGCTCTCCTTGCTCGTCGAGCAGAAGATGATAGTCGCGGAAATGCGGTCCGCTCATGTGCCAGTGAAAATTCTTGGTCTTCAGATAGAGCGCGAAAACATCGGCGAGAGCGAGGTTAAGCGCGGCGGCGATGTCGCGAACCGCATTGGCGCCAAACCCCGACGGGGTCGCCAAAGCGGGCGGCACAGTTTCTGAGCTCTTGCTCTGCGGGCTCGATTTGCTGGACATTCCTCTACTCCTCTTTGGCACAATGTGGCGGGCGACATGCGGCCGGCCATTATGAACTCAATGCCGGCCTACAGAAGCCCGGACCGCATTTGGTTCTAAGCGATTTCTTCGAGTTTCGCGTCGGGTTTTTTTGCCTCACTTGATTTTGGCATCCGCGCGATTTTGCCGACGCTGGCCCCGAGCGTCGCAAGATCGGTATGCATCTGTTCGAAGCAGAAACCCAGGGCGAAAATGCGCTCGACCGCATCGGTCGGTAGATTTTGCAATAATTGCGCACGGCGCAGGGCGGCGAATGCTTCGGAGAAATTCACAAAGGCCGCATCGATTTGCGTTATTGGCGCAGGCTCGGCGCGCGCGTTGAGCGCGGCGGCGGCGCTGATCAGGAACTCTCGCGCCGCGACGGCGAATTGTCCGATTGGCTGGGCAAGACGCTCAAGAATGAACGGCGGCAGAGGTTCGGTCGCCGCACGTCCCAGCAAGACAATATCGTGACGCAGCCGTAGCGTCACGTCGATGAGCGGTTGCGGGTCCGGGTCGGAATGGAGATAGGCCGAGCGTTCGCGTGCGGCCTCGATGTTGATCGCAGCAAGCTTTTGAAACGCGTCACCGACATGGCGTTGCAGCCGATGCGCCGGCGTGTCGGCTTGCGGCGCGTTGAGATCGGCGACGAGCACGGGCAAAATATCCGCCAAACGGATCAGGATTTTCGCCGCGCCATCGTAGACGAGGTTGTGCGCCCGCTGCGGGAAAACGAGAAATGAGACGGCGAGCGATACTGCGCACCCGACTGCAACTTCGATGACGCGGAAGAAGGCCGATTGCAGCGCGCTTGCGTGCGTGATCGTCGGCAGAAGTAAAACCATGACCGCGGTGAAAGGCGCTGCCGCGAAACGTGGGCTTAAACTCGCGAGGAAGGCAAGTGGGGCGAG